>JBAZHQ010000330.1:0-5080 GCA_041652235.1 Opitutaceae bacterium | reverse complement strand
CCCCTTGCCCAATGGCACCGAAAGCGGTGCCCCCGCACTTGGCGCGCAGCGCCCATTCTCACTCCTCGCTCCTAGATTCTATCTTCTTTGGTTGCGGCTCCGCCGCGCTATGAGTTTTGTGCCTTTTCGTGGCCATTTCTCTATTCTTCCTTATGCCTTCCAATCCCATCATCGCCGTGTTGAGCGGCGGCGTTTCCTCAGAGCGCGAGGTTTCACTCGGCTCGGGAAAGGCTTCCGCTATCGCATTGACCCGCAATTTTCCGACCCGCCTTTTCGTGGTCGATGGAATGACCCTTCCGGCTGGCCTCGATCCGGCATGTCACGTCGTGTTCTCGACCCTGCACGGCACCTTTGGCGAGGATGGCGGGATGCAGCGCCTGCTTGAGAAGGCGGGCGTGCAGTACGCCGGCTGCGACTCGGCAGCCAGCGAGCTCTGTTTCAACAAGGCTCTGACTAAGGAGAAAGCCTTTGCCGCAGGCGTGCGCGTTTGCCAGGGGATGAGGATCACGGGCGAGGCGCATCCGACCGCCTCCGAACTCGTCGCCGAGCTTGGCGATAAGCTCATCGTGAAACCAAACTGCAACGGCAGCAGCGTGGGCCTGCATGTGATCTCGTCCCAGGCGCAGCTTGAGGGCGTTCTCGCGGGTCTCGAGGCGGGCGAATGGCTGATCGAGCGCCGCATCGCCGGTCGCGAGCTCACCGTCGGCGTTCTCAATGGCAAAGCCATGGGAGTCGTCGAGATCGTGCCGAAGTCGGGGTTGTTCGACTACGCTTCCAAATATACCAAGGGGCTCACCCGGTACCTCGCGCCCGCGCCGATCCCCGAAACGGTCGCAGCCGCCGCGCGAGCCGCCTCCGAGGCTGCCTTCAGCGCTTGCTCATGCCGCGACTATGCTCGGATGGATTTCATGCTTTCCGAAGACAACGAATTGTTCTTCCTGGAGATCAACACGCTCCCCGGCATGAAGGACACGAGCCTGTTGCCGATGAGCGCGCATTGCGTGGGGCTCGATTACACGGCGTTGGCGCGTGAATTGGTTTCGCCCGCGATCGCCCGCTTCAACTCCAGTTCAGGCAACTGAATGGCCACGCACTGTTTTTTGTGGCCATTTATCCGCATTAGGTAGGCGATCTTCATCGCGGGCATGAGCGAATCCTCCGGCAACTCTCCTTCGTCGCGCTCCTGGCGGGATATTCCCCAGGAGGTGCAGCCGCGCGCCATGTCCAAGACCGGGCGTCGCCGCCAGCTTCTCGCGCTCGCAAAGGTGATCTGCGGCACCGCGATCATGGCCGGTCTCGCCTGGGCCTGCATCGAGCTCGTCTCGACGATAGAGAATAATCCGCGGCAACTGGCGCGCGCCGCCCAATCGGGCCCCGTGAAGGATATCGTTCCTGTGTCGGATGGAGTTCTGGACAAGCAGTGGGTTATCCGCACCCTCGGCCTCTCCAAAAGCGACACTTTGATGGAACTCGATCTGGACAAGTTGCAGGCGCGCCTGCTCGCCTCCGGCCAGGTGAAGAGCGCCATGATCATGAAGAGCTTTCCTTCCACGCTCGCAGTCACCCTCTCCGAGCGCGTTCCCGTCGCCCGCATCATGGTGCAGGACGCGAGCCAGGAGCCGTCGCAGTATCTTGTCGCCCGTGACGGTGTGATCTTCAAGGGGGAGGGCTACGATCCCGCCCTTTGCGATTCGCTCCCCTGGCTCGACGGCGTCCGCCTCTCCCGAAACGGCGGTTCCATAGCGCCCATCGAGGGCATGGCGGTCGTTTCCGAGCTGCTCGCCAAGGCGAAGTATGAGACCGAGCACCTGTATTCGCTTTTCAAGGTCGTCAATCTCGCCCGTCTCCAGAGCGACGGCGAGATCGAGGTGAAGGCTCCCGAATGCGAGAGCGTGATTTTCAGCACGAAGGAGGACTTTTTCAAGCAGCTCGCCTGGCTCGACTATATTCGCGACATGGTGAAGCCCACACCGGAATCGCCGCTCGCCAGGATCGACCTGAGCCATGGAGCGGGCGATTTTGGGCAGGGCAGCAATGTCCCGGTGGCATTTCCCAAGCTGGCACCGCAGCCTGCTCGCAAGGCCGGCTCCGCTCCCGCGCCGAGCGTCACACCGGCGGAACCGGCACAAAAGAAAACCTCTCCCGCATTTTTCAACTTCCAGACTAAACCCGCGAATCGTGAGCTCTAAAACCCATTTCATCGGCGCCGTCGAGATAGGCACCTCCAAGACCATTGCCCTCATTGGAGAATTCACAGGCCGCGAACTGGCCATCATAGGCTACGGCGAATGTCCTTCACGGGGCGTCGTCAAGGGGGTCGTGGTCGACTATAAGGCAGCCAGCGACTGCACGCATTACGCGCTGCAGTCCGCCGAACAGAGCGCGGGCGAGCGCATCGACTTCGTGTTCCTGGCGCAGACGGGCGGCCACCTTGAGGGTTTCTACAACGAGGCTTCGGTCACCGTGAAGGCGGCAGACAACATGGTGAGCCAGCTCGACATCGACATGGTGTGCAGCCTCGCCACGTCCAAGGAACTCCCGGCTGGGCGCATGGTGGTTCACAACATCCGCCGTCCCTTTCGTCTCGACGGTCGCGTCGTCCCGCATAGCCCCGAGCATCTCGTGGGACGCCGCCTGGACTCCGGTTACTGGATCGTGCACGGCCAGGAGAACAAGCTGGCCGACAACATCCACGTCATCCGCGGCTTCAATCTCTCGGTGCGCGAGCTGATCCTTTCCAGCCTCGCCTCCGGCCACATGGTCACGACCCCCGAGGAGCGTCAGAACGGCATCCTCGCGATCGACATTGGCGCAGGCACGACTGATTTTGTGCTCTACCGCGACGGCGGGCCGTTCGTGACCGGCATTGTTCCCGTCGGCGGCTCGCACCTTACGAACGATCTCGCGCTAGGGCTCCGCCTCACCGAAGGCCAGTCGGACAAGCTGAAGGTGCACCATGGTCGCGCCATGGTTTCTCCGGGCTCCAAGGGCGAGAAGGTGTGGCTCGACGGCAATTTCGCCATCGGCGACCGGCAGTTCCCGCGCCATACGATCGAGCAGATCCTCTCGGCGCGCACCTGGGAAATCTTCGAGGTCGTGAGAAAGAAACTCGGCACCGCCTTCTCCCCGGAGAAATGCACTGCCGGCGTCGTGCTTACCGGGGGCACATCCAAGCTTCCCGCCATCGCCGATTGCGCAGCCAAGGTCTTCGGCATCCCCGCCCATCTCGGCGAGCCGCCCGCGACTGTGAGCGAGAATCTACGCGACCCCGGCTACAACACCGCCCTCGGCCTCCTCTACTACGGCCTGGCCTCCCACGCCGAAGCCTCCTCCGCTCCAGGCCGCCGCAAACCCGGTTTTCTCCAAAAACTCTTCTCCGGTTTCTAAGAACCAAACGTTTGAACTGCAAAGAAGCTAAGAAACAAAGAACGAGCCCTTTGATTCTTTGTTTCTTTGCAGTTCAATTCTCAGAATATGTCTTTCTTTTGTGCAGGTCAGAGACGCTGAGTTCATTCTAGCTCCTTTTTCCCTTCGCAGTTAATCCACCCGAATTTCTTCATGAACGAACTTCCCCTCGAACAACAGCTCCTCACGGATCACGACATCGCGATCAAGCTCGTGGGCGTGGGCGGCGCAGGCTCCAGTGCGGTCGGCCGACTCAAGATGGAAAATCTTGAGCGCCTGCAACTGGCCGTCATCAACACCGACCTTCAGGCGCTCTCCGCCTCTCCCGTGCAGGAGAAAGTCATGCTCGGCTCCTCGGTCACCCGGGGTCTCGGCGCAGGCGGCGATCCCGAGATCGGACGCGAGGCCGCCGACGCGGATCGCGAAAAAATTGCCGCCGTCATGAAGGATCAGTACCTCGTGTTCATCGTCGCCGGCATGGGCGGCGGCACCGGCAGCGGAGCCGCTCCGGTGGTTGCCGAGGTGGCGGCGGAGCAGGGCGCGCTCGTCATCGCATTCGTCACCCTTCCATTTTCCTTCGAGGGAGGCCGGCGCCTCAAGCAGGCCGAGGAAGGCCTGGTCGCTTTGCGCCGCGCCTGCGATGCGGTCATCACCCTGCCAAACAACGTGCTGCTCCAGGAAGCCGCCGACAAGGAAAGCGTGCAGGATTCCTTTGCACGCGCCGACGCATGGATCGGTCGTGGCGTGAAGGCCATCTGGTCCATGCTCGTTCGCACGGGCATGATCAACGTCGATTTCGCCACGCTGCGCCAGGTCTTCCAGTCACGCGGAGGCAAAACCCTTTTCGGCCTCGGTGCGGGTTCGGGCGAGAACGCCGTAGCCCAGGCCATCGAGAGTCTTCGCCTCTGTCCGCTTCTCGCCACGCCTGAGAATGCCCGCAAGGCCGACCGCCTGCTGGTCAACATAACAGGCGGAGCCGATCTCGCGACTGCCAAGGTGAACGAGCTCATGCAGGCCGTGACCGAGGAATTCGGCATGGAATCCCACGTCGTCCTGGGAGCCATGATCGACGAGGCCATGCCGGGCCGCATCGAGCTTGTCGTCCTCGGAGCCACCGATATCGGAGGGCGCGGTCGCGCCACCGTGCGCAGCCCCGCCAGCGCCTCACGCACACGCAGCGTCACAAAGACTACCGAAGGTTCAAAGCCCGCCGCAGAAAGCGAAACAGCCGCCAAGGCGGGCGTGCCCGCCGCCTCATCGCTGTCCGAAGATGCAGCCAAAGCCGAAGCTGCCGCTGCCGCCGAGAAGGCGCGCCTGGAGCAGGAAGAATTCACCTTCGGCGAAATCGAGTCCCGCGGCCATTTCGAGAACACCGACCGCAATCTCTACGAAGGCCAGGACCTCGACGTCCCCACCTACCTCCGCAAAGGCATCAAGCTGGTTTTATGAAAAGCTATTAGCTACGAGCTGTTAGCTTTTAGCTCCGGATTCTGAGCTACAAGCTTCAGAGAGCTACAAGCTACGAGCTAACAGCTACCAACTATTCTGTCGCGGTATTGGTTTTCCTGCGACGCCTGAACGCCGCCACGCCAAACGCCGCCGCGCCCATGATGGCCGCGTAGGTGGAGGGCTCGGGAACGGGCGGGCCGCCACCTGTTATCAGTCCAAGCCCATC
>JBAZHQ010000329.1:0-1779 GCA_041652235.1 Opitutaceae bacterium | reverse complement strand
GGCCATCGCGGTTTCGCCGAGGAAATCCATCATCATCGCGCCGGCGCAGATTGCGGCGAGCGGGTTGATGATGTTCTGGTTCGTGTACTTCGGCGCGCTGCCGCCGATCGGTTCGAACATCGATGTGCCCTGCGGGTTGATATTGCCGCCGGCGGCGATGCCCATGCCGCCCTGGATCATCGCGCCCAAGTCGGTGATGATGTCGCCGAACAAGTTGTCGGTGACGATCACGTCGAACCACTCGGGATTTTTCACAAACCACATCGTGGTGGCGTCGACATGGGCGTAGTCGCGCTTGACGTCGGGATAATCTTTGGCGCCGATCTCGTGGAAGGCGCGCTCCCAGAGATCGAAGGCGTAGGTGAGCACGTTGGTCTTGCCGCAAAGGGTGAGCTGGGATGTCTTGCCGGCCGCGATATCCTCGGGTTTGAGACCGTGCCAGGGCTTGCCGCCGCGGCGCTTGCGGGCGCATTCGAAGGCGTAGCGCAGGCAGCGTTCGACGCCGCGTCTCGTATTGACGCTTTCCTGGAGGGCAACCTCATGAGGCGTGCCCTTGAAGACGATTCCGCCCGTGCCGGTGTAAAGACCTTCGTTGTTTTCGCGGACGACGACGAAATCGATGTCTTCGGGCTTCTTGTTTTTGATCGGACAGAAACGGGAGTCGTAGAGCCGGACCGGACGCAGGTTGATGTATTGCTCCATCTCGAAGCGCAATCTGAGGAGAATGCCCTTTTCCAGGATGCCCGGCTTCACATCGGGGTGCCCGATGGCGCCGAGGAGAATGGCCGGGAACTTGAGCAGTTCGGGAACGGCGCTGTCCGGCAGCACCTCGCCGGTGCGCAGGTAGCGGGCGCCGCCGAAATCGAAATACGTGTAATCGAGCTTGACGCCGAACTTGGGAGCGGCGGCGTCGAGCACCTTGATGGCTTCGCGGACGACTTCCGGGCCTGTGCCGTCGCCGCCGATGACTGCGATTTTGTAGCTTTTCATTTTTGAGAAAGGATTTGTCCCCGAGAACAGGGGGACGGGGCCGAATAGAACGGGTGCGATCAAGTCGATCAAGCTAAGAGAGGAGATTCCGAGACTGCTGGGTTTGAACTGCAAAGAAACAAAGAATGGAAGGTTCGATCCTTTGCCTGTCCTGAGCTTGTCGATGGATTTCTTTGATTCTTTGCAGTTCAAAAGCCCATCAGTCCTTTGCGGCGCGGACGTCGAGGGCGTCGCGGAGGCCGTCTCCCAGGAAATTGAGGGACAAAAGCGTGAGAGAGAAGATTCCGCCGGGGTAGATCAGCAGCCAGGGGTACTCCTCCATCTTTTCCGCGCCGTCCTTGATCAGGGTTCCCCAGGAACTCATGGGAGCGTCGACGCCGAGCCCGAGGTAGCTGAGGAAGGATTCGAGCAGCATGACGGCGGGAATCGTGAGCGTCGTGTAAACGATCACCGGTCCCAGGGCATTGGGAATCATGTGGCGGAAAATGATGCGAAAGCGCCCAAAGCCCAGCGCGCGGGCGGCCTCCACATATTCCATGCGTTTGATCGATAGAATCTGGCCCCGGACGATACGCGCCATGGTGAGCCACTCCACGGCGCCGATGGCGGCAAACAGCAGGATGATCTTCCCGAAGCCTTGCATCCCCGAAAGGAAAGCCCATTGCCCCAGCCAGGCATCGAAGTCCCTCATGGGATCCTTCAAGAAAACCATCAACAGGATGACGAAAATGGTGAAGGGCAGGGCGTAGAGGATATCCACGATCCGCATCATCGCCGTATCGATCCGCC
>JBAZHQ010000328.1:0-5142 GCA_041652235.1 Opitutaceae bacterium | reverse complement strand
AATGGCACCGAAAGCGGTGCCCCCGCACTTGGCGCGCAGCGCCCATTCTCACTCCTCGCTCCTAGATTCTATCTTCTTTGGTTGCGGCTCCGCCGCGCTATGTAATTTTGTGTGTTTCGTGGTTCAAAAACTTCCGGTTCGATCGCCCATGCTTTACTCCGTGCTCTCCGTGAACTCCGTGTTTAGATAACCAATACGCTATCCCACCTTTGGGATTCATCAAAAATGAAAATTCGTGGCGCAGATTTCGTGATGTTTCTGGTGTCCGATCTTTCGGCAGCGGTGGCGTTTTATCGCGACGTTCTCGATATGCATTGTGAGATCTTCAGCGAAGAAGATCAATGGGCAGAGTTCGACTGCGACAACGTGACCTTGTCGCTGAAGGGGCGGTCTGTGCCCGCTGGTTCAAAGGCCGGCGGTCGCATCGCACTTGCCGTAAGCGACATCTTCGCCGCCTACGAAGAGCTGAAGAAGAAAGGAATCTCCATCGAGAATCCGCCAATCGATAACGGCTGCTGCCACCATCTGGAGCTTCACGATCCGGACGGCAATCTGGTGATCCTGCACCAGCGTGCGGATGGCACTTATGGCCAAAATGCAAAGGCGTCCGGATAGTACGCCAAACCCAATACCTTGGGATGGCTAATCTGCGAAGTCGGGGGAAAAATCAACTCGCATGAAAGTTCTCAATATCCATGAGCGCGAATTCCGCGCCTCCCCTCAGCAGGTTGGCGTATTGATCGATTCGCTTGCCTCTCCCAAGGATTCGCTATGGCCGCGGCACTCTTGGCCTCCGATGAAACTGGATCGGCCTCTCGGCGTGGGCGCCCGCGGCGGGCATGGACCTATCCGGTACTTCGTCGAAGAGTGCATGCCGGGCCAGGCGGTTAGGTTCCGATTCACCGGCCCTGTTGGATTCGATGGCGTTCACAGCTATCAGATCGTCAGCGCGCCTGGCGCCGACAGGGTTCTATTGCGGCATACGATCGATATGACCGTCCATGGCCGCGCCCTGCTGTCATGGCCGCTCATCTTCAGGCCCCTGCACGACGCTCTGATGGAAGACTCCCTTGCCACAGCCGAAGCCTCGCTCGGACACTCACCCGGAATGCAGCCCTGGTCGCTCTGGGTTAGATTCTTGAGATGGATCATCTCCGGCAGTCGCACACGAAAGCAGAGAAGGCCCAAGGATATAACCAATGCATCCCCTGACGCTTGATTGAAACGAATTATGCGACATGATTCGTCCAATGGTGGACAGGGTATCTAAGGCTACGCGAAGTACAATCATGGCTTCTGTCTCTACGCACGACACTGGCCCTGAGATTATTTTGAGAAAGGCTCTGCATGCACTCGGGTTCCGATACAGAACCAACTATGCAGCTTTACCCGGGAAGCCAGACATAGTGTTCCCAAAACTGCGAAAGGTCATCTTCGTTCATGGCTGCTTTTGGCATGGACACGCATGTCGCTGGGGCAGGTTGCCTAAAAGCCGATTACATTACTGGGCACCAAAAATCGCTGCCAATCATGCCCGGGACGTTCGAGTCCTTCGTTTAATTAAAGGGGAGGGATGGAAGGCGCTGGTCGTATGGCAATGCCAGATTCGAAATCTCGATAAAGCGTTGCCCCGAGTTTTGAAGTTCTTAGGCGATTTTTCGCCTCGCATTGAGGGTTAGAGTTGTGTCTGTCCTCTTTCCTTCCCATCTTTTCTTAAAATGGCGCGACCGATCGGCATTGATCTATTTTCTGGAGTAGGCGGGCTTAGTCTCGGCTTCGAGCAAGCTGGCTTCGACGTTGTCGCGGCTGTCGAATACGATTCCGTTCACGCGGCAGCGCACGAGTTCAACTTTCCATGCTGTGCAATGCTGCCTCGGTCAGTCGTAGGCCTTAGCGGGGCTGAGATTCGCGAAGCTGCCCAAATCGGCGGACAGCGTGTAGATGTCGTATTCGGCGGTGCTCCGTGCCAGGGATTCTCGATGATTGGCCAGCGTGTGCTCGATGACCCGCGCAACGCCCTTGTCAGAGAGTTTGTCCGTATCGTTCGCGAACTCGACGCGAACTACTTTGTATTCGAGAATGTTAAAGGGCTCACAGTTGGCGATCAGCGACAAATCCTCGAAGAACTTATCTGCGCTTTCCGTGATATTGGATACAATGTTCGATCGCCTTGGCAGGTGCTTAATGCAGCATCGTTCGGAACGCCACAAGATCGTGAGCGATTGATCCTATTAGGAGCGCGCCGAGGTTTGACACTGCCAGAGTATCCGGCTCCATCTACTTTTGCAGTCGGTACCGATATAAGGCTTAAAGGATTAACTGATGGCCCAACTTGCGAAGATGCTTTAGGAGACCTACCTGACGCAGAGTCGTTTGAGTCCTTGAGCGAGCGGGATTGGGTGAAAACCGACCGTTGGGGCACGCCTTCGGCCTACGCTGCAGAAATGCGCTGCATGGCTAAAAAGTCATGGCATTTTGGTTATCGACGTAACTGGGACGCCACAATTCTCACGGCAAGCGCGCGTACAGAGCACTCCGATATTTCGAGGCGTCGTTTCGCCGAAACGCAGGGAGGAAAGGTCGAGCCTATTTCCCGTCTGTTCAAACTAGCTGCCAACGGGCTTGCGAATACGTTGAGAGCGGGAAGCGACTCGAAGCGAGGAGCGTTCACAAGTCCTAGGCCGATCCACTACCGATTCCCACGTTGCATCACGGTGAGAGAGATGGCTCGGCTTCACGGTTTTCCCGACTGGTTCCGGTTTCACGTTACCAAATGGAATGGTGCACGGCAGATTGGGAATGCAGTTCCACCACCGCTAGCCCGCGCTGTTGCCGCGAAGGTCATAACCGCTGCTGGGATAGTCCCCAAATGCCCCACGGTCATGCTCGATTTGGGGTCTTCAGACTTGCTTCAAATGGATATGTCACATGCGTCTGCATATTGGGGCATACCCATTCCAATCGGGCGTCGAGATAGGAAGAGCGGTGCACGAAAACGCAAGCAAGCAGAAATTGAAGCTGCTACAAACCATAGACTTATATATGCCTAAGGCAAAATCAAAGAAGCAAGATAGAAAGATGTATAAGCCCCTGATCGAAAAGATCTTTTTCGATCATTACAAACCGGGAGCAACGGAAGTATTCTTTATTCGCAGTGAACTCGAACCTGCAGCAAAAAGCCTTAAAATCCAGCTACCGAAAAATCTCGGCGATACGATCTATTCCATTCGGTATCGAACGACTATGCCGGGCAAAGTTGTCGCTACGCAACCTCTCGGTAGAGAGTGGATTATCGAGGGAGTTGGGCGTGCTCGTTATGTCTTTAGATTGGCAAAGGTCAGCCGAATCGAACCGAATCCAAGTCTCGTTACAATTAAGCTACCCGACGCAACACCTGAAATTGTTTCAGCTTACGCATTGTCGGATGAACAGGCCCTATTAGCCAAGGTTAGATACAATCGCCTAATCGACATATTCCTCGGGATAGCGGCTTATTCTATACAAAGCCATTTAAGAACCTATGTAAAAGGGGTCGGACAAATCGAGATTGACGAGATCTACGTCGGCGTTGATCGAGCGGGTCGGCAATTTATCGTCCCCGTGCAAGCCAAAGGAGGTAGCGACAAGCTTAGCCCCGTCCAATCGAAGCAGGACATCGCCTGCTGTGCAGAGAAGTTTCCTGGTTTAATCTGCAGAGCGATCTCAGCGCAATTTATTGAGACAGACCTGATTGCTCTTCTAGAGCTCACGCTTGAGAATGATATCATCAAAGTGGTTGATGAAGAGCATTATCAACTAGTCCCGGCCGATCAGATCTCTGCCGAGGACCTAGCTCGTTACCGATTGCGCAAGTAGTGACGGGTGCCTGTAACGTCACGATGTATGGCATAAACGCCGTTTCGCAAAGGATCGACCGGAGTGTGATTTTAATACCGCTTAAAATTGGAAGCCTTTGCCGAGTCGTTGAGGGGAAGGTCCTCGGCTTTGCTGCACCGCAAAGGCCCTACTTCGTTCTGCTGTACAGCAGAGCTTAAAAGGGCACCATTCTTCGGCTAGAAATCAGAGAGCGAAAAACATCAGACTCGTTCGAAGCGAGGCTGCGCCATCCGTAGCCCAAAGGGCGAAGGATGGTGGACGCTCCGGGACTCGAACCCGGGACCCCTAGTGTGTGATACTAATGCTCTAACCAACTGAGCTAAGCGTCCAATCAGAGGAGGGAGACGTTTGAACGAGGCCTCTCCACAGATCAATATCGTTTTTCAGGAGAAACTTCCCTTCCATCCGAAGGAGGCTCCCGGGGTCGGTTACTTCTTCGAGCACACCGGTTTCCTGCGGCCAGGGAACAAAGTGCGGCAGATCTCGCAGACCGTGCCGTCGCAGCCCCGGGCCGTGCAGTGCTCGCGTCCGTAATAAATGATTCTCAGGTGCAGCCGGTTCCACTGGTCCTCGGGGAAAAGGGTCTTCAGGTCGCGTTCCGTTTGCTCGACGTTCCTCCCGTTGGTGAGTCCCCAGCGCTGGGCCAGCCGGTGGATGTGCGTATCCACCGGGAACGCAGGTACGCCGAAGGCCTGCGCCATCACGACCGATGCCGTTTTGTGCCCGACTCCGGGCAATGCCTCCAGCTCCTCGAAGCTCGACGGCACCTTGCCTGCGTGTCGCCCGACGATTAGGCGCGAAAGCTCTGAGATTGCCCGCGCCTTGCGCGGAGCAAGCCCGCAGGGGCGGATGATCGCCTCGATCTCGCGCACCGGCGCGTCGGCCATCGCCTGCGGGGTCGAAGCCCGGGCAAAGAGCCGAGGCGTCACCTTGTTCACGCGGACATCGGTGCATTGCGCCGACAGCACCACCGCAATCAGCAGCGTGTAGGCGTCGTCATGCCTCAGCGGTATCGGAGTTTCTGGATACAGATCCGCCAGGCGCCGCGCTATCCAGGCGGCGCGCCCGGCACGTGTGCGGAATGAGGGAGATGCAGGCATGGGAGAATGAAGCGAAAGCCGTAAGAATGAAAATCGCAATGGAATGGCCACAAAAAGGCATAGCGCGGCAGAGCCGCAACCAAAGAGGCCAGATGCCAGAAGCCGGAAGCCAGAGTCAGCAGGGAAGTCGGAGATCTGAGATCGGAGGTCGGCGTCACTCTGCGCC
>JBAZHQ010000327.1:0-5147 GCA_041652235.1 Opitutaceae bacterium | reverse complement strand
GCCGGGGTATCCCTCATCATCGGCTACCTCCTCTTCGCCCGCCTCCGCCCCTTCTTCGCGGAAGTGCTATAAAAAGCTACAAGCTATTAGCTACTAGCTATTAGCTTTCCCTCCTTACGCTCTACGACAAAGGCCCCGACTTCGTAGGGAAGGCGCACTAGGCCGTGGACGACGTCCTGCTCGGGGGTCGTTGAGACTTCAATCACCGCACAGGCCAGCACGCGCTGCCAGGTGTTGTCCTCCTGCTCGCCCGCTCCGGTGCCCACATCCAAAGTGTATTGACCGGGAGCCAGCTCCATTCTGAAGCGCATCACGACGAGCCTGCATTCCCCTGCCGGGATGGCTTCGATCAGCCTGCGCACGACGCGAAGCCCGGTGGCGAAAACGACCTGGCCGTGACGATCCCGCAACTCACAGCCGCCGCTGGCAAGGCGCACATCGCGTTGAGCCCGCACGAGAGCCGATACACGACACCATTCTCCCAACCTGAAAACGGTGGAGCTCTCACTTGCCTCGTTCTGGATCCACACTCGCTCCACGCCTATCCCGCCATCTCCCATCCTCTGGCATTCCGAAAGATCCAGCGAAGGCACCGGTGGCAGCATCGCAAGGGACAGCTCGCTCGAGCTGGCTGTCAGGGTTACTTCATTGCCTGCGGACGCGCCCATTGCCGTGAGATATTCCCTGACGCAGGACGATGCATCTCCCAGGAAAGCCATGCGCCCCTTATCGAGCCAGAGTGCACGGTTGCACATATTCAGCACAAAGGACGTGTCGTGGGTGACGACCAGCAGCGTGACCCCCTTGGCAAGAAGCTCGCGCAGCCTCCGATTGCATTTCTGCTGAAACAGGATGTCGCCAACGCCCAATGCCTCGTCGATAATGAGGATATCGGGCTCGACCGCCACCGAGACGGCAAAGGCCACGCGCATCAACATGCCCGTGGAGTAGGTTTTCACCGGCTGCTCGATGAAATCGCCTATATCAGCGAAACCGGCGATCTCGGCGAACTTCGCTTCCATCTCAGCCCGCCCGATTCCGAGGATCGATCCCGCCAGAAACACGTTTTCCCGCCCCGTAAACTCAGGATTAAAGCCCGATCCCAGCTCGAGCAAGGCCGTGACCCTCCCATCGATGAAAATCGCGCCCTGAGTGGCCTGGAGCGTCCCAGCGAGGATCTGGAGCAGCGTGCTCTTCCCCGCCCCATTGCGTCCGATAATCCCAAACGCCTCCCCCTTGTGTATCACAAACGACGCGTCCTTGAGTGCCACCACCTGGTCACCGGCGGAAAAGCCCCCCTCTCTTCCCGCAGCCCCGGAGCCCTGTACGATCCATCGCCAGAGCGGAACATTCCTGAGGTAAGCCTTGGTCAAGCCTTCGACCTTTATGGCGGGACTAGTTTCGGACAAAGAATTCACGGGAAAATCAAATTCACCAAAACCGTGAGCGAATACCCACAAAAAGGCACGAAAAAGCACAAAATTTCTAGAGTGTTAACATGTGGATCTTGCCTGTACCTCTAGTTGACCGTTCATTTTGTTCTCTCCCCGTGAATGATCACCTGAACAAAATTCTTCGTACTGTTATCTGTGCGATCACTGTGTTTCTTCCTCTCTGTCTGCTGGCGGATCTCTCCAGCAGCTTTTACTATGATTGGAGCAATCACCTCTGGTTCATTGGATATTTTGGGGAGTTCTTCCGTCAGCACCATACCATGCCTGAGTATTTACATACGATGCCCGTGGCCGGCATGCCCACACCTGTATTCTACGGCTATCTTATTTACCCTATCCTTGGTTTTCTTTCTAGCTTCCTCGGTGCATCCATCGCCTTGCGTGCAGTCCTGGTGGTGCTGCTGCTAAGCGAATATCTGGCGCTCCGTGCCGCCTTTACTCGCGTCTTCAAAGACTCATTCCCAAGTCTTGTGCTTCCAACGGTGGTACTTTGGTCAACCTACGCGCTCACGAACCTCTATAATCGCAGCGCTCTTCTAGAGTATGTGGCAACTTCGCTTCTGGTTACCTCCTGCGCGTTCGCCATCGCCTCCGCCCTGGAAGAAGCGCCAGCTATCAGACTCAAATTTGCCTGGCTCACGATCTTTACCGCCATGCTTATGGCTGGCAGCCACCCGCCTACAATGCTGCTGGGGTGCCCTTTGCTGCTCCTCTTGGGTTGCTCTTTGTTGTTCGTGCGATGGAAGCAACTCGGTAATCAAAGACGCCCCCTGCTGATTCTGTTAGTGCTGGGTTGTATCGCAGCCTTGCTCATTCTCGCCCCTTGGATTCAGGCCAATGTGCTTCTCTCCCACGATCTCGGAATCAGCTCAAAATATCGCCAGCTCGATTATTTTCCAGACCGCTGCGATTCACTCCTCGGGCGTTTCTCGCCCCTGCCTTACGATGCTCTTTCCATGAAGTTGGGCACAGCAGTATCGACACCGTTTCTTGAGGCCCCCTTCGATGCGCCATTGATTATCTTTCTACTTGGCAGCCTCTTACTCATCTTTCGCCTGCCGGAAACAGACCGTTTTCCCAAGCAACTCTTTGGCACTGTGATTCTCATGTTAGGCCTAGTCTGGTTCGCTCTGCTAGGCTCGATCTCCTTATGGAAACCGTTGGGTGCCTGTGTTCCATTTTTAGCGGGGCCCGTCCAGTTTGCCTATCGCCTTGTTAGTCACGCCAACCTTGGCCTTCTGATCGCCATCCTCGGCACAGGCCTTCTGCTCCGCGATCGCACAAATAGAGTTCAAATAAAGCGATTCCAAACGATCCTGAGCCTGCTTGCCCTTTGCACAGCCACGCTCTCCTTGGGAATCAAACTGCGACATGCTTCGATGGTTGAACTACACGAGACCAAGTCCGAATACAGTCTTGATGGCAAACGCGAGGGCCTAGTCCGAGACGGGCTCCCTGCGGCAGCTTCAGATTACGCAACTCCACTCGTGTTCGGAACACTAGACCCCAATATAGCTAAGACGATGGAAACCTATCGTTTCCCGGTAGGCCTTAGCGGCAAGGACTTTGGCAAGATCGGAGAACTGCACTTCCGCACGGACAAGTCAGGCTGGGTATTCCTAAACTCGACCATATTCCCTTGGGCCAAGGTGGAAATTAATGGAGTCTATCCCTTGGCGATGGCTTCAGTCCGCAAGGATTATCGTCTCGGACTGCGACTTGCCGCGGGGGAGCACCAGGCATCTTGGACCTGGTCCCCGCCTCGCTCCTGGCGTATTCTTCGCCAACTTTCGCAATGGCTTTTGGTCACCACCTTCCTGGCGACCTTGGCTTGGTGCATCATCCCGAGATCGACAGATAATCGCCACGAAAAGACATAGAACTCACAATAAAAAATACTCGCGAGAACAAGCCGTCCCACTTGGCAAGTTGACGCCCTCTTATCCTTAATTCTGCAGACCAAATGGCCACGAAAAACACAATAACCACAATAATAGGAAGATAGTTAACCAAGAAAGTCCTCAGAGCAATCACCTGCCGGGTGAGCGACCGAATTTCTATATGTCTTTGTTTTGGTGTTTCTTGTGTTTTTTGTACTACAGTGTTCTCAAATCCTCGCAGCTTGAAAGGAATCCCAAAGCTATCGGTATTGTTGGCTCGGGGGACTTCTCCGATAGCCGAAAGCCGATCGCTGACAGCCCCGGTTTGCCCGACTTCCGATCTCCGACATCCGACTTCCTTGCTGGCTTCCGGCTTCTGGCATCTGGCATCTGGCTGCTATGAAGCTGAAGAGGTCAAGCGGTAAGAATTGTGATTTGGTTATGAGGAAATGGGTCTTTGTTTTCTTTTATTAGCTGCCCCGAGCCGGGGTGTGGGGGCGGCGACGAGCCCCCACGCATGGGTTAAAGTGTTGCTAAGACCTTGGACGAGGACACGTGGACCGCCCGGTACGCGAGAGACGCCGTCTCGGCACAAACTGCTATCCGGCCAGCAGGAGAGCTGGCGCAACATGACAAATCCGCTTGAGCGCGGTAAAGGAGGCGGGCCCGAGCAGTACCATCTTCTGAAGGGGAATGGATACCCAGCCAGAGTAACGTACGTGCGCCGGGCCGCGCCAAAGTCAAAAGCAAGGGAAAGTGAAAAAGAACGCGGGATTAAACCGAAGGCTTCAGTTGGCCATGATCAGACCGAGTTTCTCAGGGGTGGTTTGGCCGGTGGCCAAGCGCCAAAGATCGACGGCCAATCTGCGAGCCACGGCCACCGCTGCTTTTCGCCTGGCTCTGGGATTTTGGGCTTCGATGAGCTTGCGCAGCGGAGGATATGAGGGCTGGTAGCGCAACAGACGCCAGACCGCTTCAATCAGAGCGTGTCGGACGCGAGGGTTGCCATGCTTGTCGACACTGCCCTGTTTGCGAGTCTCCCCAGTGGTGAACTCGCTCGGACACAGCCCTGTGTAGCTGGATACTTGGCGGCGGTTCTTGAAGCGCGACCAGTTGATCGTCTCCAAAAGCAGGATTAGGCAGGTGAGTAATCCAACGCCCTTGGGAGCGCTTATCTTGAGCTCCTTGCCCAGCTCTTCAATCTGACGATCCACGTCGGCGATCTGTTCGTCGTAGAGCTCTGCGGCCTGCTTATAGTCGGCTAGCCGACGGATAATCCACGAAGGCTGACTGGCCTGCAACTGCACCCACTCACGCTTCGTGCGCCAAACTCCGCCCAGACGCAGGCCGTGCTGCAAGAGCAGACTGCCGCCTTGTTGGATGCAGCGCTTGCGTTGCTTGATTAGTGTGGCCCGGTGCCGGGGTAGGGATCGGCGCTGTTCCTGCTCGGGTGTGGGCACAGTGACCACGCTGAATGCATCGGTGTTGCCACTGACGTACCGATCGAGCGCTTCCACCAGCTTGCGCGCATCGCGTTTGTCCGTCTTGCGCCGTCCGCTCAGGTTGGTCGGTGCAGTAACGACGTTGATTACACCTAGTGCTGTAAGCTCTCTGTGCAGCCAATATCCGCAGGGACCTGCTTCGTAACAGGAGTAGAACTTCGCGTTGGGATACTCCGCCTGCAGTGCCTTTACCCAGGCAATGTAACGGCCAATCAGTATGACTTGCGCTCGCTTAGGCAGGCTGCCGTCGAGTTGCACCGCAACCGTCGCTTGGGCGGCGTGCAGATCCTGGCCGAGTTTGACCACTTCGA
>JBAZHQ010000326.1:4486-5150 GCA_041652235.1 Opitutaceae bacterium | reverse complement strand
ACCGGCTCACCGACATCGCCGGCGAGCATGGCCTCGACCATTGCGTCGAGGTCGTCGCTGACGACCGGAACGGGATCGATACACCCGTGCTCATCCTTGGGCATATACCCAAGGGCGAACCCGGTCCAATTCGCCCGGTATTCGCTGGGGGCGTTCTTGAATTCGGCCCAGACATTCCCGAATTTCGGGAAAATCTGAGCGTCGGTCAGCCCGTACCGGAAGGACTGCACCTTCACGTGGCGCTTGTACGCCACGATCCGAACCGAGTGAGCAGTCCGCCCACTCCCCGACCGATAGTCATCGGTTGACTTGAGGTTTCTTGCCTCGTCAAACCAATGCTCCGTGGCCCCATGGCCGCTCCACTCCCATTTAAACTCACCAATCTGGTGAGTGGGATAATCATTGCTGATGACGAAGCCGCTTGCCCCCTGTGTCATTTTTATACTCTGACCACAGCGGCGACCACATTCTTCGCAGTCGCCACCATTTTTGCATTTCTTTTCTTCATCCCCATCAATTTTTGGGTTGGGGAAAAAGCGAAGAAACGCTTCTTTGCTCATTGTTATCGTCTCGCTGTCGGCTGGCTCATGCCAGTTCTCTCGATCAGCACCTGAATTGTGCCGATCATAAATTATACCCATCATTTCTTATCACCCTTTTCGTT
>JBAZHQ010000326.1:0-4476 GCA_041652235.1 Opitutaceae bacterium | reverse complement strand
TCTGCCTTCAGAACACATCAATCAATCATTTTTTCACTCTGTTCGATTCACAGCCTTTGGCCGCCGCGACGCGCGAATGCGCCCGGCGTTGTCTCCGACATTGTCTGGACCCGCTGCGCGGTCTTCAGAATCCGGCTAACTGTCCAAACCCGCGGCTTCCCGGGATTTGAAACAATTACCAGATTCCGCTCGCGCAGAATCCTTAGCGCTGGCAAAGTTATTGTAACCTTGCCATCGTTGATGGTAATGCCATCAACCTTCTGGCAGTTTTTCTGCCAAAAGTTAAAGCGCCGCTCCCAGGCGCGTAACTTCCGGCCGCCTTGGCTCACGCCCCGGTGGACAATGAAAGCTCCTCTCACCCTTAAAACAAGGGTAAAATTTCCATTTCTCAAAAAAATCATCCTCCTCTGAACCTACCATCTCTGGTTTTTTATTTCGTGATGATAAGTTCGGAAGAAGGGACGAATTGCGCGATGCTGATTCGTCCATTCTAACCCTAAACCCTTTTGCTTTTCCCGCGTCATTATCCCTTAGGATTTCGCGAAATTTCGGCAAAGCATGCCGCCATGGCCCGCCACTGCCAAGAATTTACCCGATGATAATCCAGCGAGCTGGCATCGGCAGAGCTTCCCATCAAGCTCCGGGCTCAATTCAAACTTCACGCATGGGGGACGTATCAACCCTTGCCCTGTTAGCCGCATTGTCATATGCGGCTAAAGATCAGATAGCCGATTGATTGGCATCAAACTCTGGTCTTAGGCTCAAGACAATTTATTGTCCCTTTGAGGGACTTGCAAGCCTTGCTGAATATGAAGCTCATCAGACCTTTGCGGTCTATATTAAGCACTCCATACCCACTCGGGGCTTATTATGCACGACGGAGATTAGAATTGTGAACCGCCGCCTGAACTCGCGCACGCGGATTTGTTTGATAGTGTACAAGGGGAGGAAACTCATGCTGCCAACAAATCCGAAAATCGACGCATGAACATTCCTTAAGCTTCAACTATTTAGCGGATACCCCTGATAGCCGCCAAACACGTCCGTTAGAAAAAAACTTAAAAAAACAATGGACACTGCGTCAAAGCTTCTACGCGGTCTTCGGCCTGCGAACGCCGGCGCAGACTCGGTCTGCGCGACCGGCTCATACTGCGATTGCCAGAGGCGGTCAAATTTTATTTACAACTTCATCACCTCCTGATGGTTGTAATTTTGGTCATAACGCCTATTCTACAGCTTCAGCCCGCCGCGGCGCCGAGCATCCCGCTCGGCCACTGCGGCTTCCAGCTTGTCAACCTCCTCCTGCGCCGCAGGAGGCTGGGTTCGATAAACCTCGGGCAGAAGCCTTCTCGAGTTGGTGTACCTGATGGCCAGCGCGGTCATCAGGTCAAAGGCCTGTTGGTCGCGGCTTGGGATAAAATCCGCCACCGCGTCATCGAGGTGCCGGGTTTCTACCGGCATTTCCTCCTCCTCGGCAAATTGCTTTGCGCGGAGAAGGAGGGCCTCCAATTCCGCCCCGGTCCAACCATCGGTTGAACCAATGACGGACGTGAATTCGATCCCTCCGGCGCAAATACCGTATTTGCGGCATAGCGCTTTAAGAATCGCTTCTCTTCCGGTTGCATCCGGGACAAGCAACGGCACCCGCTTGTCCATACGACCTTCTCGCAAAACCGCCGGTGCCAAGCGGTTCGGGTAATTCGTGGCGAGCATAAAGAACAGCTCGCCACGGGCAGAGTCATCTCCCATTACGTTCTGGAGTTTCCCCAGAACGCGATTTGAGACGCCGCTATCCCCGTTATATCCATCTCCGCTACCAATTGCTTCAGCAGCTTCATCGATAAATATAATCGTTGGTGCCATCGCACGAGCGATGTCGATAGCAAGATTCATGTTCCTCTCGCTATCTCCGACATACTTGGAAAGTACATTCCCAAGCATGACGAAATTGACATTACTCTCTTTCGCAAGAGCTTCGGCGATAATCGTCTTGCCCGTTCCGGGCGGTCCCATGAGAATCATGCCCTTATCGCAGGTCTTGGAACCTTCGCGAAGCTTTTTGACTATGACGCGCAGAGCGTCTTTTACATAGTCGAGGCCTCCGATGGCCTCAAACCCATGCTTCGGGCGAACAACCTGGAGCACGCCTCCAGATTGTTTCTCAATGAGCTCGATCTTCTTCGACCAGATAAACTGGTCAGAGATCGGCTCGCCGGACTCCAACGACTTCATTACGAAGTCATCGAAATCCTTACATCTCAACCCCGCCGCAAGATTAGCAACTATACCAACCTCCAGCCCATCAGCCAACTTAACACAGTTGGCCTTCAGGCTGTGGCGGATGAACGTCTCCAGCTCTGCACGGCTGGGTCGCGGGATGTGAATCCGCACGACACTTGAATCGTCGTGTTTCACCACGGAACTGGCTCGCTCTGGATTCCTCTCGATGAGGATAACCGGGTTTCCGGTACCCTTGAGCGGAGAATCCAAGCTCGCCCAGCGCTGAAGAGTTACAGCTGGAACCGATGAGTAGTCGGTCTCGGTAATTACCGACTCGACGTACTCAATGACCACTGCCGCTTTTTTCTCCTCAGGCTTCCCCTGAGAGAGGAGCTTTTCGAGCAGGCCGAAAGCCTGCTCCGGATCAGTCGGTAATGCGCCGTTACCAGCCATTCCGCCCAGCAGTCCGGCGATACCATTGCCGGCTGGCTGCTGGTTGTTCATGCCCACCGCGGCCTTAAACTTCTCCCTCATCGGGAGTGGGGCTGGTTGCCCCTGAACCGCTGCGACTGGCTTGATCCCAAGGATCTCATCCCCGAAGATAAACCCCGAGGACTTGTCCCAGAAAACCACGATCTCGCGTCCGGCGAGTTGCCGTGCCCAGAACTGACGCAAGGTCACGAACCCATTCCCAAGCGGGAACAGGTCCGCGATATTGCCGGACAATAAGAATACATAGCCAAGCTCGGCCGCATAGGCACGAGCAAAGGCATCGAACCAGTTATGCGCGGTTATTCCCGCGCTATCATTGCCACTCATCTGAAATCCTCCTGTTTCCTTCCAAGGATTTCCAAAGCTTCCTTCATGACCGCATCCAGGTCAGGAAGTTCCGGAAATCCGGTTTGTTCAACCGTTCCATCAGCGCCGAGCGTGAACTCGGCCGTCTGATTTTTTCCGTAAACTTCCTCCGATCGGATGCGATCGGTAAGAAAGTGTAACTTCTGATTTGCCGAGCCACGATACGGCTCATTGCACCGCTCAGATTCAATGAACGGCCCATCAATAAGCAAATCAATCTGCTCAAGCAGGGCGTTCCAATCCTCGCGGTTGCCCGAGCGAAGCTGCTCGAGTGTGTAGCCAGTGTAACAAACCACCGACATTCCACGCACTCGCAGTCTTCTCGCCAAATCGGCTAGCGATTCAGCTTGTTCGAACGGCTCGCCGCCGGAAAAGGTGACGCCATCAATTTCCTCGATTGCCATAATTTGGCTTTCAAGGTCTTCAATAGCCACCATTTCTCGTTTGGCAAATTCATGGGTATCGGGGTTGAAACATCCCGGACATCTCCGAGGGCAACCCTGTACCCAAATCACTACTCGTTCTCCCGGCCCATTCGCGCGCGACCTGGGAACGAAGCTGTGAAGATTGAGCATAAACTCATGCCTGCTCAACCTTCAAAGCGGTCTGCTGGACCGCCGCCACCGTCTGGGCATCATCCTTCATTTGGATTCCGCCCAACTCAGTGATTATCCCGAGCCGCTCGAGTTCCTTGGTAATATCAGCCGCCGCATTAAGGCAGCTTTTGCCTTTGAACCCGAACATTTCGGTACCTATACTACCGTCTCCGCCCAGCGTGATAACTTCTTTAGCCATGCCTTACCCCCTTACATCTGCACCACCAGTTGTAACTGGTGGGTTTCGGCATCAATCTTGACTTCTGCGTTCTGACCTTTCGCTTGCGCGATAAGGATGCGAGCGGCGAAATAACACGCGCCGCCCAGAACGGCCTCGACCTGCTTACGCAGTTCGGCCGCCCGCTGTTTTTGTTCGTCGTAGTAGAAGTCGCCAACTATGGCGAGCTTCCCCTGTGCGTCGACGGCCAGCCCCATGCCCGCAAAGTTATTACGGGAATCGGCGGCGCCCTGCGCATCAAGAGCGCAGATAATCTTTGTGCCGTTAATCTCGGTGACCTTGCGGCCACCCCAATCGTAGACATACTCCGTCACTTTTAGCCCCTGAAGCGCCAGGAGCTGGGCCGCGACTTTGATCCCTTCAACCAGCACCGCCGGGTGAACGGCGTCAAAGCCTTTCACCTTTTCCTTTCGGATGTGGCTCATTAAGCCACACCTCCGATGGAAAATGGTGCGAGCTCGGCTGCGAGCTCGGCCTCGGTTACGACCCGGAATTCAACCGGGCCGACCCAAAGCTTGATGGTCTTCACCCGACCGAGAACGTCCTGCATCTCGGCCTTCCCGC
>JBAZHQ010000325.1:0-5175 GCA_041652235.1 Opitutaceae bacterium | reverse complement strand
CTGTGGTGGCCTTGATGCCAAAGGTGTCGTTGAGGGTGCGCATCAACGCGCGGAGCATCTCGGGCCTCAGGTCTTCCCGGTCGTGAAAACGCTTGTAGGTGTAGCCGTCCTTCTTGATCTCGGAAATGAAGTCACGCACCTCGGGTGAGCGCACCTTGTCGGCATTGGACATACCCTTGATGAAAACCACCGTCGGCAGTTTGAGCTGCTGGGCGAGCCGGTATTCGTGATGGGTGGCAGAAAGATCGCCGTCGGGCCGACCATATTCATTGGCCAAAATCAGGACGTAGACCGAACAGCCGCGCAGGCAGTCGAGATATGGCTGCTTGGCCGGCTGAGGCGGCGGCGGTTCCTTCTCGAACAGCACGGCTTCGCAGTGCTGGATGAAAAACGGATCGGTGGAGATTAGCCCGGCGACCGCCGCGCGCTCCAATTCCAATTCTTTCTGGACCGAACTGATGAAGATGCGCCGCTTCTCGCTCATGTGGGGCCTCCGGGCTGATTGCCGTAGGGTGCCTGCTCCTCTTCGACGCGGGGATTGCGCTGGTCCTCCTGAGCGAGGCGGTAGTGCTCGATCGTGACGATGGGCTGCCAGTGCAGCCGGGCCGGATCGCGCAGGATATTGAGCGACGGTTGCGGACTCGCACATTGGAACACAACATAAAGCCAGAAGTCCTGTTTCAGGCGCTCCGCCGTCTTGTATTCATTATAGGTCAGCGCGACCTCGCCGGTGAAGGCACGGCCTTTGACTTCGACGAAGCGAACCTGGGCGAAAGTTTTCGGGTCGTCCGTGTGCGGCTTGCGTGCGATGAGATCGAAGCCTCGATTCTCAGACTCGACGCTTTCGACGTTGTAGCCCTCGGCTTGCAGCGATTTGGTCGCAAACTCCACGGCGATCCGTTCGATTTCATCGTCGCGCCGCATGGACGCGAGTGCCCCGCCGTGGCGCTCGGGATGCGGCAGCACCCAGGCCCGGCCCAGGTGGCGAATATCCGTGATCGAGCACTCGCGCTGGCGGGCCAATTCACTCCTGCGGTGGTCGAGCCGGCGTTGAAGATCCTCGATGCGATTCTCCACCTGTTTGATTCGCCCCTCCAGCCCCGACTCCTGCGAGCCGGCCTCGCGGCGGGTGACGAGATCAGCGAGCATCATATTTTCCCGATTGAGGAGAGTGTTGAGGCTCGTCTCGACGTGGCGCTCAACCACCAGAGTCTCGCGCAACCGTTCCTTGCGCACTTCGTCCAAAAACGGGGAAAGCGTTTTTTCGACCAAGATGGCCTGCAGTTGATCCTTGGCGACCAAGTGGGTGTCGGACGGAGGCTGCACCGAAACACCCGGCGGGGCCGGGATGATTTCATGGAAAACTGTGGGATTGTGAATGGAGACGGTGCCGTCGATGTCGGACTGGACAACAAAGAGACGGCGATTGAGCACGTTGGCACAGCCGTCGCGAATCGTGGCCGTGAACACATCGAGCCGGGCGGCACGCTCCCGGTGGAGATCGAAAAAGACCGCGCCACGCTCCAACGCACTCACCGTGTCGGCTTCGATCTCGGCGCGCAGCGCCTCAAACAGCGGATGACCGGGCGTGACCCATTCGCAGGACGGGTCTTTTTTCAGGAGTTCCTTGTCAAAAATGACCTCCTGATACTCTTTGCCGAGGCGGCCAAAGCGCGGCTCCAATTCCTCACCGCGCGTGATCAGGTGACGCGGCAGCCGGCCGACACGGTAGATGTGGGCGCGATTGCGGTTGTTGGTGAGTTTCAGACCCACGTCGTGCGATGCTTCGACGAAGAAATCCTCGATGACTTCGGGCACAAGGCGCCGTTCCTTGGCTTCGGCCGTTTTGCCGATGACAGCCGAGAGGTTGAGTTCCTTCTTTGCCAGACCTTCGAGCGTCGAGTTGGTGATCTCCGAGAACCGGCGCGTATCCACGTCTTTGACGATGCGATCGAGGATGACCTGTTCGGTTTGGTTGCGCGCATACATGTCGCGCAACATGCGTTCGAGGAGATTAGAGGGAAACACCTCGCCGAGGACGTTGAAGATCTTCCCGGTGCGGCCTGGGTCGAGGTCGTCCTCGATTTGCTCGATCCGGTCGAAAAGTTTCTGGAGCACGCGGCCTTCGGCCGTGTTGGTCGCGACGAAATTGAAAATCAGGCAGTCCTTTTCCTGCCCGTAGCGATGGATACGGCCCATGCGCTGTTCCAGCCGCATCGGATTCCACGGAATGTCGTAGTTCACCATGAGCCAACAGAATTGAAGATTGATACCTTCACCCGCGGCTTCGGTCGCCACCATAACCTGGCACGATTCCTTGAATTCGCGCTCGGCGAAAATTCGGCTGCCGGGTGTGTTGCGGTCGCCGATTTTCATCCCGCCGTGAATGGTGGTGAGCGACAACCCCCAATCGCGCAGTTTGCCCACCGGCCGACCCTCGCGACCGTCGCCGGTCAGATAATCGAGGGTGTCTTTGTGCTCCGTGAAGATGAGGAGCTTCATCTTGGGGTCGGCAAAGACGCCGTTCTCGGTGAGGAGTGCTTTGAGCGCCGTGAGTTTGGTCTCTATGGCACGCACTTCGAGCGCCCGGGCCTGATCGATGAGCTTGGTCAGCTCGCGCACTTCCTCCTTGAGTGACTCGGGGTCGGGGTTGAGCACAACCTCTTCGAGCTGTGCGATAATCGCCTGCTGCTCCTCTTCCTCCAAATCATCGAAGCCTTCCGGCACACGCCGATTGATCTGGTCCTGGCGATACCCGGTGGGGTCGGCGATGATCTTCTCGCGGCGCTCCTTCATGCGCTCAAGGGTCCGACGCGCGGCGTAAAGCGAGGAGGCGAAACGGCGCTGCAACATCGCCATCGTAAACCCGACCGCGCGCGCCGCGGGAGAATTGCCATCCGCGGCGGCACGAATGGATTGGTCCTGCACGAAGCGCGTGAGCGCGTCGTAGAATTCCAATTCGTCGTCGGCGATTTCGAATTTTGCCGTTTTCACGATGCGTTTCGTGAAAAGAGATTTCACCTCGCCGGTGTCCGGGTGCGGGAATGAAACGAGGGCTTCTTTGACGCGGCGAAGGTAGAACGGCGCTTCACGGTTGGCCATTGCTTGTTCAAGGCTGCTGACATCGGCATAGACGTCGCGGTCGAGAAGTTGGAGGAAGAGCGCGAAATTTTCCGGGTCACCCTTATGCGGCGTGGCCGTCATCAAGAGATAGTGATCGGTCATGTCCGAGAGCGCCTTGCCTAGCTTGTAGGCCAGCGTCTCCTTCTCCGCGCTGTAGGCGCACATCTTGTGGGCTTCGTCCACGATCACGAGATCCCAACGGCTCCGCAGCAGACTATCGCGAGCGTCCTCGATGCGTGACACCCAAGACAAGGAAGTGACGATCTGATCGTAGTCCTGCCATGGGTTTGTGCCGTAGTTGGCGCGGAGCAAATCCGAACGGACCACGGTGAACTGCTCGCGGAACTTGTCCTTCATCTCCCGCTGCCACTGAAAAGTAAGGTTGGCCGGGGCAACGATCAGGATGCGTTTTGCGAGGCCGCGGGCCTTCAGTTCCTTGATTAGAAGACCGGCCATGATCGTCTTTCCGGCGCCGGGATCATCGGCGAGGAGAAAGCGAATGCGCGGGAGCTTCAGGAAATATTCGTAGACGGCCTCAAGCTGGTGGGGCAACGGATCGACACGGGCGATGGAGAGCGAGAAATACGGATCATATTCGTAGGCGAGACCGAGCCGCATGCCCTCGATGCCGAGACGAAACTTCCGCGCATCGCCGTCGCATGGTTCGCGGTCTGGATTAACCTCCAGTTGCAGAATCTGCGCGACCGTTAGGACCGGCTGATACGTTTGGTTCGTTTTGACGCCGGTCCCGATGAGTTTGACGACCGGCCCCATCGGAATCGACGTGATGACCTGCACCGGCTCGGGGAACAACGCGCCGCGCACCACCGCACCGGGTTTGAGTTGATCAAGTGTCATGCGATCTCCTTCAGGTGCGCAACCGCGTCGGCGGGAGTGCGGACTAACACCGATGAAACACCAGCCATCGCGGCATCGGCAAACTCTGCGACGAACGGCACCACAATAATGACGCGGTCGCAGTGCAGCAGCTCACATAGTAGGCGCGCGATGCCGACGGTTTTGTCAAAATCGCGGCCAACGTTGAATTTGCATTCAAGCGCGACGCGAACCTTTCCCCGTTCAATGAGAAAATCGGCCGAGGCAATGCCATCGCACACGTCGCGACGGTAGACGATCCGCGCCTTGTCGAGTTCACGTGCCACGGCGTCCTTAAACGTGATGGCCTGGGTGCGGGCTTCCAACCAGCGTTCGACTCGCTCGCGCTCCTCGACGGCGTTT
The DNA here is from genome assembly GCA_041652235.1 of Opitutaceae bacterium. GTDB lineage: Bacteria > Verrucomicrobiota > Verrucomicrobiia > Opitutales > Opitutaceae > MWDT01. Next base: position 813 of record JBAZHQ010000325.1, on the reverse strand, counting down.
CGCGGATCGTCAGCCAACGGCTCTTCGCCGGCCGGTACCTTGAGCCCGGTGAACGCTCGCAACAGCATCTGCTGATCTTCCGGACTCGCGCAGAGGCGCTTCATCAGCCGGGTGAGGGTTACCTGCTTTGGCTTTGAGTGACCCGTGATAATTCTGCTTACAGAAGTAGCGCTCAGACCAATATCTTTAGCCAACTTAGCACCGGTCAGTTTCCGGCGTCCCATCAGAATACGGATAGTTTCACCAAGGGGGTTCACAAGTGGAGATGTTTAAGCCCGCTTAAAGGGCATGGCGAGAAATTAAGCCTGTGGATTCAAAAGGTATAGTCGGTCCGAGTTGCTCGTTCCGATCAAATGCGCCGTGTAATCGATGGCTTCAATAGTTTGAAAGCGGGTGCTGACCTTAATATGCTAAGTCCGCTGCAGGTTACAGATGTCCCATTAATGTCCCATTTCGATAGCGTGGCCCAAGGCGGATCTCTGACTGCGGCGCAGCCATGCTCGGACACAGTTGGAAGTGCCTCCCGCGCGCTCCGTCGAAGAAGTGCTTCTGCTCGCTCCCGCGCCCAGCGCGGATCATTCCTCCACCACGATGGCTCAACCGTTGACAAAGCCGGATGGCGGAGAATGACTCGCGCTCCCAGCAACCGCGACGTGATAAGCAACCACTGGCGCTTCCTCCAGCGATGGCGGATTGGAAGGGTTTATGCCGGGTTGGCAGGAGCTGTTGGCACCGTTGCTGAGCCATTTTTTGGTCCCATTGGCGAAACATACCCAAGCCCGCCGCAGGTCCCAAATGTCCCATAAATGTCCC
>JBAZHQ010000324.1:1459-5184 GCA_041652235.1 Opitutaceae bacterium | reverse complement strand
GATGGTCTCGGCAATAGCGCCCTTGTTGCCATTCAGAGCGCCAAGCTTCGAGGCGATGGCGTCGGCGATACCCGTCTTTACGATCAAATCTAGCAGCCCCACGTTGTCGAAGGGAGATATCTTCCTCGGATCGTCGGCATCGATATAGGTGTCGATGAGGTGGCGCATATCAGCCTCGTAGGGCTTGAGGTCCAGGATTTCCCCGCTGGCCATGCGGATGATCTCGCGGATCTTCAGGTAGTGTTCAATCTGCTGCTTGATGCGATTGATATCTGAGCTGCTGTATCCTGCGGATTCCAGTTCGTCGGCGATGTTGGCATAAGCTCGCACCAGCGAGACAGTCGCTTTGTAAAGTGCGGCACGTAGCATTTCCCGCTCCTGCAAATCTGCCGGATTCTCGGTGTTGCCACAGAAATAGTGGATATGCTCCAGATCGCCTTTGGGCGGTTCCACAGGCTCGCAGAGCAGGGCGAGCGCTTCTAGCGCATTGTCAAGCCGTTCCCGGCCCAACTTCAATCTGTCCTTTAGCAGCACCTGCGGATCTGCACCACCTGCGCTGTTATCGAGCTCTGAGGTATATACCGCAATGGCGTTCTCCAATTTTCTGAATAGGTCCTTATAATCGACTATGTAGCCAAAATCCTTGTCCTCGCCGTCCAGACGGTTTGTGCGGCAAATGGCCTGGAAGAGGCCGTGATCCTGCATGGACTTGTCGATGTAGAGGTAAGTGCAAGGCGGAGCGTCAAAACCTAGGAGCAGCTTGTCCACTACGATAAGCAGCTTCATGTTCGCTGGCTCTTTGATGAACAGCGCTTTGGCCTGCTCCTCATAGGTTTCCGACTTAGTCATGCCAGGCTCGGCTTTTATGTCTTTGAGCAGCTCTGTGTAAGTGTTAAAGATAAACTGTTTGTCTGTCTCGGTATTGGCGCCGGTTTCTTCCTTGGTCAAATCCTGGGCCTGCGGATTGTAGGAGGTTACCAATGCGCACTTACCCTTGAACGGCGTCTTACCTAACAGTGTGTAATACTTGCATGCATCATGAATGCTAGAGGTCACCAGAAGGGCGTTGCCGCGGTCGCTGGACAGGCGCGGTTTCACGCTAAAATCATAGATTATGTCGTTCACGATCCGATCCATCCTTGAGCGTGAACTGAGCACCTGCTTCATCGTGCCCCATTGCGCCTTCAGTTCCTCCTTTTGCCAGGCGTTTAATCCCCTGGTCTTGGCCTCAAACCACGCATCGATCTTCTCTTGGGAGCTGAGATGTTGGTCGATGTCTCGTGCCTCATAGACGAGGTCAAGCACCACCCCGTCTTCCACCGCTTCATCAAATTTGTAGGTGTGGATGTAGCCGCCGAAGACCTCCAGTGTGGTCTTCTTATCCTTCTTCAAGAGGGGCGTGCCTGTGAAGCCAATAAAAACCGCGTCCGGCATCGTCGCCTTCATCGTCCGATGCAGCTTGCCACTCTGAGTGCGGTGGCACTCATCGACAAAGACAAAGACCTCGCCCACGGTCTGGCTCGGCTGGGCTTTAAGTTCTCTGATGAAAGCCTCGAAGTCGTCCACGTTCTTGCGGCCGAACTTGTGCACGAGCGAGCACAAAAGACGCGGCTTGGCCTGGCCTAGCTGGATCAACAAGCTGCGGCCGCTGCTGGTGCGATAGATGGTCTCACCGGCCTCAGTGAAGACACCCTTTATCTGCTTGTCAAGCTCGTCACGATCGGTGATGATGGCCACGCGGGCATTGGGGTTGTTTTCCAGTATCCACTTGGCGAGAAGCACCATTATGATGCTCTTGCCGCTGCCTTGAGTGTGCCAGATGATGCCGCTCTTGCGCTCACCTACGTGTTTTTGCGCTTCCTTTATCGCAAAATACTGGTGCACGCGCGGCAGCTTCTTCCTGCCGCCGTCGAAGAGCACGAAGTCATGCATCAGCTCGATCAGCCGGTCCTTCGTGCACATCTTCAAGAGATATTTGTCCAGCTTGTAGCGGCTGTCGTCCAGAACGTCTTCCTTCCACCGGAGGAAATATTTCTCCTCTGTGCCGATGGTGCCATATTTCAGCCCTTCAGTGTTGTTGCCTGCGAATATGAACTGCACCGTGCTGAAAAACCACTCATTGAACTCAGGCTGCTGATTTGAAAGGGTCTGACGAATGCCGTCGCCTATGGACACTGAGCTGCGTTTCAGCTCCAGCACGCCGATGGCTATGCCATTGATGTAAAGCACGACGTCGGGCCGACGCTCCTGGTTGCCTTTTAGGGTTACCTCTTCAGCGAGGGCGAAGTCGTTATTCTCCGGCTCCTTCCAGTTGATGAGGTGAACTGTTTCCGTGACCTCTCCCGCCTCGATCTTTACCGGGACGCCGTAGCGCATTAGATTGTAAACGGCCTGGTTGTTGCCGTAGAGATTGCGGCTGTGTTTGTCCGCTTCGGTGCTCAGCTTGTAGAGCGCCATGCTGATCTGCTCATGGGTATACCCGTTTCGGGTAAGGAAGCTTTTCAGCAGACCTTCCTCGATGTTGCTGTTGCCGTCACGTTCTGTCCAGTCGCCGAGATAGCGATAGCCCAATTCATCGCGGAACAGTCTGACAACCCGTTTTTGCGTGACTCGTTCCGGTTTGTCGATGTCGCTCATAATGCCGCCCCCTGGACCAAGATCTCCGATTCCACATACTGCTTAAATTCCGCGACCGTTGTGAAGACACGGAAGCCTGCTTGGCTGGCTAAGGCGATGACTTCGCTGCTTTCATTGAGCAGCACCGCAACGGGCTGGCTCAGCTCTTTTTGAATACCATTCGGCCATGCCAGGTCGAAAACGGCTTTCTGTTCGCCCGTGGTCGGGTCGGCAAAGTCATAGGCCAACAATCCATGCGGCAAGCCCTGTTGTTCCATCCAGTCGTTTAGAGATTCGAGCTTTTCTTCCTCCTCTTCGCTGGCAATACCTCCACTGAACGCTACTGCAATAGAGACCGCAGCGTTCGGTTCCGTCAGCCAACGCGTGTCGCCGTGTAGCAGTTCTTCCATGCGCTTGTTGACTTCCTCAGCCAGCAGCAACTTCCGCGCTTCGAGGAACTCGCGATAGTTCTCAATTTTCCATAGTCTTGGATCGGCAGGAATCCACTGGGAGGCCAGTGCGCCGGGGTACGCCTTTTCGACCTCCGGGAAATACTCCTCAGGCAGCCTATCCCTGATTTTGTCATTTGTCTCCTTGGTGAGGAAACAGAAGTTGGCCAGTGCGTTCACCTCTGGGCGTTTGAAGTTCCTCTTATCCTTGTAGAGCTGAGCTTTCGGGAAGATGTGGTGCACCTCCAGTCGGCTCATCTTACCGCGTAAGTTGTCTTTGAGCGGCAGACCTCCTGTGCCCAAATCTCTGGCCTCCCCCATCCGCGTTATCAGGTAGAGCACAGGATAGAAACGGGCACCGAAGCTCCAACCAGTGAAATGCCCCGGTTCCACCCGCATTCCACCATGCCAAAGGCGCAACTGCTCCAGCAGCTTGTCTAGTGAGATGCATGGGCCTTCAAGCGCTGCCAGATCCTGATCGATGTACGATTCAGTGGAGCCTGAGAAACGGCCCCACATGCCCGCCTGCATGAACCAGAACAACAACTTATCGCGCTCTTTCTCGTCCATCAGGCCGCTGCGTTGGTCGAGATAGCGAACCATGACCGGTATGCCGAAACGACCGAAAAAGACCCGGTCGTGGTCCAATCCCAAGCGTCC
>JBAZHQ010000324.1:0-1449 GCA_041652235.1 Opitutaceae bacterium | reverse complement strand
AGGCAAGTATCGATGTGCTTCGTGGCCCGCTTGAGGCCGTCCTGAATTTCCTGAGCGCTTTTGTCGTGCAGGAACTGGAACTTCGCCTCTCCAGTCAGCACAGTGTTCACCGAACGCAGTAGCCAGTCGAGATTGAATTGATAGTCTGCTTCAGCCCATTCTTTGAGACTGGCCTTCATGGTGTCACGCGCCTCTGGCCAGTCGGTGCAGATCTTGGCCAGGGCCAGGTCGCCCTTCGAGAGCTTGGTGCCGCCGCTGTTGACCTGGTTGAAGATGTCAACCACAACATCCAGCGTCTTGTCCGCACCGGTGACTTCCTCCACGTGGAGATCTATATCAGTCACAGCAAGGAGGTGGCTGAGCCGCACCACATAGTCACCGACTTTTAGTGTCAGCCCCGGCTGCGAATTGAGGCGCGTCACGAACTCGCCCAACCCTGCGGTCCCCTTCTGCATTAGCTCGGTGACATCAATCCAGAGCGGGTCACCCTGCATCTTTACCGGCTGATAGAACGCAAAAGTTTCGGTATCGAGATGGAACCTCAGTCCGGTGAAGGTCTGAGCGTTGCCGTCGAAGAACTTGGGCGGCTTGCCTCGCACCACGCCGTAGAGCGCCGTCATTCGCTGTTGCCCGTCAAGCAGTAGCTTCACAATACCTGGGGCGAGCGGCCCATCGCCGCGATGGGCGGCAGTCTCCGATTCGGTGGCCCACACTAGCAGACCGCCTACAGGATAACGGCGATAGAGCGAATTGAAAAACCCGCGCACTTGGTCACGGTTCCAGACGTAGCCGCGCTGAAACTCAGGCAAGGCCATGTGACCACTGTCGATGTGGTCAAGAATGGTGGAAATTTTCATGCTAATCGAATCCTCCCGGTGAGCAGTTCCTGCATCATCCCCTGCTTGATCTGCCGTGCCTTAGCAAGCTTCGCTTCCAGCCCATCGATCTCCGCGTCCATGTCAGAGAGGATGGCCGCGATGGCGGTTTGTTCGGTTTTGGCGGCGGGCAATTCTACCTCGAAAATGGCAAGTCCACTTTTATTAATTTCAAGGAATGTACTGCCTCCACACAAGCTGATGAAGTCCTGCTTTTTCGTCAGTAGCAAGTAGAAGAGGAACTCGACATAGACATTTTCGAATGGGACGAAGTTCTTGAAACCTTGATTGGTCGTAACTGGGACTTTGTTGATGGCACACTCACCAATTGTGGCTCGTGAGGTCATGACAATCGAACTAGCAGGAATCATTTCAGCCGAACTACATTTCAATCCTTGCAGAGTTATCTTTCTACAAGTCTCGCTTAGGTATTTGTAGCCATTCAATCCTGTAATGTCGGTAGGAGTGCACCAGAGAATATCTCCGCTCCAGAATTGAGGTTGTTTTGTGCTCGGGGTGCCTCCGCTACGAATTTCCGCAAGTTCTTCTAGCTTCTTCACTTCCCACTCTCCAC
>JBAZHQ010000323.1:0-5202 GCA_041652235.1 Opitutaceae bacterium | reverse complement strand
ACTCGGAATCTTTCATGCTACGGACTTGGAGTAGCCAACTTGCCCGACGTTCCTTCGCGATAAAGGGCTTTGCCGGCCTCGCGTTCTGCCGGCAACATCATTTGGTGCGGCAGCGCCCAGCAAAGGTCTCGGCGATACCCTAAATCGGCGGCTAGCGTTAGCCATAAGTAGGCTCGCGCCTTGTCTTCCGTGACGCCGTCTCCTGCGAAGAACCGTCTGCCGATTTCGAAAAACGCTAGCGGCGGCCAGCCCTCCTTGATCATCTTGTCATACCAGTTGTCTCCGCCAAGTAGGCCGCATGTCCTTAAGAAAAACGCCAATTCTTCAGAATATTTTTGGCCTTTCGGAGCTACGTTTTCCATGCCCGTCTTGTGACCTTCAGTTCTGATATCGGCATGAAGCATTTCGCCCTCGCGAAGTTCTTCCGGCGACATCTGAGAACGCAGATTTTCCAGCTTTGACCAGCGAAGCCCCTGATCGGCGGCCAAGCTAAACCAGAGGTAAGCTAGGATTCGGTTCTGTGGCGTGAAACGTTCATCGAAGAAATAGCTACCCATCAGGTAGTGCGCGAAGAGCTGATGCTCTCGGATGAGCCAGTAACAGTCCCTTCCGAATGCCCGCTCTTTTTCATCTAACGCCGTTTCATTGAACCTTGGCCTCTCGCAGGAGTTGAAGAAAACTGCCAATGCCCGCAGATATGTCCTGCCGTTGAAAAGAGGTATCTCCCGATTAGAAGTGCGCACATCAGCCAGGATTTCGCGATAAAGCTCTTCGCCGGCGCGAACCTCGGCCTCTGACAGCTTCAGATCGGAAATGACTGTGTCACCGCTCTCGTCGGGGTGGCTCAACCTTGACCACAGATACGCGCGCACCTTTTCGGCAGGGACCGATCGCACGCGTTTGTGATAAAACTGCGCGATACCGCCGTGTAGGATGACTGCGGGTGACCGAATACCACAAGAAAGGAAGCGGACAACTCGGTCGCTCACCTTCCGATTCGTCTTGCTGCGCCCGCCAGATTTTTCCGCGGCATCGAAAAACAGCGACAGCGCCTCCAGATACTTCGCGCTCTTGAGAAGATGAGAGGGATCGAAAAATCCATCCGGCACCGTCCCTGCTTCCGTGGCGAGCGCAGCTTTCGCCATGACCAGCGACTCACGCACCATTCCTTGAAGGGCCATTCCTGTGACCGGGTTGGCTACGACAAGCGCGTCATCGGACTGCGTGGTCAGGGAGAGATTTGTTGAGTCGTCCATGCTTGCCTCGTGACTTGCCAGAGTGTTCCGACGGCGCATCCTGCCAAGCGGTAACTACGGTGCCAAGTGCATCATGTTCCTGTTCCGATGCCCCCAATGCTGACTCCACAAAAAGATTCGCAACGGGCGATTGCCCCGCTTGGCCCTGATTCGAGAGGACACCTTGAAGATACCACACGGTGGACGCTGTGTATCGGTGCCGGTGTTTCGCAGGGCATCGTTCCATTGTGGGAAGACCTCACTATAAAAGTCGTCAATCGAGTCTTTGACTCACACTACGATAAGACTTCGTTTCGCGCTGCGGTCGCCGCAAGCCGTTGGGGGTTGGATAGCTGGATTCAAGCTGCGGCGAACGAGCATCGGCGGAAAACCGAAAATCGAGGGAGTTTTTCCGTAATCCTTCAGCAGGAACTCTATGGCGATTTGCTCAGGTTGGCCGAAGGCGATGGAGTCAGGCGTGACGTCTTCCACGCTCTTCAATCGTTCCATTGGGATGCGGTGACCGAAGCCAATACGGTGTGCGAATTCTTCAATCGGCACTACAAACACACTTCCCTGATGCGACTGGTTGACTGGCTCTTGCTCGCCGAACGGGCTGGTAAGATGCCGTTCGCTATTATCAGCTTCAACGTGGAGCCGCTTTTTCACATGGTATTCAATTGTTTTCAGCGTCAGGCCTATGGAGACGACTACCCGAAATTCCATCTCGAGCGTGTGACCAAGCCCAACTTCGTGCGTTCTGATCCGCCGTTCCGCCCCGGAAATAGCCGGACAGTATTCGTGTATCACTGCCACGGCTCACAAATTCCTCACGTCCACGGTTCCCGCGGGTCGGTGCCGATGACCGGTGTCGGCAATGCGGTTTTTTTGGAAGAAGATTATCTGGACATTTCTGGCCATGCGGCGACTTGGCCAGAGACGCTCTTCATGTATCACGCCAATTTTAGCCGAATGGTTTTCGTCGGGCTCTCCATGTCGGACCCAAATATCCGCCACTGGCTTGGGCTATCTCACCAACAGACGGACGCCGGTAAGGTTCTGCGTGGTGGAAGAAAGCAACCTCCGCACTTATGGATCGAAAAGTCACCCAATGCGGAAATGCGTCGAGTGCTTGAAGCGGGCTTATCGCACCTCGGCGTAACCCCGGCTTGGATTCCGAACTGGGAAGTTGTCGGAGACGCCATGAAGAATCTGACCGACTGCGGCGCGCCCATCAGGCCGCGCTCAACTGCCGGACGTGCGAAACGTCGCGTTGGCTGACCGGGCGCAAGCCCGAGGCGGGAACAGTTATCACCGCGACGGTGCGCCCGGTGAGCGTCATGAACTCGACTTCGAACGCCGCGCCGTCCCGATGAACGTGCACGATTGTGCCCACGTCTCCGGCTTCCAAGCCGTTTTCCGGCTGGCTCCGCGTCAGAACGACGGGCTCATGTTCCTTCAGGTTCATGCATCCAGTGGATAGGCCGTTATCAGCCGGGGCGCAAGCTGTCCTTCATCAAACTGCCAGACCGTGCGCATCTTGGGGCGACGGCCATCCGGCGAATCCAACTCACCATCGACTTCAAAACGCGGACCGTAGCCGGTTTCTTTGCGTCCGGTCACCTCATGCTGCCGGGCGTGCGCCCGGAGCGCGTCGGCCAGTATTTCCCATTGTTCGACGCGGAATCCAAACTCGGCGAAGAAACGGGCCTTGCTCGCGCCAAAGCGATGCGCGGGATTCAAGAGGTAGTCCACGACCTTCTCTCGCTCGACCACAACTGATTCGAAATTTGGCAGCTTCATCACGCGATGCTGGCGCATCCATCGGCGAAAGCAGAAGGGAATCGAAAACAGGGGTTCACGATTTCCGGTTTTACATGGTGACGACCAACCAGCTCTCGAAGCCCGATGGCCGCTCTATCTCCGCCTTTGCATTGGCAAACAACTTACGAGCGCCGTCGGCATCGAAACTGGGATGCGTATGCTTGAACTTCGGTAATCGGTTCAGTTTGTCGGCGATCGCGTGATGGGGGAGCCCCTCCTGCGTTCTGAGCCGATAGCACGCTATCTCCCACAAGTCGGACATAGGGTCGTCGGGGCGGCGGTGGCGCTTGGAATCGCGCTGATCTTGGCGGTTTTTCTTGGCGTGATTCCTCGCCCACCGTTCGAGTGCGGGAAGGATTTCTTCGATGCCATAGTCATCCCACTGGATGAGAAGGATGTGCGGGCCTCGCGGGTGGTAGCTCGATCGCATGAGACGTGACAACGGAGGGACGGACGTGTCCTCTGTTCGGTCCCGGTCCCTTTCGAGTTCCGTTCGGGAAAGCTCTCGAACCGGAGCCAAAGGCGCAAGCGGTGGACCGCTTCTCATGTCCAAAAGTTTAAGCCAGGCGGGGTTCTTTTTTCTCCGGATCTTTAGTATCTCCGTTTTCAGCTTCGACGCCTGCTCCTTTCGTGAGCGCCCGACCAAGGCGGAAAAATCCCACTTTTCGGCGCGTAGGGCGGTCGCCAATGAATTCGGTTTCATACCGGCACTTTGGGAAATATTAGCAAACAGCGAAAACGCCTCGTTCTTTCGCACCAACGCATAAGCACCGGCGGCCATGTTTCAACCCTCGTGTTTGCGAGGGACACCGAAATGGGGAAGGCGGCGGCAGCCCAACGGTGTCCGGTAAAGTGGTTATAAGTAGCATAGCAATCGCTGCTTAAACAGTGGCAAGGCCTCATCCCAGGGCATTTCTCGCGGCAGGAGGTTTCGGACGAGTCTGATGAACTGGCACGTCATTACACGGGCATGGCGGATCATTCTGTGGCTCGGTACTGGATCCGGTGCCTTTATATGCCGTCGTTCGATCTTCTCTTCGTGTATTCCGGCCGCCTCAAGATCATGGAGTAACACCGTTAGCAAATTGTGCAGAAGAGCCATAAAATGCGCTTGCTGCATCGCCGCCACGGGACCATTCGCCCACGCCTTCTGTGCGTGGACTTTGTTCTTAAACACATCGAAGCACTTTTCGATTTTCCACCGCATAAGATACAGCAAGGCCACAACTCCCGGGCGCAATGTGTTATCTGTCGTTGTAAATACAAATCGTTCCTTTGTAATGGGATCTTGGTATTCTATCCTGCGCATGATGACGTTGCTGTAGCCTGCACAGTTATCGGCAATAACGCCCAGATTTACTGGATCAGCTGGATCATATGGAAAAAATCCCATGACTGTTGGCTTCATATTTTCTTTCTCCCTACTGATGAAGACAGCAAGCTTCTCCCTCTTTTGCATGAACCAATATTGCTGATCGATATATGCGGGATCCACGACTACCACGGGCAGATACCGACGCTTCTCGGGATATACCCATTTGCGCCAATGCTTCTTAAACACCGGCCATTCGTGCGAGCGTTTACCATCACCTTGGAATTGAGCCATTGGTCTCATCAGCCCGGTATGCAGGCATAAACCATAGGTCATGCCGCTGGGCACTTGTCTGCCTTTTGCATCAAGGAAAGTGTGACAGGCGTGAGCTATCTCTGATGCCCGTCGATTGCCCACACCGCGCGCTCATGCAGTTCAGGAAATTCTGCAAGCCAGTCTCGATCTTGGAGCTTTCGCTCAAATTTCTCGTAACTCTTTACGGCAACCTCTTCTATAACAGATAAGCGCCGATTCGATTGCAACGCATCGAACCAAGTCGTCCTTGCCAAGGGTTCTCCTGCGTCGCCGATTCCCTGCAGAAACGCTCGTCCTGATTCGTCTCCCTCTAGCGCTCGCCTAATTCCCAGGCACATATACTTCTCATCGGATAGCCCGTCCTCAGTTGTGCGCTTGCAGCGACTGTAATCTCTAAGCAGAGTAATCGCAGGTTCCCACTGCTGTCCGGTAGCTATATAAAAACGACTTCGTTTAAAATTGGAAGGCAATGAGATAAGCTCAGAAAGATATGTGAGCGATTTGAAAACGTGAAGC
>JBAZHQ010000322.1:0-5214 GCA_041652235.1 Opitutaceae bacterium | reverse complement strand
CAACGCCTGAGCCGCCTTGTGCTCTTCGAAACCGTTCCAGGTGTCGAACGTCGCAAGCCGCTGTCCAGGAAAGCAATGGGGCTGATTTAAGCGCCATTCACGTATTACGTGACAAAGCATACCACTTCGCAATCACGACACCCCAGATGCCTAGTCACAGAAAGTCCGCGCCGAACTTTCCGACCCGTCGCTAAAGCACTGCCTGATTTTTTCGTGAATCCTTCCTTCACGCTTAATCTTCGTTCTTCGGTAAGGCGAAAATCCACAATTTGCTTCGTCACGTATTACGTGACAAAGCACACAACGGGAACCCGATTAGAGGAGCTGCCGCAAAGCCAGGCATGCCCTGCGGAATCGCGCGTCTGCGACTCGAAATCGGAGCATGCCGAACCTTTCACGCAGGTTCACCGCAGAGCTTTTTTCTGGCTTGGCGCCATGTTTTGGGGTTTCACGAGACTCATGCGTTTCTTTATTCGATACCTCATCCTGGCCATGATTTCCCTGTGCTTAGCATCGTCTTCATCCCAAGCCGAAAATGCGGCCAACGCCGCTGATTCGCAGAAGTTCTCGGCAGCGGAAGCCTTTCTCAAGGAAACATGCCAGCGCGCCGACGCTCTTGTTGCGCAACCCGACTTGGAGAGCTACCGGGGCTGGTTGAAATATCTCAGTTGCGCGGCCCGCACGGCGTCTTCCCGCAAGGGCATCGCAAGCGATGACGCCGTGGCCAAGGCTCAGCGCCTGGATGAATGGACGAAGAAAATCGCGGCAGATCCCAAGGTTCTCGAGACCCTGCGCGGCGTCCAGGAATGGGCCTACGAATCACCCGCCGACGGCACGGGCCAGCCATTCCGCATCAACATTCCGACCGACTACAATCCCGCCAAGCCCCCCGTCCTCACCGTCTATATGCACGGCTACAGCGGAAATCACATCGAGCACGCCACAGGCATGGTCCCGAAGACGGGATCGATGGATGTCTCCGTGCTCGGACGCGCCCGCGGCGGTTGGTACCGGTCTCTTTCCGAGGCGGATGTGCTTAATGTCGTCGATTACATCCAGGCCCATTGGAACATCGATGCCGATCATGTCCATTTAAACGGCGGTAGCATGGGCGGTGGCGGCACCTTCCGCCTGGGTTCGCGCTACCCGCACCGCTGGGCATCCGGCAGGCCGAGCTGCGGCTATGCGATAAACCTTCCCATCGCCAACCTCCTCACCTACCCGATCTATGCCACGCACAGCGACGACGACTTCACCGTGCCCATCCTCGAATCGCGCGGTCCTCTCTGTCTTCTCCGCAGCCTGGGTGGTCAGGCTATTTCAGACGAGACCACGGGCCTTGGCCACGCGGTGTGGGGCTACGAAGAGGGCAATCGCCGCGCCGGCGAATGGGAGGCGCATCAAGTTCGTCCCTGCTCGAAATCCGTAAAGCACATCGACTACACCGCCACCGACGGTGGCGCCGTGCGCGGCTGGTGGGCTGAAGTTGCCGAATGGGGCCCCGCTCCAAAACCCGCCCATTTCAATCTGAAAGCCGGTGCTGACAACCTCCTCTACGCCCAGCTTCATAACATCACCCGTCTCCGCCTTCTCGTTAAGGAATCCCCCTTCGATGCCGCAAAGCCCCTGAAGATCTCGGTGAACGGTGTCATTCCCTTCGAAGTTCCAGCGCCCCTCCCGGACGCGCTTGAGCTGCTGAACGACGGCAAGACCTGGAAACTCGCAAACCCCGAGACTCTCGCCGGCCCCCGCCTGCACACTCCCGGCGGCGCCTCGATGCTCTATCAGGGTGAGCCCTTGTTAATCGTCTACGGCACTCAGGGAAGCGACGCCGAGAACAAAGCCCTGCGCAGCGCCGCCGAGGCCGCCAGCAAGAGCCCGAATCCGTCCTGGGCTCCCGACGACGGCGAGGCCGCACCCGACGGCGTGCCCCATCGCCAGATCCTTTACGGCAAGCTCAACGTGAAGGCCGACACCGAAGTGTCCGACGCCGACATCGCGCGCTGCCACCTGGTGCTCATCGGCACCACGGCCCAAAATGCGCTCGTCGCCCGTATGGCCGAGCGTCTTCCCGTAAAGATCGCGGACGGCAAGATCACCTGCAGCGACGGCCTGAGTTTCCCCTCGGCCGACAATGCCTTTGGCCTCGTCACCTTCAATCCCCTCGCCCCAAGCCGGCTCGTGTATTGGGTGGCTTCGGAAGAGGCCGCCTTCTATCGCGCCGGCGCCCTGATCCCGGAGATCATGGATTCAAAGGGACTGGGCATCGATTTCATGGTGATGAGCGTTTCCGCTCCCAAGCTTTGCGCTGCGCGCAGCTTCGACTCCCGCTGGAACTGGAATGCCGCCCGCCAGGATTCCCCGCTCGTTCCGTCGAGCGTGAAGACGGACGGCGACCTCTCCGCGTTCCTGGGGGAAATCATACGCACGGCATCCGGCGGCGATTTCGCCCTGATGGCCCGCACAGGTCCGTCCAACGATTGCCCCGTGATTCAGGGCGTCGCCCGCATGAGCGATCTGTCGGCCTGTTATTACTACAATCCGGTTGCGATCGTCGAGATGACGGGCGAGGAACTCACGACCGCCCTGGAAAAGCTGAACGCGCTTCCCGAGGAAAAGCGCGGCCTAGTCTTTCAGCCCGCCATCGACGTCGCCAAGCTGGACAAAAAGCGCAGCTATCGCGTCTCCACCATCGACGATGCAATATGGGGCATCGGACGCATCCTGAAGATGGCCCCGAAGTCCATCCTCATCACCGACCTCATCGCCAGCGATGCGTTCGATCGCTATGCCGCTCCGGCAGGAGCGATAGAGCGTGACCCGTTCGACAAGCTCAGGGCCTTCGGGAGCGTAAGAGAGTAAGAGGCGTAAGGGTTCGGGAGCTTATAGCTCGAAGCTGCTAACTCGCAGCTTTCATCACCGATGCGAATTCCTCGGGGAGCGGAGCCTTGGCGTGAAATTCGATCTCCCGGCCCTGGAACTCGAAGCTAAAGCTCGTCTCCAGCGAATGAAGAAAGAGGCGCTTGTGGCCGGTCAGTTGGGTGAAGCGGCGATTGGCGGAAAAGTCGCCGTAGGTGGCGTCGCCAACTATGGGCAAGCCGTGCAAGGCGCATTGAACCCGCAGTTGATGGCTCCTTCCTGTGCGGGGTTCCAATCTGATCAGGGATATCAGAGGCTGCCCGCGCCGGCAGCGAACGAGCTGCATCGCGCTCTCGCAAGGTATGTTCCCCTCTCCCCGGGTGCGTATCTGCCCGCCCCTCTTGTCGATGCTCAGACGATCGCGCCACACCTGGACGGGGACGGACGGAGCGCCGAAAACAAGCGCGCAATAAACTTTGCGGATGCGCTTCTTCTTGAATTGGGCGCGAATCCCTGAGGCAAGAACCGCATCGCCAGCGGCGAGGATCACCCCCGAGGTGGCGGAGTCCAGGCGGTTGAGCAACCAGAGGCGCCGGGTCTCGGAGGAGTCCTCCGGTCCCTGCTTCCACTGATAGCATTCGTCCGCCAGCGAGTAGGGAGCGCTCAGCAGGGAGCGGGCTTCGTCGCCCAGCTCGTTGGGATGCGACAGGATTCCCGCAGGCTTCGAAAACGCGACGAGCCCGCAGGGCAGGCTCTCAAGAATCGCCACTCCATTGCCAAGGGGCAGCCCCGCGAGGCGGGTATCGAGGGGTGCGGTCACTGGTAATAGAATACAAAAGTCATCTCCTGGCTGTTTCCCAGGACCGCCACCATGTCGTCGGACCATTTTCCGTAGGGAGAGGGCTCGGCGATCGCGGCGACGCAGAAGCCTTTTGCCTGCTGCTCGGCCATGCCGCCGTCGACGCTGACGACATTCGTGATGGTTCCGCTGGAATCCATGACGAATTTCACCGTGACGACGCTGCCGGACGCTGGATAAGTGCGCCCCTGGAGAAGCTTCTCCCACTGGGCCTGCACGGCCTCCATCATCTTCTGGAGATATTGGCCGTAACTGCTCCACCGCGCATCGACGGCCATGGGGCCGATGTTGGAAGTGCCGATCTTGTTCTCGGCAAAGAGCGCGGGACGGGCCTTCCGGTCAAGATGAGGACGCGGACGGGGATGGCTGCGATCGACGGTCTGCTGCTGTCCTGGGATGCCCTGCGTGATCGCCGAGTCGGGGGACCCCTCCACCGCCTGCTGCACATCGTCGGGATGCGGTGCGATCTTGGCGATATTGCTGCCGTAACTGTTCAGGTTATCTCCTGCGTAGCGCTCGATTCCGGGAAGAGGATTCTGCTCGCGTCGCAGTTGGGGTGTGGGCTTGTCGGCCACGGGCGTCTCGGGTTGGGACTCTGCGGGCGGCGCTATCTCGTTTGTCTGGGTGAGATGCCCGCTGACGACCTGTGTGGAATTGATGTCCTTGCGACCCTCCATTTCAGGGCGATCGCCGCCGGTCTTGGTTGCCTGTGTCAATTGGGCCGCCTGTTGGTTCTGGGCGCCGAAATTATTGGTGTTGTCGGGAACGTTGTCCGGCACATCGGGGTTCGTCTCGACGAACTTCATCGGCGGAGGCGTCGGAGGCAATGGCTTAAGGCTAATGAATTCATCCGGCGCCATCTCGATATTGAACGGCTGGTGGGCAGTGCTGCGCTGCTCGGGACTGAACGATCCCACGAGCTCATTGTTCAACTGGTCGGGCAACAGCATGAGCAAGAAGATATGAACCAGGATCGTCGCCCCGACGCCGATCTGAACGGACCGGGTATCCGGGTCGTCAGAAAAGCGCGGCACGAAGCGCGGGCGCTTGATGCGCTCGGCACTGGGAGCCTCGGGAGGGAAGAACGATCTCATGGATGACGGTCGAATGAATAGGAAAGCCGGTGAAAATGCAATTTAAGGGGGCAGAAGACCCGCGCTCACAAACATTTGTTTCGTGTTTTCAATCGGAAGACCGACGATGTTTGTGTACGAGCCTTCGTAGCGCTCGACGATGAGATTCCCATGTTCCTGAATCCCATAGGCTCCGGCCTTATCGAGCACATGGACCCGTGCCAGGTAATCTTCAATGATGGAATCGGTGAGCGGTCGGCAGAACACCGTTGTCGCCACAGCTTCATAAACGCGGTACCCGGTGCTGGCGCGTTGCAGGGCAAGCCCGGTGAAAACGGTATGCGAACGTCCCGAAAGCCGCCTGAGCATGGACCGAGCTGCGTCGAGATCGCAGGGCTTATTCAGAGCGTGCCCATCGGCATA
>JBAZHQ010000321.1:0-5223 GCA_041652235.1 Opitutaceae bacterium | reverse complement strand
GGGTCGGTGCTCATGCCTGGCAATCTGAAGTGTGCTAAATCCGGCGCAAGTGCAAGTCACACTAGCCGCTGCGGCTAACGGGAAGCCGCAGGATGGTCTTCAGTTTCGCCGGCTCCACTCGGCGAGGATCGGAAATGTAGATCTCGTGATGGGGACCTGAAAATCGCATTCCCTGCGTCTTGGCAAAGTTGCACATAATCTCAATGGTAGGCGCCACCTGATCGTAGGGACCGACATGGAGGATCTGAACGCAAAGCCCTTCATGAATATCTTCCAGGCGCACGAGCGCAGCATCTCCCTCCTTGCCGCGTTTTCGGAGCGCCGCGACCGCCTTCTCAAGCTCTGCCTTCGCAACAATATCCGGCGTGCGGATTAGGAGCTGCCAGCGCCAGGCGTCCATCTTCGGTAGCGGTTGCCGATCGAGATTCAGGTAACGTCCTTCCAGTTTCCCGATCGTGTAGTCCTGCTGCCCTCCGAACTTCCGGGTCATCTTCACCGTATAGGCCATGGCATAGAGCGCTCCGATGCGCGCTTGGAAGACATCGCCGCCGGGTTTGCCTTCGCCATCGACGACAAGGTAGCGGGCAGGTTTGATATCGAGAAGCACGGGCTTCTTCGGGGCGGCATAATCTGCCTTATGAATCTTGATGAGGTCGATTTTTGAGGCGGCGGGGGCTGATTTTTGGATGGATTTTGTTTTCATCGGGGTTCGATGGGAATGTAGATATCGGTGAGGAGTTCCGAAACGGGTGTGTTTTCCGGCGAGTTCAAATAGACGTCGAAGCAAGGCAGCTTCCTAAGCCTGTGACCGCTCCTGGGAAGCCATTGCCCGAAGATGCGACCATAGGTCTCATTGAGTTTATCGTAGGAGCCAACATGAGTGAATCTGGCATATTCACCTCCAGCGATGGTCTGTACTCCTATTTTGCCTACAGGCCGGAAGGTGTCGTCAACCGTGACGCAGGCATCATAGCGGATCTTATGCGGCGGCGTGATCTCAGGATCGTCGTAGGACACTCCGATAAGGCGGCATCCGGGACCGAGCAGACCTTCCTTGCCGAGCCAGGTGCAAAGCTTATCCCATGCTTTGCCGCACTCTGCATAAGGACCGATGTGGCGAATAAAAGCCACACGTGCAGGCGGGATTGATTCGATGACAACATTCATAATGTGGGACATCTGGTTGAGGGTACGGAAATTCGCCACGAAGCCTTCGGGCTGGAAATGAACGCCAGATCGGGCGTCCAAGTGCTCGCATGCGATGCGCTGACTGCGATAGCGCGAGGGAGAGATGCCAAAGGCGGATTTGAAGGCCCTCGTGAAAGCCTCGTGCGAATCGTAGCCGGCATCCAATGCCAGATCGATGAGGGAGCGCCGGGTGTTTTTGAGCCGGTTGGCTGCCTTTTCCAGGCGCATGCGACGCACGTGAGCCATCAACGGTTCGCCAAGCATGCCCCGGAACACGCGGTGGAAATGATGCTGCGAGAATCCTGCCCGGACAGCCAGGTCCTTCAATTCGATCGTCTCATCGAGGTGCGATTGAATGTAAACCAGCACGCGCAATATCCGCTCCTTGTAGAATCGAAGCGTGGATTCCTTGTGCGTATCGGGGCTCATCGTTGAACCTGTTTATACCTGATTCGCCGCTCCGATGCTTGATCATTCTTGCGATTCTTGCGGCAAAAAACGAGCAGCCGATCCGGACGACGCGCTTCGTCACGAGATCATCAACCTAGCGGTGCGGATGAGTGCGGACTTCCGATTTCCTTGCTGGCCTCCGGCTTCTGGCGTCTTTGGCTGTGGCTAAGCCGCCCAAGTCCTATTCCCCTCCCCTGCCGCGAATACCCGGCTCCGTCATCGCCTTCAGGTCGAGCAACTCGTCGAGTTCCTTCTCGCTCAATCCGGACATTTCGCGGGCGACTTCGCGAACGGTCTTGCCTGTTTCGAATGCTTTCTTGGCGATCGCCGCCGCTTTGTCGTAACCAATTCTCGGAGCCAAAGGCGTGCACATGGCGAGGCTCATCTCGACGAGCGAGGCGCAACGTTCACGGTCGGCTTCCAATCCCTTCACGCAGGCATCGGAGAAATTCCGGGCTCCGCTGGCCAGCAAATGAGAGCTCTCTAGCAACTGATAAGCCATGAGCGGCATGCCTACGCTCAACTCAAGAAAACTCTGAAGCCCGCCGAGCGTGATCGTCAGATCCGCGCCTATCACCCACATCGATACCTGTATCATACTCTCGGCAATGACGGGGTTCACCTTGCCCGGCATAATCGAACTTCCGGGCTGCACAGCGGGAAGCCTCAACTCGCCGAAGCCGCAACGCGGCCCGCTGCCCAGGAGCCGTATATCGTTGGCGATCTTGGCGAGGCTGACCGCGATGGTGCGCAGATCCCCGCTGGCCGATACAACGGCGTCGCGCGCCGCGGAGGCTTCGAAATGATTGCGCGCCTCGCTGAGCGGTACTCCCAGTTCGGCGGACAAAGCCGCGATGGTGCGGCGGGCGAAATCGGGGTGCGCATTGAGCCCTGTGCCGACCGCTGTGCCTCCGAGAGGCAGTTCACCCAGCGTCTCGACGGCGTGTCTTGCCCTGGAGACTGCGCCTTCAACCTGCGCCGCGTACCCGCTGAATACCTGGCCGAGCCGCACTGGAGTCGCATCCTGCAAATGCGTTCGTCCGATCTTCAGCACTGAATCGAACTCCTGGGCTTTCGCTGTCAGCTCAAGCTTCAGATGGGCGAGCGCAGGAATAAGCTCCTCGCAGAGCGTCCCTATCACGCTGATATGGAGAGCGGTCGGGATCACGTCGTTGCTGGACTGGCAGAGATTTACGTGGTCGTTGGGATGAACAGGAGCCTTGTCGCCGCGATTGCCGCCGAGAATCTCGTTTGCACGGCTGGCAATCACCTCGTTGGCATTCATATTCGTCGAGGTGCCGGAGCCGGTCTGGAAGACATCGACAGGGAATTGGCTGTCGAGTTTCCCCTGGATCACCTCCGTGGCGGCGGCGATGATTGCGTCAGCCAATCTCCCGTCGATCAGGCCCAGTGCTGCGTTGCTCCCTGCGGCGGCCCGCTTGATGCGCCCCATCGCATGGATGAACCGCGGGGGCATCGGACGCCCGCTTATCGGAAAGTTGCTTATGGCCCGTTGCGTCTGCACCCCATAGTAGGCCTCGCAGGGCAATTCCAGCGTTCCGAGCGAATCACGTTCAATGCGAGTGGCCATGATACCTGCATATTAGAGCCAAATCGCATTATTTCTAATCACATCGGACGAATTCCAGGGGATCAGGAAGGATGGTCTTATTGCGGCAAAATCGTCACGACCCATTCCATGCGAGATTATCTATACCACTGCCACAGGCGCTGACGGCGGTTGCCCCTCCATCAGTTGAGAGACCATCGGCGCCATGAGCTCCGCCCAGCGGCGATATCCCTCTTCAGCCAGATGGAGAAAGTCTGGCATGATCGCCGGGGAAATTGAGTCATCGGGTTCCAGAAAAATATGCCCTATGTCTCGTACAAAGACAGTGGCGCCATCGTCGAAGTTCGGGAGCGAAGCATTCACCGCCACGATCCTCCGGCGCATCTCGGATTGCGGGGATTGATCGGCCGGAAAGATTCCGAGAAGAAGAATCTTTGCCGAAGGGAAAGCGCCACGGAGCCTTGCCAGCACAGCGCCAATCCCGCGAAGCACATCGCAGACGCTGTTGTTTCCGCGACCGATGTTGTTGGTGCCGATGAGCAACACCACGACCTTCGGCTTGAGGTTGCCGACAGCACCATTCTCCAAGCGCCAAAGAAGATTCTGAGTCTCATCGCCGCCGATGCCGAAATTGGCGGCTTTGTAAGCGCCGAAGTACTTCCCCCAGGCAGCCGTGTTGCGCCAGCCTTCCGTGATGGAGTCGCCGATAACGAGCAGTTCAGCTTCGCCCCGTCTCGCGGTCTCGACGTGCTCCCGATGCATGCGATTCCAGGTGTCGAGCGACATCCATTCATAATCGACCTGACGTGGAACCGGCAAAGTTGGGTCGTTGGCGGACAGGCTTGAGTTTGTGTCGGAAGACATGAGAGCAAGATGAAGCCAAAGGTCCGCCGTTTGGCAATCCATGCTGTATCCACTGTTGGACACTGGTGATGATTTAAACACGGAGAGCCTGGAGCGGCGGAGCCGCAACCAAAGAGGTCTGTTTATCGAGAGATTCCTCCCTTTGAACTCCTTTCTTCTTCCCCGCTTCTCCGCAGCCAAGGAGACTGTAAGCCGGAAACGATTGATGCCTTGAGTAGGAGACCTGCTTGCAGGCGATTCCGACGTTTACAGGTGATTCCAGCGTGGCGCACGATACGAAAAGGCATCGCTTGTAAAACAAGCTTGTCTCCTACATCGGGCAGCTCCTGCATTCGGCAAGAGATCGTGCCATAGGGAAGCGTCGCCGAAATGCGCGATGTTGAGATCATGTGTCATGAAAGGTTTCACCGCAGAGTTCGCGGAGGGGGGGTAAGAGCGTAAGTTGGCAAGGGCGTAAGTATTGATGCTGATAGCCAACATCTGATCGCCGACTTCCGGCCTCTGGCCTCTTTGCTTGCGGCTCCGCTGCTCCAGGTAGGAGTGCTTAAAACGGCATGAAGAAGGGTTACCGTTCATGCGAGCCCATATTTATTGGGCCGAAGGCACCAGATAGACTTCCATGAGCGCGACTCCCTCGCCACCGTCCGCGCCCTCGACCACCATCGTGTAGGGCCCAGGCTCCAGCTCGATGAGCAACGCCGCATCCTTGCTTCCATCCTCAAGATCGAAGGCCCCGATTTTCTTCATTGTGCCGGAGAGCAGCGGCATGTTCGCCGCCCGGCCCCAGTTGTCATTGCCCATGACCGGCTGGGATCCGTTGTACAGCCACAACTTCGGATCCCGCAGCACATCCGACACCCCCTGCGAAACCAGCCCGGGACCCACAGCCCGCAGAAGCACCACCGCGGGCCAATCCCCTTCGACGATAAATCCCAGTATCCCCACCGCGTCTCCCTTGCCCACCCTTGCCCGCGCCGCGCAGGCCGTCAACCGGCCCTCGCCGCCCAAGCCCGCATCGTAGATCTCCGCCAGCACAATCCCTGATGCCCCGCTCGGATCGATGGAGTGCACCGTATAAATACCGTCCGCGAAGTCTTTCAGCATGACCGCATCCTTGCTCCCCTCTTCCAATGCGGGCAGACCAAGGCTCG
>JBAZHQ010000320.1:0-5246 GCA_041652235.1 Opitutaceae bacterium | reverse complement strand
TTTGCTGAAATGGCCAAAAAACGTTCATTATGGCGTGCGAGAAAGCTAGCAAGTTACTACGAACAAAAGGAATGCGAACTTGGGACAGGCTCTAGTTATATCCACAAGACTGCCCGAACTTGTCACAGCATTGGCATAGTGGAAGACATTCTTGATCAGGATACCCCGCAAGAGACCTCCAGATCCATCCGACATATAATCCATATAGTTAGCCACTCCTACATCAACCAGAAGTGCCCCAATTGCCTGGCATTGCAGCGATGTTAATCCCGAGTCTGGGAACAAAACCATATTTGCCCAATCGTAGGGACCGCCTGCACCGTCTCCTCCGCGAAGAGCCCGCGGTTGCAAAACTCCGTCCACTGTAATATTGAATGATCTGGTGCCGACGCCAACTACCGGCCACTGGTGGTAACGCATGATCTGCGCCAAAGCTGTCGCAGTGCATCCGGCGGGATAGTTGCCAGGATTCCCGGATGCGTACGGCGGAGTGTAATAATTGTAAACAGCAAGCTCAGAAGTGCCCTGATAAATCGAACCCTGATCCCACTTGCTTTGAATCAACGGGTCCACACGCACATCATTCGCGCTTGCAACGTCGCGAGCGATTCTCGGCGTCGTTTTCGCAGCAGCGACCGAAGCGGCTTGAACCGCTGGCGAAGAGAGCAACTCCCATTTCGCCTTTATCCGCACCCGGGCAGGCGACACAGCTTGCGACATTATCGAAGCAGTATGCAGGCTTTGTATTCTACCTTCAGTATCTCTTTGCAGAAAGTCAAAGAGCGGATACCCCGTCTTCGCCACGAATTTGTCATCATGTGAAAAGGCAATCACCGCCTCTACTTCGTCGTCGGCCGCAATCACCACGTAACCGGTGGGCTCCAGATCTACAACGTAGAACCTGGCTTCGCCGACAGCATTGGAATAGGTGCTGATCTTCCCGTATTTGCCCGCCAGTCTTTCCATTGGGCTCGGCGATAATTCCAGCCAACGCCTGGCGGCCTGTGCGGCGCGGTCTTGGCTGATCGGAGCAGCAGTACTACAAGACAAACCAACAAAGCCAATAAGGCTCAACCAGCCGACGATCCTTGTCAGCCAAGAACGCCTGAAGAAGCGTTTGGAAACGAGATGTGCGGTCTGCATGGCGGCTAACGCAAGCGCGATGAATTCTACTACACTCGCAAAGGTGCAATGATGCTTCCAAGGTAAGTTCCGCAGGGGCAAAAGCATGGCTGCAATAGTGGAAACTTAAGTTCCAGTTTCGTACAACGGAATTCGTTGATCAAATAGCAGGGTTTACAGAAAATATCCTTCCATCGCGTAAACGTTTACTCTATCTCGGGGCATGCCTCAAAACCTGCGACCAAAGAAGTTTCGTGCCACGATCAAGGATGTGGCGGCGAAGGCAGGGGTGTCGATCGCGACGGTGTCCCGCGTCATGGCGGGCTTGGCGGGAGCCGGAGCTGAGGTGCGCGGTCGGGTCATGGCGGCGGTGGATGAACTGAAATACCAGCCCGACCTCTCGGCCCGCGGACTCAGGGCGCGGCAGCGCAAGTTGATCGGGCTCGTGCTGCCCGATCTTCAGAATCCCTTTTTCACCGGGCTTGCCCATGGCGTGGAGGACGTCCTTTGCGATGCCGGGTTCACCCTGCTGCTGGGGCATTCGGATGGCCGGGCCGAGCGTGAAAAGAGGCACTTCGAGGTCTTTCACGGAGAGGGCGTGGCGGGGCTGGTCCTGGTGCCGAGCAATGCGCCCGAGGCCGATTATTCGGCGCTGGCCGCCTGGAACATGCCGCTGGTCGCGGTGGATCGCGCCCCCCGCGGGCTCGGTGTTGACTTGGTGAATACAAACAACCGCGAGAGCTCACGCGAGGCCGTAGGACATTTTCTTTCCCTGGGCTATCGCCGGATAGCGCTCGTCAACGGCCCTGCCGGCTACGATGTCTCAGCCGAGCGCCTGGCCGGCGCGCAGGAAGCTCTAGTCGCTGCGGGGCTCTCCCCCGAAACCCTGAGCGTCGTGAACGCCGATTTCCATCAGGAGGGCGGCCTGGAGGCGATGCGCGCGCTGCTTGCAGCCGGCAAGCCTCCGCGGGCAGTCCTAATCGCCAACAACCTGATGACCCTCGGCGCCCTCCAAGCCCTGCACGAGCGCCGCCTCCGCATTCCCGAGGATGTTGCCGTGATCGGTTTCGACGACATGCCCTGGGCCACCTCGCTTCGTCCTCCGCTCACGGCGGTGGCCCAGCCAGCCGAGGAACTTGGCCGCACGGCCGCAGGACTTCTGCTGGAGCGCCTCGTCGAGCCCGCGCGTCCGGTGCGCCAGATCATCCTGCGCAACCATCTATGCATTCGCGCCTCCTGCGGAGCGCCAGGCCCTTCCCGAAAGCTTCAACCTTAATTCAACAGACCGGATGGCCACGAGAAACACCATAAGCACAAAAAGCGAAAGCTAGTACTTCATCGATGCCTTTGATCATTCACCTGTGGGGTGAGTCTGCCAACTACCACATGCCTTTGTTTTAGCGTTTCTTGTGTTTTTGGTGGCAATTCGACTGCACCTTCCAGGTTCAATTACTTCCCCTCAACCACATCCCACCATGTTCATCGTCGAATCCTACCCCCTCGCTGTCGCGCTCTGCGTCGTCACCATGCTCTGCTGGGGCTCTTGGGCCAACACCCAGAAGCTCTCAAGCAAGGAATGGCCTTTCCAGCTATTCTACTGGGATTACGCCATCGGCGTTTTCCTGCTCTCGCTGATCCTCGCCTTCACTCTGGGCAGCACGGGCGCCGCGGGACGCGGTTTCCTGGCCGACCTAAGGCAGGCGAACTCCTGCTGGCTCTTCTCGGCCTTCATCGGGGGGGTGATCTTCAACCTCTCCAACATCCTGCTCGTCGCCTCGATCGACATCGCGGGCATGGCCGTAGCTTTCCCTGTCGGGGTGGGTCTTGCGCTGGTGATCGGCGTGGTGAGCACCTACCTCTCCACCGGCGTGGGCAATGCGCCGATGCTCGCGACGGGCGTCGCCTGCATCGTTGTCGCAATCGTGCTCGACGCGCTCGCTTACAAGCGCCTGAGCGCGGGCATCCGCGGCGCCTCGGCGAAAGGCATCCTGCTGTCTGTGGCCGCGGGCGTCCTGATGGGCTTCTTCTACAAATACGTCGCCCAGGCGATGGGACGGCTGGAACTCAACGATGGAATCCTGGTTCTCGAGGCGGGCAAGCTCAGCCCCTACACCGCGATTGTGCTCTTCAGCGCGGGCGTGCTGCTGTCCAACCTGCTCTGGAACTCGATCGTGATGCTCCGTCCCTTCTCAGGCCCGCCGGTGCCCTTTGGCGACTATTTCACGAAGGGTAACCTGCGCCTGCATGCCGTCGGCATCTTGGGCGGCTTGATTTGGAACATAGGCATGTCGCTGAGCATCATCGCGAGCACAAAGGCAGGCGCCGCGCTGTCCTACGGACTTGGGCAAGGCGCCACGATGATCGGTGCCTTCTGGGGCGTGTTCGTATGGAAGGAATTCAAGGCGGCTCCGAAGGGCACGAACTGCCTGCTTACGGCGATGTTCGCCTTCTACATCGCAGGCCTTGCGGTGCTGATCGCATCGCGTTCCTGAACATAATACCTTTTCCCCATGGCCAGAAAATCATCCACCCCCCCGATTGTCGTCATCGGCAGCTCGAACACCGACATGATTGTACGCGTGCCCCGGATACCGGGTCCGGGTGAGACCCTGCTGGGCGGCGAGTTCAGCACGGCTGCCGGAGGTAAGGGCGCGAACCAAGCCGTAGCTGCGGCCCGGGCGGGCGGCAGGGTCGCCTTCGTAGCCCGGCTCGGGCGCGATTCCCTTGGCGACCAGGCCCTGGCGGGCTTTGTGCGCGAGGGTATCGAGGTAGGCCAAATCAGCCGCGATCCGGCAAAGCCCTCGGGCGTGGCGCTCATCTTTGTCGCCGCCTCCGGGGAAAACAGCATTGCCGTGGCGGGGGGCTCCAACGAGACCCTGGCCCCCGATCAGATCGCCGACTCCCGCAAGGTCATCGCGGGAGCCAAGGTGCTTCTCATGCAATTGGAGACCCCGCTTCCCACCATCGAGGCCGCCGCCGCCATCGCAAGCGAGGCCGGCGTCCGGGTGATTCTCAATCCGGCGCCCGCGCAGCCCCTGTCGGATAGCCTGCTCAGGAAGCTGTCGCTGCTCACTCCCAACGAGCACGAGGCATCACTGCTGAGCGGAGTCAAGGTCACGAATGTCGCCTCCGCCCGCAAGGCCGCCCGGGTTCTCCGCGCCAAGGGAACCACCTCGGTCATCATCACGCTGGGCGCCAAGGGCGCCTTCGTTTCAACGAAAGGCTGCGAAGTGTTGGTGCCCGGATTCCGCATGAAAGCGGTCGATACCACCGCCGCCGGCGATGTTTTCAACGGCGCGCTCGCCGTGCGTTTGTCCGAAGGCGCGGAACTGCTGGATGCCGTGCGCTTCGCCAACGCCGCCGCCGCCATCTCGGTGACCCGCCCGGGCGCCCAGCCATCGATTCCCCTCCGCGCTGAAATCGAAGCTCTTCTCTCTTCATGAATCGGTCTCATCCCCTGCCCTTCGCAGCTTCCGTTCTCATCTCCGGCCTGCTGTTGTGCGCCTTCCTTACCCAGTCCGCCGCGGCCCGCACTCCGGTGATTCTGGACTCAGACATCGGCACCGACATCGATGACACCTGGGCGCTGGCTCAATTGCTGCGCTCGCCCGAGCTCGACCTGAAGCTCGTCGTGAGCGACACGGGAGACACGCGCTACCGCGCCACGATCCTTGCGAAGTTTCTCGAGACATCGGGACGGACTGAAATTCCAGTCGGAATCGGCATCAACCAAGGCCCGATGAGCGAAAAGGGCCGCAACCTGGCTCCCTGGATCAAGGGTTACGAACTGGAGAAGTATCCAGGCAAGATGAGCGAGGACGGCATCGGAGCGATGATCGAGGCAATCATGAAGTCGCCGGAACCTGTCACGCTGATTGCGATCGGCCCCGTTTCCAACATCGCCCGGGCGCTTGAATGCGAGCCGCGCATCGCGGGCAAATGCCGCTTCGTCGGCATGCACGGCAGCTTCAGGGTCGGCTACGGCGGCTCCCCCGCGATCGTCGCCGAATCCAACGTCAAGGGAGACCCGGCCGCCTTGCGCAAGGTCCTGTCCGCGCCCTGGCTGGACGTGCTCCTCACTCCCCTCGACACCTGTGGCACGGTGAGCCTTGGCGGCGAAGATT
>JBAZHQ010000319.1:0-5253 GCA_041652235.1 Opitutaceae bacterium | reverse complement strand
TCTATTCGATGGGTGAAACGCAGATGGGCAAATTCGGCTTCTCCAGTTGGACGCTGCACATGGCCTCGATCATCATCTTCAGCTCGCTTTGGGGGCTGGCCCTGCACGAATGGAAGGGCGCGAGCGGGAAATCGCGCCGCCTGCTCTTCGCAGGTCTCTCCGTGCTTATTCTCTCCACATTGATCGTCGGCTACGGCAACTACCTCGGAACCTTGCCCTCGGCGCATTAGCCGCACGGGTGATTTAAATCCAGAAGACCTGGAGCGGCAGAGTCGCTTCAGGCCTGTTTGACAGATACGAAGAGCTCTCGCCTTCGATACGCTGCGGCGGGCATGGCGAGGCCTGCGGGAAGCCAAAGACCAGTGAGAAGTCGGATATGCGCCGATTGTGGCGGCACCACTTTCGGCGCCGCCATGTTAGTGCCCCAGTCCCATCGCCGCAGTCAGCGCATAAACACCCTCCATCGCATTGTCACGTATTACGTGACAAAGCACAGCGGCGCGATTATTCGACAGGGCCTGTAATTGTGGATCTTGAGACTGAATAGGTCTTCCGACCAACCCAGAGCCAAGGGCCGGTTGCATCCTTTTATCACACACAATGCACCCGTCGCATTTTGTTACGTATTGGTAGAAAGAATACTCTTTGTCACGTATTACGTGACAAAGAGTATTCGGGGAAAATGGCGATTGCGCTATGTCGGCGGCGATGAGATTGAGATCCACCTTGACCGCGAAAGAGACGAAACTCCACGCAAAGGGTAACTAGGACATATGACGGAAGACTATCTATTGAGGCACATCGCCATGCTCCGGCAATTTGTGGCGCAGATCATGGGGCTGCGCCAGGAGGGGCAGTATGCCCAGGCCTTGCAGGTGCTGGTGCAGGCGCAGGAACGATTGTTTGCCCGTCCCTTCCCGGCTTTTGCCACTCTCGATATTGATGAACAACTCCAGCTCTTGAGCGCGGGTGAGTCGAAGGAGGGAGTCCGGGAGAAACATCTGGGCTATGCCTTGTTGCTGCGCGAGGCCGGGCTTTGCTACCGGGCGCTCGACCGGGACGATCTGTCCGCGAGCGCGCTGTCGCTCGCCCTGCATGTGGCATTATGCATCGCCGTGACCGACGCCGAGCATTGCGAGGAGATTGCAGATCTGATCAAGGAACTGCTTTCCCAGGTGAGCATCCCCACGCTGCATGAGCCCACACGCGAGCTTCTGATGCGTTGGAGCCAGAGCTGAAGCAGCCTAGAGCGTAAGAGAGCAAGAGCGTAAGTGGATCGAAAATCCGTTTGGCGGTTCGACAATGCTTACCGTAGGCAGGCTCCCGTCTTCGTATGGCTGCGGCGGGCACAGCAGAGCCGACGGGAGCGTAAGAGGTGTAAGGGGCGTGATGCCGGTAGCACGTTATTCAGGTTTCGCGCATTTCCGTGAGTTCGGTATGCCCCATTGTATTCCCCGACCGGATAACACACGTGGGGCGGGCCTAGGCGGGCGGTTTCAGGCTCTTGAGCAGATCGACGAGGATTTTGAGGAAGGGTTTTACGAGGGGGGAGGCTCCCTTGCTCGGCCAGATCGCGTAGAGATCGAAGGGGTCAATATCGCAAGGAATGATCGCGAGGTGAGGGTTTCGCTCGGGCAGGACCGAGCGTGGCAGCACGGCGACGCCGTCGCCTGCGCTGACCCTGGCGATCAAGCCCTGGAGCGTGCTGGCGGATGGACTGAACTTGGGCGAGACCTGTGCCAAGCGGAAGAGCTGAAGGTAATGCGCCGTTACGCCGGGCGCCGACTTCTCATCCGGACCAATCCAGGTTTCATCCTTAAGATCGACCAGACGCAGGCGCTTTGCCGCCGCCAGGTGGTGGTTGCGCGAAATAAGCACAACCATGTCGGTACTCAGGATCTTGAGATTATCCATTCCCTCTCCAGAGCCGAGGTACACATGCGGAACAAAGCCGATGTGAATCTTCCGGTCTCGCAGGGCGATCACATGCTCGTGCATGGGCAGCTCCTTGAGTTTCACATCCACCTTGGGGAAGAGTTTGCGCACCTGCATGACCGCCTGGGGAACGACATCGAGGGGAAGCCGCCAGTCGCCACCCACGATGAACTCGCCCCCTTTTCCCCGCCCGATCTCTTGCGCCGTCGAAATTGCGATCGCCAGTTGGGAGAGCAGTTTGGCGGCTTGGGTGTGGAAGGCTTCGCCTGCATCCGTCAGGCGAACGCCTGAGCTCGATCGAATGAAAAGCTCCACTCCCAGCTCGTTTTCCAGGTCGCGGATCTGCCGGCTTAGCGAAGGTTGCGCCACGCGCAACTTAGCGGAGGCGCGGCTGAAGCTCTTATGCTCTGCAACGCCGCAGAAATAGCGCAGATGGCGGATTTCCATGGGATGAGGTTATGGCCATACACCGAATGAACCTCAATTCCGTAGACCAAATAGCCACGAAAAACATAGCGCGGCAGAGCCGCAACCAAAGAGGACAGATGCCAGAAGCCGGAAGCCAGAGGCCAACGGTCGGACGGTGGTGCTGCTGCACACAGTGGCGGCGGAGCCGCCTCGGTCGGACAGTCGGTCGGAAGTCGGGCAAACCGGGGTTGTCGGCTGTCGGCGATCGGGGAAATACCATGAGGCTATATTGTCGCTTGTCCGGGAAATCCTTGCAGGCTGAGAGAATCGAGAGCGCCGCAGAAATTCAAAGACGGTCGCAGAACTCAGGATGCGCCCCACTTGTCAGTTCGTGTGCCGGGCCTTGGACGTGGCGGAGGCCCCGTCCTCTTCCCCTCCACCGCCCAGGACAGCGTAAAGCCGCACTTGGCTGGCGATCCGCGCCAGGCGGAGGGAAACGAGGCCCTGCTGCGCAGAAAAGAGCGAGCGCTGCGCATCGAGGACACCGAGGTAGCTATCGACTCCCTTCTCGAAACGTGCGGTGGCGAGCCGATTCGTTACAGTCAATGCATCGACGAGAGATTGTTGAGCGGCGAGCTGTTGATCCAAAGTGCCCCGCGCGGCCAATGCATCGGCCACCTCTCGGAACGCACTTTGGATTGCCTTCTCGTATTGCGCCACGGCCATTTGACGTTGGACTTTGGAGGCCCGGTGCGCGGCCCACGTGCGAGCATCGAAAATGGGCATCGTCGCCTTCGGCGCGAAACTCCATGTGCGCGTGCCGGAGTCGAACAGCCCCGACAGTTCGGTGCTGGCGGAACCAAGCGTGGAGGTTAGCGAAATACTCGGGAAGAAGGCGGCTCGTGCGGCGCCGATGTCGGCGTTGGCCGCCTTGAGCGTGCTCTCGGCTTGCAGCACATCCGGGCGGCGCAAGAGCACGTCGGAGGTCAGGCCGGAAGCGACTTCCTTGAAGGGACCGATGCGATCCAGCTCCGCGGGTTTGAGCTCGGCCGGAACTGGAGCGCCGACCAGGAGTTGCAGGGCGTTTTCATCCTGCGCCACCTGCCGGGTGTATCGGGCCAATTCACCGCGGGCTAATTCCATGGGGATTTGCGCCTGCCGTAGGTCCAGTTCGGTGGCGACGCCGGCCGCATACTGCCGGTGCACCAGATCGTAGGCCTTCTGCTGGGCGCTGAGGGTATAATTCGCCAAGGCCAGAGCGTCGCTGTCGGCGGCCAGGGCGAGGTAGGCGCTGGCCACCCCGGACACCAGCAGTGTCTGTGCGCCGCGGCGGGCCTGCTTCGTGCCCAGATATTTTTCCAGGGCTTCGTTCTTGAGGCTGCGCACGCGGCCGAAGAAATCGATCTCCCATGCGAGGACGCCGAGACTGGCGCTGTAACTTTCGGTGATGAGAGGCTTGCCGGGTTCCGTCAGCTCGGCGGACGCACGTTGTTTGACGCCGCTACCCGATGCAGTGATGGCTGGAAAGAGCGCATCGCGTTGGATGCCGTAGAGGGCTCGCGCCATTTCCACATTCAGTGCGGCCAGCCGCAAGTCGCGGTTGTTTTCCAACGCCATTGCGATGACCTGTTGCAGTTTCTCGTCGGTGACGAACCCGCGCCACCCCAAGTCGGAAGCAGTCGGAGCATCGGCTGCCGGTTGGTTTTGCGTGAAGGCATCGCCGCCGGGCCACTGTGTCGGGACTGGGGCGGCTGGACGGGTGTATCTCGGCGCCAGGGTGCAGCCAGTGATGCCCAAGGCGATCCCACCTAGTAAGAGAAAGGGAAAACGGTTCATTTTGATGTGCTCCCGGAAGGAGTGTTACCGGCTGCAGTGTTCGCCGATTGAGGTTTGCGTCGGCCGAAGGTTTTTTCGATCAACACATAGAAGAGCGGAGCGAAGATGGTCACCAGGAAGGTCGAGGTTATTACGCCGCCTACGACCGCGGTGCCGATAGCTCGCTGGGCACCCGCGCCCGCCCCGCTTGCAATAGCCAGCGGCAGGACGCCGAAGCCGAAAGCGAGAGAGGTCATCAGAATCGGGCGCAACCTCAGCTTCGCGCCTTCGAGCGTTGCTTCGGTCAGCTCCATGCCGTCATCCACTCGCGCCCTGGCGAATTGGACGATCAGGATGGCATTCTTAGTGGCGAGACCGAGGGTGGCCAACAGACCGATCTGGAAGTAGATGTCGTTGGGCAATCCCATGAGACTCGAGGCGATGACGCCGCCGATGGCACCCAAGGGCAGAGTTAGCAGAACTGAAATCGGAATGGGCCAGCTCTCGTACAGGGCTGCCAGGCAGAGGAAGATCACGAAGACGGAAAAGGCATAGAGCGGGCCAGTCTGGCCGCCCGCTTGGCGCTCCTGGTAGGAGAGTCCGGTCCAGTCCATGCCGACACCTTCCGGCAGTTTCTTGATGAGATTTTCCATCTCTTGCATTGCCTCGCCGGAACTCCGCCCCGGCGCCGGCTCGCCCGTGATGTTGATGGACGGGAAGCCGTTGAAACGTTCGAGTCGGGGTGATCCGGAAGTCCAATGCCCGGTGGCAAAGGAGGAATAGGGGACCATCTTGCCCAGGCTGTTCCGCACGTAGAGCTTCTCCAGATCGTGCGGCAGCATGCGGTAGGGAGCGTCGGCCTGGGCGTAAACCTGCTTGACGCGACCGCCCTGCATGAAGTCGTTGACATACGCGCTGCCGAAGGCGGCCGAAATCGTGTTGTGGATGGAACTGATAGGCACGCCCAGCGCGCCGGCCTTATCCCAATCCACATCGATCCGGTACTCCGGCACGTCCTCCTGGCCGTTGGGCCGGACCTTTGTCAGGATCTTGCTTTGAGCCGCCATGCCGAGGAGTTGGTTGCGCGCCTGCATC
>JBAZHQ010000318.1:0-5256 GCA_041652235.1 Opitutaceae bacterium | reverse complement strand
CAACCCCGGCCCAAGTTCTCGATGCACCAGTAAAGCGGCGTCCAGCGCGACTGAGCAAAGCCGCTCATGTTCGGCTTCGATCGTCACACTTTGTTTCTTTGTTTCTTCGCAGTTCAAAAAAGTCTCCATTCCTGCAGGGCGCGAGCGATGGCTTCGTGGACTTCGGTGAGGCGGATGCCGGAGCGGTCGAGCTTGGAGGAGTCCATGACGCAGTTTGAGCGGGGGGTTTTGGCGGCGACCGCCATGAATTCCGCTTCGTCGGAGAAGAACTCGAATTCCTTTTTGCACACGCCGCTTGCGCGGATCAGATCCACGACTTCCTGGGTGGTGACCTGGCCGGGGTTGGTGACGTTATAGGTGCCGAAGGGGATTCGTTGCTCCCAGCAGGCAAGACAGGCGGCACAGAACTCACCCAGTTCGGAGATAGAATTTCTCGCAATGAGCAGCTTCTGGTAGCGCATCAATTTGGCGAGGTAGTTGCGCGGGTTGTCGACGTTGTTGAAGGGGATGCGCAGGCGCCAGAGGAACAGATTGGAGTGTCCCGCGAGCACCTCTTCGCCGAGGGCTTTGGTACCGCTGTAAAACGAGCAGGGTCCGCGGCGGAAGGTGAAGTTCGGCTCGTCCTCCTCGGTGAAGCCGGACCCGTCGGGGCGTGAGCCCGAGTAAATGCAGCCGCTCGAGACGTGTCCCCACGGGACGCCTGCTTCCTGGCAGGCCAGGGCGATGTTGCCGGGGAGCACTGCATTTCCAAAGAGGCATTCGGTCTTGTGGAGCTCGCAGGCGTCCACATTCGGTTTTCCAGTGTAACCGGCGGCATTGATCAGGAATTCGGGGTGATCCCTCCTGAGGGCTTCGACCAGAAGCGACGGATTGGAGGTGTCGAGCTCAGCCCTTCTCAGGTTGCGGAAATGGAGGCCCTTCCGCGTGAGCAGCGCCTGAAATGCATGGCCGACGTATCCGGATCCTCCGAGCAAGTAAATCATGAGAAGTTCCGATTGGTATGGAGACCTTTAAGGGACGAACAAGGGTATTTTGAAGACCTCAACTCGACGAAGTTCGGATATAGACGCACAATTGGATGAGCGGCGGATCGGCACGGATTTTGCGTTTACGCATCCCGCGTTCGCTTTTCTTCCGATTCTTCGGTCGCCGCAGCGCGCAATTGGCGGCGCCAGCGGTCAGGGGGAACCCGGAATACCTGCTTGAAGGCGCTTGAGAGATGAAACGCCGAGCTGAAACCGAGGCGTTCTGCCGCCTCATCAAGGGTGATATCGCTTGCCGCAAGGAGCCTGCGTGCACGCACGAGCCGTTGCTGGATCACATATTGCCAGGGAGCATAACCCGTATGTTGCTTGAAAGCGCGACGGAAGTGCGAGTAGGCGACACCCAGCCTGCGTGCAAGCGCCTCGATGTTGACCGGTTCCACAAGATGGTTGGCCAGATAATGCTCCGCTTCGGAGACGGCGCCGGCCAGTCGCGAGCGTTGAGGCGAGCTTTGTCCCGAGCGGTCCCACAGCGTCAAGGTGTTGAGGGCCAGCGCCGATAGTTCGGGGTCGAAACCGCGATTGAGCGCGCGCACCTGACTATGAATCGCCTCTATCGCAGCATCCAACCCGGCAGCCAGAGCATTGCGCCGGATCGGTTCGGACGGGTCGAGCACGCGCTGGTTATAGAGTTCCTCAATCACGGGACCCTGCATCTCGACCCAGCTCTCCTCCCATCCTGTTTCGGGGTCCGGGCGGTAGCGGTGCCACACGCGGGGGAAAAGCATGAATGCCGTCCCTGCCTCCACCGGGATCAGGCCCGTTTCCTTCGTCTCGAACCAGCCCCGCCCCGAGACCACCAGCAAGATCTGAAAGGCCTCCAGTTGACGGCCGCGTTCCCAGGAGAAATGGTGATCGGCGGGATGTTTCGGAGGAGGGTAGGCGCTGCCAGCCGCAATGCGCGCGATTCCGGCGGCGGTCACGCCCACTCCCCAATGGCGAAGTTCTCGGGAGGCGGGCAGATATCGGAAGTACGGAGGGGTAAGATTGGGCATTTTCTATATGAAGATGATCATTCAACCGATTGTGAGAGCAAGGCTGATCGGCTATTATTCGTGCCGCTTCGTCCATCCCCGGCTGCTCTCCGATCATATCCTGCATGAGAGAGCTGCACCCCAAAGAAACTCATTTCCCATGAACGCACTCCAACGTCAGCGCGCGCTTTCATCCCTTGATGATTTTGCCATCGAACTCCCCTCGTGGGGTTTTGCCGACACCGGCACCCGCTTTGGCAAATTCTTTCAGGAGGCCTCCGCCATCGATCTCAACGACAAGCTGTCGGATGCCGCCCAGGTGCACCGTCTGACGGGGTGCTGCCCAAGCGTGGCGGTGCATGTGCAATGGGATTTTCCGAAGGGCTCCGATGCCGCCGCCATTGCACGAAAGGCCAAGGGAATGGGCATTCACATCGGCGCCATCAATCCGAACCTGTTTCAGGACCAATGCTACAAGTGGGGTTCCTTTGGGAATCTCGACCCCGTTGTGCGCAAGCGCGCCCTGCAGCACTGCATCGATTCCATCGAGATCGGCAAAGCGGTCGGCAGCGACGCTCTCTCGCTCTGGTTTGCCGACGGCACGAACTATCCCGGCCAAGGCAACATCCGCGAACGGAAGCACCATTTCGAAAAGGCGCTGCGTGCCTGCCACGAGCGACTATCGCCGACGCAGACGATGCTCATCGAGTACAAGCCCTTCGAGCCGGCGTTTTACGCCACCGACATAGCAGACTGGGGCATGGCCTGCATCCTGGCCCGCAAGGCGGGACCGCGCGCCAAGGTGCTCGTCGACACCGGCCACCATTACACTGCGCAGAACATCGAGCAGATTGTCGCGTGGCTCCTGGACGAGGAGATGCTGGGCGGATTCCATTTCAACGACCGGCGCTATGCCGACGACGACCTCACTCTCGGTTCGATCGATCCCTACCAGGTCTTCCGGATTTTCCACGAGATCCACTTTTTCGCCCACGAGCGTGGCAAGATGCCGGGTATCGCGTACATGATCGACCAGTCGCACAACGAGAAGCCGAAGATCGAAGCCATGATCCAGACCGTCGTCATGGCGCAGGAGCTTTATCTGAAAGCCGCCCTCGTTGATCGCGAGGCGCTGCGCAAAGCCCAAAAGAGCCATAACGTGATCGATGCCGAGCTCGAGTTGAAGAAAGCCTTCTTCACCGACGTCGGACCGCTCATCAAAAAGTGGCGCTCCAGCCGCAAGCTGCCCCTCGATCCCATGCTCGCGCATCGCAAGAGCGGATACGAGGCGAAGGCGGCCGCCGACCGGAAGCGTCGCCGCCAGGAACTCGGCATCGTGCAAGGCGGCAGCTACGCCTGAACAGCAACCAAAGAATATAGAATCGAGGAGTTAGAATCTAGAAGGGGTGTCCCGCAGACGTGACACCGAGTGATACGGCTCTGATTGCAGAGCCGCCCCTTAAATAAAAACCAGCCTATTCAATTCTGATAACTGATCACCCTCGCTTCACCTGGCAATATGTCTGCTCCGATCCCAATTCTAACTCCTAGCTCCTAGATTCTATCTCCTCAAATCGCGGCCTTGCCGCTTTAGACAATGAATCCCAATCCCTTCCTCGGCGTTTTCTTCCATTGGCTCGGCGGTCTGGCATCAGGCTCGTTCTACGTGCCCTATCGCGGGGTCAGGCGCTGGTCTTGGGAGACCTACTGGCTCGTCGGCGGCGTCTTTAGCTGGATCATCGCGCCGTGGGTCGGAGCGCTTTCGAACACCAATGATGTTCTGGCCGTGTTGGCGGCAACGCCTGGGAAGACCCTGTTCTGGACTTATTTCTTCGGGGCCATGTGGGGCTTGGGCGGCCTCACCTTCGGCCTCACCATGCGCTACCTTGGAATGTCCCTGGGCATGGCGGTGGCGCTCGGGTACTGCGCCGCATTCGGCACTTTGATACCGCCGCTTTTCCACGGCACCTTCGTCTCTGAGGTGTTGGGCAAGCCTTCGGGAATAATCATTCTTGTCGGCGTGGGCGTGTGCCTTCTCGGCATCGCGATTGCCGGGCTCGCGGGCAAGACAAAGGAAGGTGAGATGACCGCGGAGCAGAAGCGCGAGACGGTGAAGGAATTCAATTTCAAGAAAGGCATCCTGGTTGCGACATTCTCGGGAATCATGAGCGCGTGTTTTTCCTTCGGGCTCGATGCGGGAGGGCCGATCAAGAAGCTCACCCTGGCGCATGGAACCCCGATCATCTGGCAGGGCCTGCCGGTGCTGATCGTGATTCTTCTTGGCGGCTTCACGACCAACTTTATCTGGTGCGCCCTGCTGAACTTCAAGAATCGGACCGGCTACCAGTATTTCAACCGGGCGCCGCGCAAGGAATCTCCTCCCATGATCGCGCTCGCATCCGGCGGCGATGGACGAAAAGACCCGACCCCCGTGCCGCTTGCCCGCAACTATGTGTTTTCCGCGATGGCGGGAGTCACCTGGTATATGCAGTTCTTCTTCTATTCGATGGGGGAAACGCAGATGGGCAAATTCGGCTTCTCCAGTTGGACGCTGCACATGGCCTCGATCATCATCTTCAGCTCGCTCTGGGGGCTGGCCCTGCACGAATGGAAGGGCGCGAGCGGGAAGTCCCGCCGCCTGCTCTTCGCAGGCCTCTCCGTGCTTATCATCTCCACCCTGATCGTCGGCTATGGCAATTACCTCGGCACCTTGCCTCCGGCGCATTAGCCACACGGGTGATTTAAATCCAGAAGACCTGGAGCGGCGGAGGCGCTTCAGGCCCGTTTGACGGATCCGAAAAACTCTCGCCTACGATACGCTACGGCGGATACCGCATGGTCTGCGGGAAGCCAAAGGCCATAAAGAAGTCGGATGTGCTCCGATTGCGGCGGCACCGCTTTCGGCGCCGCCATGTTAGTGCCCTAAATCCCATCGCCTCTGCTAGTGCATAATCACCCTCCTTCCTTCAATTCCGCTTCGTCACGTAATACGTGACAAAGCGGTGCGATGATTCGCTAGGGCCTGTAATTATGGATATTGAGACCGAATAGGTCTTTCGACCAACACAGGGCGAAGGGCCGGTTGCATCCTCTTTTCACACACAATGCACCCGCAGCATTTTAATTACGTATTGGTAGAAACGATACCCTTCGTCACGTAATACGTGACAAAGAGTGTTCAGGGGAAAATGGCGATTGCGCTATGTCGGCGGCGATGAGATTGAGATCCATCTTAACCG
>JBAZHQ010000317.1:0-5256 GCA_041652235.1 Opitutaceae bacterium | reverse complement strand
TGAGGTGGGGTTGCGCGAGGCCGACGACAGCGCGATATGGGCGCACACACTGCAATCCGGCGCGATCATTCTGACTAAGGACGAAGACTTTGCGATGCGTTCGCAGCAGGTGCAGAATGGGCCGGTCATCATTTGGCTACGCGTGGGAAATTGCTCCAACACCGCGCTGCGAGCGTGGCTGGAACCGCGCTTGCCGGGCATCCTGCAACTCGTAGCGCAGGGCAGTCGCTTGGTTGAGGTCATCTGAAAGCGGGTTTGTTGCTCTTTTGGTGGATGCTCGCGATGCGCTTAGAATCTGAATTAGGACACAGCCATCCCACAGGACAGCAGTCGTAGCGTCAACTAAAGCAGTGTCCAGGGAGCCCACACCGCTGCGCTAACCGTGGGGGCATAGGCTTCAATGTTGGCGATTCCGGCAAAGACAAAAGGCAAGCCAACAAGGCGCCTATGCCCCCACGGTTAGCTTCGCTGGAGATGAGATTATTCTTGGCTGTCTGCGGTCCTGAAGAAGCCGCGCCGAGGAAGGGAAAAGGTGGCTCGGCTGATCGGTTTAACCTGCCACAAGGCAGAATGTGAAAAACCAAACCGCCACAGGAGAAAGGCGGCGGTTAAGTGTCACCTGCGCCTGTCGCTTCGCAGCCTGCTCCCAGGCTTCGCCCTGATCGACACGGCCCGGCTTGGGCTCCGATCTCATGGGACAGCACGCGTGAGCAGCTCAGTGACAAACATGTTTCATCCGCCAGACTTCCACTCATTCTTCAGGCAAATCCAAACCCGAGCGCAGGTGAGCATGGGGGGCGCAGCGTCTTGATGGCTTGTCTTTTGCCTTTGCTCAGAATTGCCATCACCGAAGCGAAGCCCCCCTTGCTCGCCGGAGCGGTTGACCGCTCCAAGCGCTCAAGGGGAAACGTCTGACGTCCGCCAGAATCCTGCATCGATCATTCCGCTTTCTTAAAATGCCTGCTTTGCTAAGCAGGCACTTGCATCCTCTAGCCCCCAGCTGTGGGATGGCTGTGGAATTAGGAGTATCTTGAGTTTGGCTGGCAGAGCCCTCGCCTTGGTTCCTGCTTAACCCGCAGCTTTCTGTGCCATGCCCAAGATATCCAAAATCAACATTCAGTGGCCAGACCCTTTGCTATGAGCCCGCTTTACGTCGAAGGAAGAAAGTTGCCGACTATGCGGTTGAGCCCGTCTGGTGGCACGTCAGAAAGAGATGCTCCACGTGGGGTAGATGCCTCGCGCCTTCGCGAAGATCTCGTTTAATTGCAGTTCCATGTGTGATCCCGAAACGGTGTTCACAAAAATAAACCGGAATTGGCTTTTTAAGCTTTGTGCAACCAGCACTTCGGCAGCAGTCAAACCAAAGAAATAGCCTCGGAAGTCAGCCGAAACATCCTTCTTTGTGGACTTGATCTCACACACTAGAATCTTGCTCAAATTTGCTTCAACGTCCTCCAGTGAGTTCAAATCTACTGGTTGCGACAGGCGGACCACATCGAAAGCTTTTCCATACACGATCATGTCTCGCTTGGCGAAGGCGACCACGATATTCTTCTTTTGTTTAGCTGTCAGGATTAAATAGCCTAGTCCTGTTGCGACCAAGAGTTGTGCTGCCTTTCCCGCAGTCGCACTGCCTGAATCCGAGTTGGTCATCGCATTCCTCCTTGCCGTGACATGCGTAGTTTCGATTCAAACTTTTTCACAAATGAGGGAAGAGTCGTACCCAGGGACTCGCAGACCACACGGACTTCAATGATATCAAGTCGTCGTTCACCCGTCTCATATTTGCTGACATAGCTTTGGGGCATTCCCAAGCTGTCGGACAACCGAACTTGCGTCAGCCCTTTCTGGGTTCGGAGTTTCCTCAGAAGTTCTCTGAGAACACTATACTCGGATGTGAAAACTGACTTTGACACTTGCCAAGTGTACATCCGATTTTAGGATAACCCAAAATGGGATACTCACACCGACCAAAGCACCATGAGGTGCCTGCAATAACCTTTCACTCTTCGTCAGCGGGCGTCGAAGGGCTTGCATATGCATTAGCGATTCCACGTGCAGACGTGGAAGCTCAACGGTGGCGTTTCCCGGATGGCTCTGTGTTTTACCATCCCCGATACCGCTGGTGCCTGTTAGTGAAGGCTATCATCGAACACTTTTGCCCGGCCTTCGCCCCCGGCGGCGTGGTCTATTACATCGGCGATACAGAAAACAAGTTCGTCCACATGGAGACAGAAAGCCTTGCTGCACTGGGAATTACCTTGGATTCTGCTACCAAGATTCCCGATGTGATTGTTTATTCCCCCGCCAAGAATTGGCTTCTGCTCATTGAAGCCGTCACCAGTGCTGGCCCAGTAGATGGCAAGCGGCGCAAGGAGCTCAAGGATCTGTTCACAGGCTGCAAGGCGGGTCTGGTGTTCGTCACAGCCTTCGAGAACCGCCAAACTATGCGGTCATTCGTCTCGCATATAGCTTGGGAGTCCGAGGTGTGGATAGCCGAAGACCCTGACCACATGATCCATTTCAACGGTGAACGCTTCCTTGGGCCGTATCCGGATGTGGTTCCGGTTCTGTGAGCAGCCCTTGTCTTTTATAGTTTCAGCTTGAGCAAGGATGCGTCGACTCGCGCTGCATCGAAGGCCTCCGGGGCGAAGGTGCCGCCCAGCCATTCGAGAGTTTCGTGGTGCTCCGAGTGTTTTGGGTTCGCGATGATTTTGAGCAAGTGATCATAGCCGGGCAAGCCGCCGCAGTCCTCCGGCGGGCATGCACGAGCGCCAGCCAGGCAAACGGCTCTGTGGGCGTTAGATGATCCCACCGGCACGATTTTCTCCACCCGCACTTCATGTTCCCATCCGTCACCAAAGTCATATTCGTAAACCAGCCAGTCTCCTTTTGCGTGCAGCAGATCGGCCAAACGGACCTTGGCTTCGTCCTGATTCTCATCCGGAACAAAAAAGCCGCCTCCCAGCTGGCGGTGAGCCGCCGGCTCATAGGTCTTATCTTCGTGACGGAATACGTGAAGGTGGCTTTCCTCCCAACCCATGCTCGTCTGCAACACCGCGTGGAGCTTCGATAGCTTGATATCGGCCGGCACGAGCAGGCGCCGCCAGATGGAGGGTCGCGACCCACAGAGGGTGACCTTCAATTGCATCAGTGTGCCCGCCGACTCTGGTTTGATGGGATGCTTGGCCATGAGCCAAGGAGTTTTCCGACTCGGGCTAAGCGGTCGAGCGTAATCCTTGCCGTCGGTCGCATTCGAGCGATGTCTGCGCGGGGGATGATTTTCGCTTGTCAGTCCGCGCTGCGGCCAGACGCTTGCGGCATCGCATCCTCAACGCCCATGGCGACCAACTACACAGAAGCCAGCATCAAGACCCTTTCCTCGACGGAACACATCCGCCTCCGCCCCGGCATGTACATCGGGCGCCTGGGCAACGGTTCCCATGCGGATGACGGCATCTACGTGATGCTCAAGGAGACCATCGATAACTCGATCGACGAGTTCACCATGGGGTTCGGCAAGCGAATCGACGTCGAATTGGTGGACCGCACCGTCAAGGTTCGCGACTTCGGACGCGGCATCCCGCTGGGCAAGCTCCTCGAGTGCGTTTCGATCATCAACACGGGGGCCAAGTATGACAGCGAGACTTTCAAGAAAGCGGTTGGGTTGAACGGCGTCGGTCAGAAGGCAGTGAACGCCCTGGCGCTCGAGTATCGCGCCCAGGCCGTCCGCGAGGGACAGTCGAAGGTGGTCGAGTTCACGCAGGGCAAGCTCAAGAAGGATTACCGCGTCGCCTCGACGACGGAAAAGAACGGCACGATCGTCGAATTCACCCCCGACGCGGCCCTGTTCGGCAACGACATCAAGTACCGCCCCGAGATCGTTGAGGAGATGCTCTGGAACTACTGCTTTCTCAACCGGGGGCTCACGCTCACGCTCAACGGCAAGGCGTTCCGCTCGGAGAACGGGCTCGAGGATCTCCTCAAGCGCCGGCTGACGGGCGAGACGCTCTATCCGGTGATCCACATCGAGGCGGAAGATATCGAGGTGGCGATGACCCATGCCGGCCACTACGGCGAGGAATACTATTCCTTCGTGAACGGCCAGCACACGACCATGGGCGGCACGCACCTGGCGGCCTTCCGAGAGGGACTCGTGCAGACGGTGCGCAATTTCTTCAAGAAGGAATACGACGCCGCGGATATCCGCCAGTCCATCGTCGCCGCCATCTCCGTCCGCGTGATCGAGCCCGTTTTCGAATCGCAGACCAAGACCAAGCTGGGCTCGAACGACATGGGTCCCAACGGCCCCTCCGTGCGGCAGTTCGTCAGCCAGTTCCTCCAGCAGCACTTCGACAACCATCTCCATCGCAACCCGGAGGCCGCCGAGGCCCTCAAGAACAAGATCGAGGACAGCGAACGCGAGCGCAAGGAGCTCGCCGGCATCCGCAACATCGCCCGCGAACGCGCCAAGAAGGCCTCGCTCCACAACCGCAAGCTGCGCGATTGCCGCGCGCATCTCGACACCAACGACAAGCGAGCCGAGGAGAGCTCGCTCTTCATCGTCGAGGGCGATTCCGCTGCCGGCTCCCTCACAGCCTGTCGCGACGTGCTCACGCAGGCCGTCTTCGCCCTCAAGGGAAAACCTCTCAACACCTACGGTCTCTCCAAGAAGGTCATCTACGAGAACGAGGAATTCCACCTTCTGCAAAGCG
The DNA here is from genome assembly GCA_041652235.1 of Opitutaceae bacterium. Taxonomy (GTDB): domain Bacteria; phylum Verrucomicrobiota; class Verrucomicrobiia; order Opitutales; family Opitutaceae; genus MWDT01. Next base: position 541 of record JBAZHQ010000317.1, on the reverse strand, counting down.
CCCTCAACATCGAGGAGGGTCTCGAGGGACTGCGCTACAACCGGGTCATCATCGCGACCGACGCCGACGTGGACGGCATGCACATCCGCCTGCTCCTGATATCGTTTTTCCTCCAATTCTTCCCCGAGCTCATCACCAACGGGCATCTCTATATTTTGGATACTCCGCTGTTCCGCGTCCGAAATAAGAAGGAGACGCGCTACTGCTACAGCGAGGCCGAGAAACAGGCCGCCCTCATGAAGCTGGGCCAGAACGCGGAGGTCACCCGGTTCAAGGGCCTGGGCGAGATCAGCGCCGGCGAATTCAAGGACTTCATCGGTGAGAATATCCGCCTTGAGAAGGTGAGCCTCGACTTCCTGCACAACACCGAGGAATTGCTCTCCTTCTACATGGGCAAGAACACGCCCGAGCGGCAGGACTTCATCATTGGCAACCTCAAGGTCGAAAAGGACCTTGTCGAAGCCTGAGACCAGCGAATTTCATAGCGGAGACTTACAGTAATGCCGAAGCGCAAACAGCCCAAGGACAGCGACCAACCCGA
>JBAZHQ010000316.1:0-5275 GCA_041652235.1 Opitutaceae bacterium | reverse complement strand
GGGACCTTGCCAATGTTTGACCGCATCGTAGCCCGCGCCGTGGAGCGCGAGCTCGACCGCCGTGCCAACCTCAACGGGCACGGCGGGCATGCGCTGCCTACGGGATATTTGCCTCTGGAGGTGATCCGCGGCGCCATGCTGTCGTGGGTCTTCGTTCCGTTCGCAGGAGTAGGTGTGTGGTGCGAGCTCCGCACGCTGAACTCCACGCAACAGGAGGCGTGCGGGGCCTTCTCACTCATCGACACCGACGAAGAGAAAACGAAACCGCCGCGCGCCGCCCTCATCGACATGCGCAACGGCCAAGAGCGGCTCGCGCGCGCGGTCCTGAACCGGCCGCGATTCGAGGAAATCGAGACCATGCTCCTCGGCGTTGACTTCGTGGCCGCGGACAAGCGGCGCGAGCTTGAGGCTATCAAGAAGATCGACCTCAGCTCGTGCTCGGCCGAGGAGAAAGCCGAGATAGAGCGCGACACCATGGCTTTGGAGCTTTCGCTCGCGTTCTTCCTCCCAGAGGACACACTGGACTTTCTGACCAGGTGGGCGCTCGGCGTCAACGTGTCCGACATCAAGAAGCTGAATCGAGCGGCGCTGCTCGATGCCGCGATCCTTGCGACGAATGGGCACGACTCTCCGCACGATCACATTTCCGGTACCTTCACCGACCGCGACGCCGCCGACATCGATAAGACAGCGTGGTCGGTCTACATCCAAGACCAGGAAGAGAAGAAGGGCTTAAGGAATGGCGTGAACTGGGTTTTCGGCGGGGGAAAATAACAGATGGCCGTCGACTCTGGATCGGTTTACAGCAGTATACGTATTCGCCTCGACCAGCTCGACAACGATCTCAAAGGCGTGTTCGCTCGGCTTAGCCAACTTGAGACTCACGTTGCATCGACGACTACCAAAAGTCAAAATGCCTTCCAGCGCTTCTTCTCCTTCATCAAGTCGTCAGGCATATTGCCGGTGGCTTCGCTTACCGCCGCATTCGCCCTGCTGAAAAACGTCATAACCGGATCTGAGTCTGCGTGGGAAGCCCAGACCGTCGCTGTTGCCAAGCTCAATTCCGTATTGAAGTCAACGGGGGCAGATTCGTGGATCTCGTCAGAGGCCCTTACCGATATGGCTTCGTCCCTCCAGAAAGTGACTTTATACGGGGATGAGACCATATCCTCAATGCAGGCCGTCCTTCTTGGGTTCCGGAGTATTCGCGGCGACAATTTTGAGGAGGCCACGAAGGCCATCCTTGATATGTCAACCGTCATGGGCCAGGATCTCGCAACCACGGCACAGCAGGTCGGCAAAGCGCTAGACCTCCTGGATTGGAACGCGCTGTCCAAGCAAGGGTTCCGCTTCACAGAGCAGCAGAAGGCAGCCGGTGAAGCCATGAAGGCTGCTGGCGACCTTGCCGGAGCTCAGAAGATAATCCTTGACGAGCTTAACCTGGCCTTTGGAGGAGCAGCCGCGGCTGCCGCCTCTGCCTCAAACGGAAACATTCAACTCCAGAATGCGGTAGGCGACGTGAACGAGGAGATAGGTCGCGCTCTCGCTTCTGGATTCAAGCCGATGCGCGTGGCCTTCATCGGAATTGCCGAAGCCGTAGGCGCCGCAATCAAGAAGGCCAATGACTACCGAGACGCAGTTGAAGCGACCAAGGCAGGGAATGCCACTATTGATCAACGATTGAAGTTGCTCAATGAAGAATTGGCGATCCGTGAGGCCAACCTCAGAATATTGCTACAGTCCGGAGACGAGGCTCTTCAGGTCGCAGCGTCTTCCGCCTCTCAGGAGAAGGTGGCGATCGATGCGCTCAAAGCTGAGCGCTCCATGCTCGCCGAGCAGGCGCGGTATGCCGGGCTGGCTGAGGCCGCAGCGAAGAAGGCTGCCGAGACTCAAGCCGTAAGCGACGACATTGCCGCAGCAAAGGCAGCGGTTGCTTCCGAGATCCAGAATAAGCGTGTCGAGCTATATGACAAGTACAAGGCCGCAGTAGCCGCTGCCAACGACCTCGCGGCTCGCGGCTACATCACTCAGGAAGAGCGTGAGGCCAGAATCCGCAGCGCCATCGAAGCCGAGATCGAAGGCCTGGAAGCGCTCAAGGCCGAGTACAAGATCACCGATTCCGCCGCGACCACGATCCGCATCGATGAGCAGATCGCCAAGCTCAAGGAGATGCGCGACGAGGAGACCTATCTCAATAACACCAGGGAGGCAAGCCTCGCCACGGCCGAGGAAGTCAGGGCCGCTAACGCCGACCTCTACGTATTGAACAAAGAGAACAACGCCGAACTCGCCAAGCGAAACAAGGGCGAAGTCGATCTCTTGGAACAGATGCGCCAGGAGAAAATAGCGGCCATCGAGGCCAGCGATGCGGACCAGAAATACAAGGACCGCGCTATCCAGTCCACGAACGAGCTATACAAGGCGCTCAAGAACGACGCTGCCTGGAATGAGTTCGCGGCGAACGCCGACAAGGCCTTCAGCGCCTTCAGCAACGTGTTCTCTGCCCTTTCTGACCTCGTCACCCAAATGGCCAACAACAATGCCGACGCCCAGCTTGCGGCCCTAGAGAAGGTCCAGGAAGCGCAGCAGGAGGCGCTTGAAGAAAAGTACGATGCCCTTGAAGAGGCCCTCGACGCCGAGCTTCAGGCGAAGCTCTATGAGGCCGGACTCGCCGAGGCCGCAACCGTCGAGCAGCTTGAGAATGAGTTGGCGAAGGCGAAAGAGACTGGAGACGCCGAAACCATAGCCGAGGCCGAGAAGGCCCTGGAAAAGGCGAAGATCGAAGAGGAGTACGATAAGAAGCAGGAGGAGCTTGCCAAACAGCGCGCGGCCACGGAAAAGGCGCTGGAGGAGCAGCAGGCCAAGGACAAGGCAGAGATCCAGTACAAGGCCGAGATGACGGCTTGGAAGATGAAGGTAATCTCTGCCGTTGCCAATGCCGCGCAGGCTGTCGTCGGAGCCCTCTCCGCACCTCCGTTCTGGCCGTGGAACGCCGCGTTTGTCGCCACCTCGGCCGCGGCCGGCGCGCTTCAGGTCGCGGCAGTGCGAGCTGCTAAGCCGGTGCTCGCGTACGCGACTGGCGGTATCGTTCCCGGTACCAGAACCACGACAGACTCCGTGCCGGTAATCTTGAGACCGCGAGAAGCTGTGCTCACAGAAGCACAGCAGGCAGAGTTCATGTGGCTGGCGAATGGTGGTGGAGGCGGAGGAAGCGCACAAGCTCAAATAATTGAGATCCCCGTATATCTCGATGGGCTCATGATTGCGAAGTCAACGGCGCAGATCGTGAGCGATGGAAAGGTGCTGATCAAGGCCAGGGGGATTAGGTGAGAGTGCTCTACAACAACCTCGTCGAATCCGCCGAGGACTTGGCGATGACCAACCTCGACAGCAACTCTACGCCAGAATACCTTTACGACCCCTACATCGAACTAGCCTGTTTCTGCACGGCTTCCGCGAGCGTCATCACCGGGAATTGGATTGATGCCATGACCGTGGACTCGATGGCGATCGGATACCATAATGCTGACTTCGCGCGTCTCATCCTTCGTGATCTCGCAGGAGACGAACTATTCAATCAAGAGTTAGCGCTTGAGGCAGCGGATTCAATTTACTACATCTCCAGCGTCCAGGGCGCGTATTCGTTTGAGGTTCAACTCTCCGGCGGAGAGCCGATATACATCGGGTTCCTGAGCTTCGGCGAGTACCTGGAACTGCCGAGGTTCACCACTGGATGGAAGGCCCCGCTCGTCGTCAATTCGATCGCCTCAAAGTCTCTTGGCGGCCAGGTGTCAGGGGTGTTCGCCCGACACCTGCGCGGAGCCGAGGTCACGCTACCTCGCATAACCAACGATAAGCTAGACGAGATCGTCGAGTATGTGGCCGCCGTTCAAACCTGCAAGCCGCACATGGTTGACCTTTACCCTGAAGCACACGACAAGGTCCCGGCTCGATATGCACACATCACCGAAGTCGGTGAGCCGGTGAAGCGCGATGAATCCGGATTTTACTGGAATATGTCTATCACCTACGAGGAGGCCCGCTGATGGCCACAGCTATAGTCGAGCCCGCAAACGTAAACCCCGAGACCGCGGACTGGCAGGCGCTCCTCGCGAAGCTGACCAAGGTCAGTGGCGGAATGATGCTCGCGCGTCTCACCAACTTCGAGAACACCAGCGAGCCGCAGGTAGCGGCCGGGTCCCGGTTCGAGATCAACGGCAGCTATTACGAGGTCACCACAGACGAGAGCGTCACCGGCTGGGCCGCGCTCGCCATTGGCGTCGTTTACATCTATGCCGTTCCCGATGGCGACGAAGCCTCATTCATCTTTTCAGCGACCGCTCCGACGTACGACACCGCGAAGGGCGGATGGTTCAACGGAACCGACCGTGCGCTGTGGAGGCTGTACAAGGGAAGCTCGGTCCTCTACACGAATAAACAAGAGATGGACAACCCGCCGATTATTCCGGTGCTCGCGGCTGAACCTGTGGCACCGTACGTCGGGCAGATGTGGATACGGAGTGACCTGTGATCGCTTCAATTATTGCGCTGGTCTGCGCGGTTTTTATTTCTTGCGATTCCAGCAAAGAATCCAAGTCCGTTGAATACATTCCGAGCGGAGGCACATATATGGAAGTGGTAGCTGGCTATGGAACTCCGGAGATTGTATATCAGTCAGGGTCAGACGATCTCAATTCACCATCAACTGTGCTTGCAAGCATGTGCGACGGAAACGAAAGCACGTATCATCAAATAGGTTATTCGAGCGCAACCGGCTCCCCGGCATCGATAGATATTATGATGGCGGTAAATCTAAGCATCCCACTCTATGCAGCCGACATTGAAGTTATAATGCTTGGGCAGCTTGCTCACAGCGGTTCCAGCAGCGGAAAGGTGAATTACGAAATATCGATAGTTGATTCAGACAACGTTGAATCAATAGTAAAGACTGGGACAGTCGGCCCAGTGCCAACGTCAGTGCCAGTAACGATACAGAGAATAATCCGAAAGATTAGAGTTCATTTTTATGGCACGGCTCCTGCTTCTGTTTCTCCAGATTCATCATCGGCTATTGCCAGGATATATGAAATCTATGCGAACGGAGAAGAAATAACTGTTGGCAGTGGGCGCATAGCGTTGAATGGACGAACCATGAGAACCTGCAAGCCGGTCAGCGCTGAAAGCGCACTCAAGGTTTTTAATGGAATCGAGGCTCTTGATATTTGCCTTGTAAGTACATCTCACGCTCTTGCCTCTCCGGCGCGCGTTTGTGCCA
>JBAZHQ010000315.1:0-5289 GCA_041652235.1 Opitutaceae bacterium | reverse complement strand
CGACGGCGAAACGAGACCAGTCGAAGTTTAACTCGGCGCGGCCCTTCACGAACGAACTCAAAATAATCCCGTCGATGCTTCGGGCGCAAAGGATCGCGCTTAAGCGCGCATCCATCATTCCCGACTCAGCCAGCGAGAACTGTTCGAGCTTGAACCCCAGTTCCGCAGCGCGCCGCCTTGCCCCTTGCCAATAGAAGCGATGGTGTGGGAGGGTCTTGAGCGGTATCGGCGAGGAGGTCACATAGCCCAGCACAGGAGGATGGTTTTGCCGGCGGGCCGCATCGCGATAGGCCACCAAGGCGTCCAACAAGGAATCGTGCACGTAACCCATCTCATTCGCAATCTTCTGAACGCGACGGCGCGTTGTTTCAGACAAACGAGGGCTGTTCAGCAGCGCGCGCGACGCGGTGGAAACATGAACATGAGCGCGCTGTGCCACATCATGAAGGGTGATGCGCGGTGTCATTGGATAGAACCATTAACGCTGCCATTTAAGAAATTGACCAGGTCGCCCCAGCCATGCGAAAGGAACCTCCGGTGAATATAAACACGAAGTGGCACGGAATCAAAGTTAGGCGGGTCAAGTAGGAGGCCAATACGTCAAATGACGGTTGAACCGATAAGGGGTCATGGAGGCGATTGCCATAGAGACTAAGCAGCAAACATTTTCAGGGAGCGCCTTCAATCGATGTTGGCGGGGATCGGGGAGGCTAAGTCTAGGAATGACACAGTTTAGCCTTAAAACGCCCAGGCCGTGAGGATTTTCCCGGCACCAACCAGCATTTTCCCGACATGGCGCCGGTTCAACCGGAAGGCTTGGAGGTTGTGATCAACGAGGCTCAGAAGCGCGTGATCCGAAGTGCGCGGTCATCCTAGATCCTGCAGTTGCATTTGACCACAGAGACCTGGAGCGGCGGAGCCGCAACCAAACCCACTCGATACAAGCTCCCGCCTTCGTATGGCTTCGGCGGGCACAGCAGGGCCTGTGGGAAGATAGGTTATCGGCATGGGGACAGGCTAGACGCGTCGCAAAAAAGCTGCTCGCTTGACGATCTAAATATAACGTAGCTCATTCGGCAGTTCCCGCATTATTCTTCGATTCCTACGCCTGTGTTTTCTTCGCGATCCTGCCCATCATGACCTCCGTCGCTCCTTACTCAGCCGACAATTTTATCTATATCGGCACCCAGACCAAGTTCGGCACGAGCAAGGGCATCTATGCGTTTCGCTTTGATCCCGTTGCAGGCAAGGTTGAAAAGGCGAGCCCAGTCGCCGAGGCCTCTAACCCCAGCTTTCTAACCCAGCATCCCAGGCTTGGTGTTCTCTATGCGGCGTGCGATGTTCCGTCCTCGGAAGGGATGATAACCGGAACGGTCAGCGCCTATGCCCTGGATGCCATGTCGGGCTGTCTGGCTTCCTTGAACTCGGTGCAAGTGGGGACTCCGGGTGCGCCGTGCCATCTGGCTATCTCAACCGACGGGCAGGCTCTTCTCTCCGCATACTATTACACGGGCGTCGCCAGCTCGCTCAGCGTGCAGCCTGATGGCCGCCTGGGCATGCTTGTCTCCCACATCCTGCACGAGGGCCCGACGGGGCCCAATGCAGCGCGGCAGACACGCCCTCACGCTCATGCGGTCACGATTTCCCCGGATGGACGCTTTGTCTTCGCCTGCGACCTCGGCATGGATCGCGTTCTTCGCTATGCGCTGGATTCACGCCAGGCGAAGCTCACGCCGGCGGAGCCAGCTTTCATCCAGTCCGCGCCCGGCGTGGGACCGCGGCATGCCGAGTTCTCCTCCGATGGCCGTCACTTCTATGTGCTTAACGAGCTTGCGGGGAGCCTGGATGTCTTCTCCTACCACGCCCCTGACGGCGGGTTGTCGCTTCTGCAGACACTTTCCACTTTGCCGAAAGGATTCACAGGGCAGAACATTTCCGCTGAGGTGCAGATCCACCGCAACGGCCGCTTCGTGTATGCTTCGAACCGGGGGCACGACAGCTTGGCTGTTTTTCAGCGGGATGAGGCCAGCGGCAGGCTCGCGCTTGTGGAACACATGCCCAGCGGCGGCCGACATCCGCGGCATTTCGCGCTTTCCCCCGACAACGCTTTTCTTTTCTGCGCCAATCGCGATACGAACAATATCGCCGTTTTCCGCGTAAACGGGCAAACGGGAAAGCTTGAGAAAACGGGGCTCGACGTAACGGTACCGACTCCCACGTGTGTTCTTTTTGCCCGCTGAGTTCCCGGCCCGGATGTATCCACCTTGGATTTTCCGAATGCATCCGCTTTCTGCCCTTTGCGAGGACAGTTGCCATCCGCGGCGATATAGCCGTTTATAAATGGTTTCCCACTAGATCCACGATGGCCGAATTCCTGCAAACCGCACGCATCGACAATATTGACCGCGCCTTTCTCATCGGCGTGCATACCGCTGACATGCCTCACGGCGAGGCGTCGGAGCTTTTGGGCGAACTCGTGGAACTCGTCGAAAACCTCGGCTATGAGATCGCCGGCAAGGAGCTCGTGAATCTGCGCTCGCATACGCCGGCGATGCTCCTTGGAAAGGGAAAGTCCGAGGAACTGTCGGCAAGGGCCAAGGAGCTGGGCGCGCAACTGATCGTCTTCGATGAAGCCTTGTCCCCGGCGCAGCAGCGCAACTGGGAGGAACTCTCCGGCATGGCTGTGATCGACCGCCAGGAGGTCATTCTTGAGGTCTTTGCCGATCGCGCCCACACCCGCGAAGCCATCCTGCAGGTGGCGCTTGCCCGCATGGAGTATTCGCTGCCGCGGCTTACCCGGGCCTGGACGCATCTATCCCGCCAGAGGGGCAAGGGATCCCTCGGAGGCGAAGGCGAGACCCAGCTCGAACAGGATCGCCGCATCGTCCGCAACCGCATCACCCGCCTGAAGAGCGAGCTGATCGAGGTGAGACAGCAGCGCGGCGTGCAGCGAAACAGGCGGCTGCGAATACCCGTTCCGACGTCCTCCATCGTCGGATACACCAACGCGGGGAAATCCTCCCTTCTCAACAAGCTCACCGGCTCCAGCGTCCTGGTTGAGGACAAGCTTTTCGCAACGCTCGACCCCACGACGCGCCAGCTCCTGATGCCCAACAATCAGAAGCTGCTCATCACCGACACGGTGGGTTTCATCCGCCGCCTTCCTCACGACTTGGTGGAGGCTTTCAAGGCCACGTTGGAAGAGGTTCTCGTCGCCGATTTTCTCGTCCACGTTCTCGATGTCACCAACCCGAATGTCGAGAAGCACTACGAAACCACCTTGGAGGTGCTCAAGGAACTCGGGGCGGACGGAAAGCGGACGATTACGATCTTCAACAAGGTCGATGCGGCCACGCCCGAGCAGATCGGCAATGCGCGCCGAATGCAGCCCGGTGCGATTTTTGTGAGTGCGCTCACAGGGGAGGGGCTGGGCGATCTGCAGGATCGGTTCATGGAGCTGATCGACACCGAGTTCGCGCTCACCGAGCTGCTGATCCCCCATCATCGCTACGATGCGATCGCCCGGCTGCATGAGACGGGACTCATTCACGATCAGGATCATCGCGATGACGGAGTCCTGATCCACGGCAGGTTTCCGCCTGCCCAGGCTGGTTTCTTCGCCCCCTTTGTGGTCAGGAAATAGGAACGAGGCCGATTTCTAATTCCGCAGACAATTGCCACGAAAAGACATAGCGCGGCAGAGCCGCAACCAAAGAGGTCTGTTCAGCGAGAGCTCACTTCCTTTGAATTCCTTTCTTCTCCGCTTCTCCGCAGTAAAAAATGGGTTGGGGTTCCGATCATCCAATCCAAAGACATTTTTACTGCGGAGAAGCGGAGAAGAAGGCCGTGCAGATTCCTCGCGGCCAGAGATGATTCGCATAGATTGTAGTGCAAAAAACTCAGAGATATCAAAATGACCCCAGAGGCGCCTATAGGCGCACAATGATCGAAGTCGAAGCAATCGGCTCTTTTCGTGCTTTTTTGTGGCCATTCAATTGCGTTCTCTAAGCTGATTTCCCTCGGCTTACTCCTGCACGTCGTAAACCTGCACGCGGGTCCAGCAGTGCTTGTACTTTGCGACAAAGGCCAGGTGGATGGGGTCGACTTGATAGGAATTGTGGGCGGCCACATCCTTGAAGATCACCGTGAGCGCGAGGCCGTAGCCTTTCTCGATCACAGGCCGATCGGGCACTGCGGCGGGAGCGCCGACAAAGGCTTTTTCCACGCAGGAAATGGTCCTGAGGATTTCGACAGCCTGTCGAAATTCGGCGCGCTGGGCCGGGCTGAGTCCTGGAACGAGGTGGAAATAAACGGAATGAACGAGCATGAGAGCAGCAAAACAGGGTTTTTTCGCCCGGAGGGCAACTCCTTGAGAAAATATTTTCTCGACCCCTTGTTTTTTTTACACCATGTGCCGTGTTGCTACCAAGTACTCACGTTTTCAATGATCACCATCACACAGACGACTAAACAGACGGTCACCGCGATTTTTGCGATGTGGCGCCGTGCCGTCGTCGCTGCGGTGATCGCCCCGCGCACCACATGCGTGCTCGCCGTCGCCTCTCATCGCAATAATCGCGACGCCGAAAAGGGAAGTGGGATCTAAGTCGAGAACTCAAAAGATGTAGTACCGACACCCACTTCCAAACCGGAAGTGGGTTTTTAGTTTAGGAACGAAAACCGCTTCCGGAGACCGAGCCAAAAGCTCGTTACATCTCCAAGCGGCTTCACAGCTGAGCCCAGGTCAATCAGCCAAGGCCCGATAAAATCCCCGGCCGTCCAATCCGGATCGCAACACGCGACACGAGAGGGACGAAGGTGTGCGATCCTGCTCGATGCATGGCTGCTTGCCGCCGCAGGCGTTACGAGACCTCATAAATTCCACTGATCGAATAGCCACGAAAAACACAATAATCACAAAAATAAGAAGTTATCTGATTTCCAGTATCCTTTTGTTTTCGTGTTTCTAGTGTTTTTTGTGGCGATTCAGATGCGGTTTCCCATCCCCGTTTTATCCATGGTCACTGAGGGCGGATGAGGGAGAAATCTTCCCTCACCGAGCGACCTGAGCCGTGGTTTTCCTTTCCCGTTCTTTGATCCTTCGTTCTGCGATCGCACACCTTGAGCCGGAATCAGGCTGCCCACTTTAACAGCTTAATTTCCTCCCAATGTGAAAACACAATCCACCTACGAACCCTCCGAGGCGCTCGCTGAGATCCTGCCTGTCGTGGACGCGGTCATCGCGTCTCTCGACAGACGGCTCCCGGTTCACGTTTCCCGTGAGGATTT
>JBAZHQ010000314.1:0-5304 GCA_041652235.1 Opitutaceae bacterium | reverse complement strand
GCGATTTTGCTGAAATGGCCAAAAAACGTTCATTATGGCGTGCGAGAAAGCTAGCAAGTTACTACGAACAAAAGGAATGCGAACTTGGGACAGGCTCTACCTATAGTCCCGACCTTCAGGGCGTAAGGGTTGCCCATAAAACCGTAATGCAGGATGGTTCATTGATAATCCTTATCCAGAACCACTTTGATGGTGACGTATTGATTCCACATGTACCTTCGACTATTGATTATGTGCCGATATATTATCCGATGCCCGATTCCTTGATGCCAGACTCTCCAGATGGATCCGGCGCCGATCTTTTCATCAGAACCAAACGCTACACCCCCGATGGGAATTACGATCCGGACTTCCGTGCCGATCTGGATGTTACTGGTTATATTAACTCAATGAGCGGCCTTTCAGACGGCAGTTTCAAACTGGAAGGAAACTTTACTGCTATAAACGGAGTGCAATGCGTGCCATCGATTGAAATTCCGAGAGTGAAGTCATCCCAGAATCATCTGGAAGCCGTTGCACGCATCGTCCCTGATCGCCATGCGTCCGCCACGCGCTTGGTCGGCATCTCGTCCCGCGCTGTCGTCGGCCCGGACAGCGAAACGCTCATCACGGGATTCATAGTCACCGGTGCTACGCACCGATCCATCGTCATCAGCGGCATCGGTCCAGGCTTGGCGTCGCAGGCCGTTGCCTCGCCTCTCGGCTCTCCTGTCGTGACACTTTACGCCGGCCAAGATCCGCGAATGAGCAATGATAATTGGGAGACATTCCCGGACCAGCAGATCCTGCGTGCGCTTCGTGCAAAAACGGGAGCCTTTCCTCTCTCTCAGGGCATCGCGGATGCCAGCGCTTTCGGCGATATTTCGCCTGGCGCCTACACCATGCTCATCACTTCGAAGACGGCACAGAACGGAGTGGCCCTTGCCGAAGCTTACGACGGAAGCGATGTGCCGACTTCCTACGCCGATGGGCGCGTCACCGGTTTCTCAACACGAGGCAAGGTGGGCATCGGAGAAAATGTGCTGATCGCAGGCTTTGCCATCGATGGAACCAACTCCAAGCGCGTCCTCATCTGCGGCTCGGGTCCAGCCCTGAAGGGTCTTGGTGTTCAAGAGGCGATTTCCACTGTTAAGCTTTCCTTGTACCAGAGGGACCGACTTCTTACGGTGGCCCATCCCGGAACCCAGAAGGATCTGATGCCTGTGATCGATTATGTGATGGGCAAAGATCATCTTTCGCCCGACAGCAACGACACTGCGATGTGTGTCACCCTCCTGCCAGGCGCCTACTCGGTCGTCATGTCCGGAGAAACGGAAAGCGATACGGGCGTCGGCCTGATAGAAGTCTTCGAGGCGCCGTAGGAGAGGCCGGGGCTCCCGGTCACGATCCGCCAAAGAACTTCGCTATACGGAGGAGCGAGGAGACGAGGCGGTCGACGTCCTCCTCGGTGTTGTAGATGTAGAAACTCGCCCTGGAGGTGCTGGTGAGACCCAGCTTCTTCATGAGCGGCTGGTTGCAGTGATGACCGCCCCGCAGGGCCAGACCGTCTTGATCGGCAAAAGTCACGACGTCGTGGGCATGGGCTTCCTTCAACGAAAAGCTCACCAATCCCGTGCGGGGCTGCCCCGGACGCGGTCCGAGGATGCGTATGCCGGGTATGTTCGAGAGAGCGTTGCATGCATAGGCCGCCAATTCGCGATCATGAGCATTGATCATCCCCCGGTCCAAGGAGTCGAGAAACTCCATGGCTGCGGCAAGACCGACGGCATCCGCCACGTTCGGCGTGCCCGCCTCGAAACGCTCCGGCGCGGGCTTCCAACGGCTTTCAAAGAAATCGACGGAGCTGATCATGCCGCCGCCGGTCTGCCAGGGAGGCATGGAGTTGAGAAGCGACTTGCGCCCGTAGAGAACTCCGATGCCCGTTGGCCCCGCCATCTTGTGGCCGGAAAAAGCGAGGAAGTCGCAACCGATCGCCTGCACATCCACAATCTGGTGGCCTATGGACTGCGCGGCATCCACCAGGGTAAGCGCCCCCACCCTGCGAGCACGGGCACATAACTCGGCGACGGGATTCTCAATGCCCAGCGTGTTCGAGATGTGCGTGAATGCAAAAAGCTTCACCTCGGGCGTGAGCAGGGTGTCCAGGGCGGCCATATCGAGCCCATGCTCCGCATCCCCGCCAGCCACAGGCACAAAACGCAAGGTCGCGCCGGAGCGCCATGCGGCCATCTGCCAAGGCACGAGATTGCTGTGGTGCTCCATTTCCGTCAGGAGAACCACGTCGCCCTTCTTAAGGTTCGCCGCGCACCAACTGGCCGCCACGAGATTGATGCCCTCGGTCGTGCCCCGGGTGAAAACGATCTCCGCAGGATCTTCCGCGTTGATAAACCGGGCCGTGCGGGCGCGGGCCGCTTCGTAGGCATCGGTGGCGCGCATCGAAAGCGCATGGATGCCGCGATGCACGTTGGCATTATCCTGAACATAGAAACGCCGCAACGATTCCAGCACTGCCAAGGGTTTCTGAGTGGTCGCGGCGCTGTCGAGATAGACAAGCGGATGCCCGTTTACCTTTTGGTTCAGAGTGGGAAAGGCGTCGCGGATGCGGCCCCAGTTTGTGATCATGCGATGAAAGTGTAAGAATTATTCGGTATGGGCGGGCGTCGGATCGCCCTTGAGGGCGTTTAACGCCGCATGCCAGCCCAGGGTGGCGCACTTGATGCGCGCAGGAAAAGCGTGGACACCGGCAAAAGCAGCCAGATCGCTGATTTCCTCGGGGGCCTCGCCGGTGGTGACGATCTGGTGGAATTGCTTGAAAATCTCTTCGGCATCAGCCCCGGTCTTCCCCTTGATCTGAGTCGTCATCAACGAGGCGCTGGCCTGCGAAATCGCGCAGCCGGAACCTTCGAAAGAGATATCGGCGATGCGATCGCCATCCATGCGCAGGTACACGCTGCACTGATCCCCGCAGGTGGGATTGTCTCCGTGCGCCACACGATTGGCCGTCGGCAGCCTGCCGCGATTGCGCGGACGCCGGTTATGGTCCAGTATGACTTGTTGATAGAGATCTGTCAGATCGGACATGATGGCAAAAGTGTGACATTATCCTCAAGCCGACGCCGAGCGCAAATCTTAGGCTGAGTTTGGGACAGGTGCGGGTATCCCGCCACCTAAGGATGCCGACTCCGGCAACTATTCCCCATACTCCGCCCAACTCGAAGCCGTTTCGGTAATACGAACCCGTTCGACGCGCACCGCCCGGCGGACCGGGAACAGCGGATCGGCGGGCGATTGCACCGCCGCGTCAAAGGCCGCCTTCACGTGATCGTAGATCGCCTTTGCCATGACTTCGCTGGTCGGATCGGTCTTCTCGAAGGGGATGACGCGATCGCCATAGGCCTTGCGATATTCGCCGAACTGGGGATCGGCGGTGTTGAGCGCCATGCTATGGTCAAAGCGCATGATGAATTCCAGTGCTGCGTGCTTCAAGGCGGTGAAGTCGCACACCATGTCGCGCTCGTCCAAACTATCGGCGCTCAGCACGATCTCAACGATGCGACTGTGCCCATGAGGGAAACGACAGGCGCCCGGGTGCTTGCTCAGGATGTGGCCGCTTTCGACCGTGAAACTCTTGGAGATTTTGAAGGGCATGGGCGCGATTCCTAATTCAGTTCTGGAATTTCCGTCTTATCTGCAAAAGGTTGCCACAAAAAGGTGCGGTGCAGCATAAAAAGATCGATTCTGAAACTTAACAATAAGCTGAAATCCAATACTTATACCGTCTGAGCGTGGCGCCGGGGGGCGGATACGTAGGTGGCGTCGAAACGCATGGCGACGACGCGCAGGAGCGGAACGCCGACTGGAGTGACCTGGATGCGCGAGCTGTCGCGAGTGATGATTCCATCCCTCTCAAGATCGACCAGAGAGGCGATCTCTTGGGCGTAGGTGGAGGCGAAATCCAGTCCGATGAGTCGCGAGATTACGGCAAAATCAAGACATCGATCGCACATGAGCCGCATGACGATCGTGCGGCGACGCTTGTCCTCCAGCGTGAGGCGCAGCCCTCTCGCCGTGGGCAAGCGTCCCGCAGCCAGGGCGTCCCTCCATGCGGGAAGTGTTTTATGGTTCTGCCGATAACTGTTCTCCGTCGAAGAAATGGAGGACATGCCAAAGGCGTAGAGCGAGGAGCCTGCGCGGGTGCTATAGCCCTGAAAGTTACGCTGCAAAGTACCGGCGCGCTGGGCGTTGGCCAGCTCATCGTCCGGCTTCGCAAAATGATCCAGGCCAATGTCGATGTAGCCGGCGCGTGTCAATTTTCCGTGGGCCACGGCGAACATGGCCAGCTTCCGATCGGGGCTGGGGAGCTGCTCCCTGTCATCGAAGATCTTCTGCGCGGGCTTGATCCAGGGCACATGCGCGTAGCTGAACACCGAAAACCGCTCCGGTTCCAGACCCAGAACATCGTCGATGGTCTTGCTAAAGGAGTCCGGCGTTTGGATGGGCAAGCCGTAAATGAGGTCGACGTTGATCGAAGCGAATCCCACCTCGCGCATCCAGCGCACCACGCGCCGATTCAGGTCGTGGGGTTGCCAGCGGTGGATGGCGAGCTGCACCTCGCCGTTCGTGTCCTGAATCCCCAAAGAGGCGCGATTGGCACCGATCTCGCGCAGGGCCTTCAGATGATCGAGTGAAAGGCGGCGGGGATCGACCTCCACGCCGTATTCGCAATCTTCCGACAGATTGAAATGCCCGCGGATAAGCTCGCCCAGCCTGCGCAACTCGTCGGGAGGAAAGAACGTCGGCGTTCCGCCGCCGAAATGCACCTGAACGACCGGGCGGGAACGGTCGATGCGTTCCGCGATCATGCCCATTTCCTTCGCGAGATCCGCAAGGTATTCCCCGGCGGACTCGCGGCGCATGGTGATCACCGTGTTGCAGCCGCAGAACCAGCAGCGCGTCTCGCAAAACGGCAGGTGGAAATAGAGCGAGATGGGACCGGCTCCCGGAGCATTGTCCTCGGCGATCGCCTCCTCCAGCCGCAAGCCCGGCAGTTCGTTAGTGAACTGCGTGGCAGGCGGATATGAAGTATAGCGGGGCCCCGGAATCGAATACCTGCGGATAAGTTCCAGATCCAGGATTGAGGAGGAGGCGTGCCCGGCGTTTTCGCTGGGGAAAATCATGATTGGACGCACACCCTATGCCGCAGCGGGTCGAGCGCAAGGGTGCACCGAACATTCTCCACCGGCCATGCACCCGTCGCAGCAACCAGCGGCGATACAAGCCACCGATAACGGCCCCATCGAAAAA
>JBAZHQ010000313.1:0-5402 GCA_041652235.1 Opitutaceae bacterium | reverse complement strand
CTTCCGAGCGGCTGCCGACCTTTCTCGGACGGGATTGGCTCCCCGTCGGGTATCAGTGACATGTTTCCTTTTCCTTTCGTTTTATTCCTCATGTTTTGGTTGCTGGCGCGATGACGCCATCGGCTCCCACCTCGTCGCGCAGGCTGGCGATATCCGCGTTCTCCTGGACTGCCCCGAGTGTCGTCTCATCCACGTGGGCTCTGTTATATGTCGTGCTTGTCATCTTTACGAGACGCACAGACGCCGAGATACTGCTTCTGGAGAAATCGGTGTTCGTTTCAGCAACCGCCAGATCGAATGCCGATTGTATCGCCGCAATCCTGCTTGTCTGGTCCCCCGACAGCGAAGCCAGGACTCCCGGCGTGTACACCATCATCAGATCCACAACGGGCGTCGAGCTGGCATCGGACGCATTTGCTGTCGAGGGTGTTTCGCTCGCGCCTGAAGCTGCCAGCGATGCAGCCGCTTTGCGCGCAGCAATCGTGGCCGCAGTTTTCTTGTCGATCACGGGGTGCACCGATCCGCCGCACGGAGGCATCAGACTGCTGTCGACTTCATAGAATTGCGCGACGGACTCGCCGGTGGCCCTGAGGGTGAAGGCTGCAATCCGATTCGCCTCGCCTTCGCCCACGGAGACATCGAGAACCGCGATGGAATACTGCCCATCCGCATTGCCTGTGATCAACACGCGGCTCGCAGGCTGTCCCTCGATGTGTCCCTGGCTTGTGAAGCGACTGGCGTCAAGCATCGTGCTGTTGTCGATGCGCGCCTCGAGCGTGCTGCCATCGGGAAGCGGAATGCTCAGCGAGCCCTGCCCCTTGGGGAGCCAGAGCGGCGAACGTTTTCCCTCCAGCAGCTTGCGGTTCAATTCCACATAGCTGATCTCCTTTGCCGGAGCCCGCAGCTTCGCCTCAATTGTATCCGCAAATTGTGGACGCGGTACATAGGCGAATAATGCCTTGGAATTCATCGTCGACCCCTGCCTCGGAGAGGCCTTCTGTGCGCTATTCGGGGCGCCTATCGACGCCGCGCTTTCATGGTCCCGCGCTGCCACCGCCTGCTTGTTCTCGTCTCCAGCCTCCTTCTCCCGCATCAGTTGCCATGCGGAACCTGCCAGAGCAGCCAAGATTAATAGGGCTATCGCATACGAGCGGCTTCTTGAGTTTCTCATGGAGAAGGATATTAAAGAATGTGCAGGCAGACAGGGTCGCTACACTCGGGGTTCCTTATGAAGAGCATTCGATTAAGTCACACACAAACCTATGCCCTAAAGCAAGTTAATAACTTGCCAGGGCGAACGACGTGCAAGTGGTGTGATGAATCCCCCCATTCGCGGGTTTAAGCGCCCTATTTCTCATCCAAACCGAACACCGCCTTGGCATAGTTCTCTGCTGAGAAGGGCTGCAAATCTTCCGGCCTTTCACCCAGGCCAAGAAAGAAAATCGGAATCTTCAACTCGCGCCAGATTCCAACCAGGGCTCCCCCGCGGCTCGTGCCATCAAGCTTGGTCACAACAAGCCCCGTAAGTCCGAAACTCTGGTGAAAGACCTTCGCCTGCTCGATGGAATTGGTGCCGAGGGAACCGTCAACGACAAGCCAGCGATGATGCGGCGCCGCCGGATCATGCTTCTGAAGGACGCGGCGGATCTTCGCCAGTTCCTCCATAAGATTCTGCTTCGTGTGCAGGCGGCCTGCCGTGTCCACAATGAGATAATCCTTCCCTCGCGATTTTGCCGCCTGCCACGCGTCGAACGCCACCGCAGCAGAGTCGGCGCCTGTATGCGAGGCGACGATGTCTAGCTCAAGGCGCTGGGCCCACGTTTTGATCTGCTCTACCGCTGCCGCCCGAAACGTGTCGCACGCGGCGAGCATCACGCCCTTTCCATCCTGTTTGAGCTCCCAGCCGAGCTTCGCCGCCGTCGTGGTCTTGCCCGAGCCGTTCACTCCGATCAGGCATATGACCGTGGGCGGCACGGAAGCAGGTGCTATGACTCCTTCACTGCCGGCTAGCGCGCGCTTCAGCACGGCCACGCCAATTTCCGCAACCTGGCGCCCCTGCAATTCCTTGTCCTTGCTGTAGGCCGCCTTGATCTCATCGAGAATCTCCACGGTTGTCTGGACGCCGAAATCGGCGCTGTAAAGAGCCTCTTCCAGCGTTTCGATGGAGGAAGCATCGATCTTGCGACCGCCAAACAGCCCGTGCGTTTTCTCGGCGATCGCCGCAACCGTCTTCGCAAGTCCGTCTTTGAATTTCTTAAACAGTCCGAGCATATCCCCTCACTCCGTCGCCTTGCGCGCATCGCGACCCAGATGATCCTTTACGCGATCCAGGATGCCGTTGATGAAGCGCTTCGCATCCGCATTGGAGAACTGCTTGGACAAATCGATCGCCTCGTTGATCGAAACAACCGGGGGAATGTCCTTGCGGAAGAGCATCTCGAAGATCGCCATCCGAAGAATCGCCAGATCGATCTTGGCGATCCGCTCAAATTCCCAGTTGTGCGCCAGCGAGCGAATATGCCCGTCTATTTCCTCGAGGTGCTCGATGGTTCCGTGGATCACTTCTTCTCCGAAGGCATAATGATCGCGGGGCTGCTCCTGATGCTCGAAAAACAGCTTCAGATCGGCGGCCAGATCCTCGGGCTTGTTCAGACTCCATGAGAACAAGTACTGCATGGCGGCGGTGCGACCGTCACGACGTTGGGCGAATAGGGCTTTGCTCATGTCTTTCTTAAGGTTCGTTTCAGCGCCGCCATCTCCAGCGCCGACTGCGCAAATTCTGTTCCACGGGGCACCTTCCCAAAGCACCGGTCATCAGCCTGCGCCTGTGTCTCCGCCACCACCACGCCATTGATGACGGGTGTGTGCAAATCGAGGGAAACCCGCTGCAAGCCGTGGGTGGCCGCCTCTGCTATCAACTCATAGTGGATCGTATCGCCGCGTATCAAAACTCCCAGGGCGATTAGCACGTCAAAGGCTCTCCTCTCTCCCAGCATCTGGAGCGCCGAAGGCAGTTCGTGCGAGCCCGGTACGCGCACCACATCGATCGATTTTTGCCGCACTCCCGCTTTGCGCAGCCGCGCGATCACCTGCTCCAGAAGGGAATCGACGTGCCGCTGGTTGAAACGCGCGGCCGCTATGCCGACCCGAAGGGAGGCACCGGAGACCTTGATGGCGCTGGGCGCGGAGAGACTCATGGGAATGAACTTAGAAAATACAGTTTAATAGCCACAAAAAGGCACGAAAAAGCACGAATATCGGAGACTTAGCAGGATACAATCATCGTCCGTATATCATTCACCTTTCGAGTGAATAGATCTATTTCTGCATATATTTCTTATTGTGCCTTTTTGTGGCAATTGTCTGTGGAATTGAGATCGAACGGAAGAGCGGAGAGTGGAATGCAGAAAGGTTCAACAGGAATTTCCGCCCGCCCGTCCTATAAGGCCCTTTGCTCCACAATTTCCAGGCCGTAGCCGTCCAGGCCGACAACCTTCCTCTGGCTGGAGGACAGAAGCACTATCTTACCAAGACCCAGTGTCTTTAAAATCTGCGCTCCCGTTCCATAGTCGCGCAGATCCATCACCCTTGGAATCTCGCCCGAGCCGGCCTGTAGCCGACGCACCAAGGTTTCACCTGGATTCTGCGGTTCCATGTATAAAAGCACGCCCCTGCCCTCCCGCGCAATTGCCTCGAGCGATGCCGAAAGCGCCTCGTGCCCTGTCATTCCCTTGGCGAGAAACACATCGCTCCAGAGGTTCTCGCTGTGCACCCGCACCAAAGTCGGCTGGGCGTTGAGAAGGCCCATGGCCAGGGCAAGGTGATGCCGTCCATCGATCCGGTTGCGAAATACATACGCCGTGAAATCGCCGTACTCGGAGGGAAAAGGCTTGGAGCAAATCTTCTCGACGAGCTGGTCGCGGCGCGCCCGATGCTGGATCAGTTGCGCGATGGAGATCATGCGCAGGCCGAAACGTTTCTTGAATTCGGCGAGCTGCGGCATCCGTTGCACCGTACCGTCGTCATTGACCAGCTCGCAAAGAACTCCAGCTGGCGGCTGTCCCGCCAAAATGGCAAGGTCCACCGCCGCTTCCGTGTGGCCTGCCCGCTCAAGAACACCGCCTGGACGCGCTCGAAGGGGAAAGACATGCCCAGGCTGCACTAGTTGCTCCGAGCGGGACTCCGGATCTCCAAGGATGCGAATCGTGCGCGTTCGATCAAAGGCGCTGATTCCTGTCGTGATGCCTTCCGCCGCATCGACGCTCACGGTAAAATCGGTGCGATGACTCTCCCTGTTGTGCGACACCATCGGCCCAAGACCCAAGCGGCGCAACTGATGCTCTACCGTCGGCACGCAGACAATGCCGCTGCAATAACGGATCATCATATTGACGGTCTCAGGAGTCGCTTTCGAGGCGGCCATGATCAAGTCGCCCTCGTTTTCACGATCCTCATCATCGGTTACAATAACCAGCTTCCCATCGGCAATATCCTGAATGGCAGCTTCTACAGTATCGAATGGCGTGACTGTTGTCTCCGGCATAGCGGCAAGGTCTTGGTTGATGGGTACCGTGTCAACGTCTCGCATCACTCGCGATAATCGACCACGTAGCTCTCCATGACCTGCCCATTTCCCCCCTCGAGAGTGAGGTAAACTTTGAAGTTTCGAGGCGGCGTCACCGGGTTGTTGCCAAAAAGAGCCTCCCCGTCGGAACTTGGATTCAAGACATCGAAGAACGGATTCTTCAGCCTTGGCGAGTGCCATCTCGCCGTTGCCCGCACCGCGTCTGCCGGAACAGGCTTCTTCTTGGCATCGTAAAAACTCAGGCAAAATCTTCCGCTGCTGCCATCAAGTCCAAGCCAGGTTCCACTTGGACGCGGAATGGAGATGCCGTCTATTTTCCCCATGGCCTCCGGGGCCTTTTTCTTGTCCGCAGGCTTGCTTGCAGGAACGGCTTTCTTGGCATCCGTCGCCGCTTGGGCCAACGGGGTTGTGCTCTTCTTTTCATCAGCTCCCGGCTGTGCAGACCGAGCCTGGAAAGCCAAAAAACTGAGCAGGAATGCAATACCCAGGATGATGCGAGCCATGGTCTTCATGATCTCAACATGCCACTTAGCTCCATCCAACGCAAGTGACCATATAGCTGCCCAGGGCACAAAGACTCACGAATCTCAATCCCACAAACTAAATGGCCACGAGAAACACGATAATCACAAAAATAAAATGCCCGAGATCCTCAGAACCTTCAGGCTACCAACCAGATGGATGGATACCCTAATCTCCACTGGCTTTCGTTTTTGTACTACAGTATTTACAATTCATCTCAGGCTGAGAGGAAATCCGAGACGGACAGAACCGATCCCCAACCATCCAATCCATTCTCGCGCAGTGACGCAGTGGC
>JBAZHQ010000312.1:0-5410 GCA_041652235.1 Opitutaceae bacterium | reverse complement strand
GGCAAACTCCTCGCCCGTGCTCGACGCCGTGCCGCGAAGGAGGGCAGCCAGCGCGTTTTCGTACTGCTTGCGCTTCGTGATGTCTCGGATCACCCCCAGCATCCGGACGGGCCTGCCATCGGAGTCGGGCAGAAGCGTGGTGCGCACTTCGGTGGACACCGGACGTCCGTCGGGGGAATTCAACGTCACTTCATGGGTTTGTGAACCCATGGACATGTTGCCCGCTTCATAGGAGGACAGACGGCGCGAATGCTCCTTGAGCATCCAGATGCGGGATTCCGGAGCGAGGAAATCGAACATGGACTTTCCCATGATGTCTTCCGGCTTGAAGCCCAGGACTCGGCGGACGGAGGGGCTCACATACTCGATGCGATCGTTGAAGTTGTTGAAGAGGAAAAGAACGTCCCCCGTGTTCTCCGCGATGAGGCGGTACCGCGTCTCGCTCTCCTCAAGTGCGCGGCGGGTGCGTCGTTGCTCGGAAACATCCTGAAGAACGCAATGAATGCGCGAACATTCGCCGGCAGGCGATTTCTCAGCCCGGCAGTATAATGAGACTACGACAGAGGAACCGTTCCGGTGAATGAGAGTGATCTCCCTGTCTCCGATGAAAGCGCCTTGTACGAGCTTGGAGCGGCATTCCTCCAGGATATCCCAGTCATTGGGAGAGGCGATGTCCGCGAGCGGGCGTTTCTCGATCTCATGAAGGTCATAGCCGAGAAGCGAAGTCCAGGCGTCGTTTATCGCGAGGATGCGCCCGCTTGAATCCAGGGTGAGCGATGCGATGGGGGCGTTGTCGAAAAGCAGCCGGAATTTCTCCTCGCTG
The DNA here is from genome assembly GCA_041652235.1 of Opitutaceae bacterium. GTDB lineage: Bacteria > Verrucomicrobiota > Verrucomicrobiia > Opitutales > Opitutaceae > MWDT01. Next base: position 4,587 of record JBAZHQ010000312.1, on the reverse strand, counting down.
GCGCCGAGCGCTTCGAGAAAGCGATTATGATCGTCCCGCTGTCTGCGCAACTGACGGCATCCCCAGGCAATGCCCGCCACTCCGAGCGTCCATAGCAGCATGTAGGATAGCGCGATCTGCCCGGCAGGGCTCCCGGCTTCGGGCTGCCGTGACATTTTGAATATCAACCCGCCAACGAGGAGAGTCCAGGTGCCCGCGGCGATCCAGGGCACGACATTCGAATTCAAATGCTGGGACTCGGACGACTGGTCCTTCATTGTCTTCTGGTTGGGAACGGGGTTGCCTGCCGGCACGGGGGCACGGTTCTACTTGCGGGCAGGCAGATCCGATAGTGGGGAGGCATTGTTTTTAAGACAATGGAGTAATGCAAAAACTTCGAGTTCCGTGCCTTCTTCCCCATGAGAACCGGGGGCGCCGATTGGGTCATTGCCTTCTGTGGATTCGGCAAACGGTTGCGCGTTTACGAACATACCGTCGCATCGATTCGGATACGCATCACAGCCTGGTTCTTTTCAGGCGCAGGGCGTTGGCCACCACGCTCAGGGAACTCATGCTCATGGCCAGGCCTGCCAGCATGGGATTCAACTGCCATCCCAAGAAAGGGTAGAAAACGCCCGCAGCCACCGGGATTCCCATGCCGTTGTAGAAAAAGGCCCAGAAAAGGTTTTGCCTGACGATCCGCATGGTGGCCCGGCTGAGCCGGATGGCGCGCGCCAGAACTCGCAGGTCGTCCTTCATCAGAACCAGCCCCGCGCTGTCGATGGCGATGCCTGCTCCTGTTCCGAGCGCGATGCCCGCATCGGCTGCAGCCAATGCGGGTGCGTCGTTGATTCCGTCGCCTGCGAACACCACCTGTTCTCCGCGCTTGCGACAGCCGCGCACAATCTCCTGTTTCCTGGCGGGGCTGCATTCGGAATGATGCTCGTCGATGCCAAGCTCCTGGGCGGCGGCCTTCACCGCTCCCTCGCGATCGCCCGATACGACAACGATGCGAAGCCCCAGGTTGTGAAGCTCGGCGATCGCGTCGCGGGCGCCGTCCTTGATGGTGTCCGCAAGGACAAGCGTGCCGATGGAGCCGCCATCGACGAACACCTCCACAAGGCTTGAGGCGCGATCGCCGTCCTTCGGCCGGGGCTGAATGCCGCTCGCGGCCCGGCGCACTTCGACGCGCTTTCCGCAGACAGCGGCGCTTACGCCGAAACCCGGGGTGTTTCTAAATTCGGTGCACGTGGGAATTGCGATCCCTTGAGTGATGGCTGTGGCCACGATGGCGCGGGCGATCGGATGCTCGCTGGGATGCTCGACCGCAGCGGCCATGCCCAGCAAATCGTGCTCGTCGATGCCGGGGGCCGGGTGAAGACCGGTCACACGCGGCCTCCCTTCGGTGAGAGTTCCCGTCTTGTCGATCAGCAGGGTTCCAGCCCCGGCGAGTCGTTCCAGCGCCTCCGCATTTCTCACCAGGATGCCTGCCTGTGCGCCGCGCCCGATGCCGGTGACAAGCGCCACAGGCGTGGCGAGACCGAGGGCGCAAGGGCAGGAGATGACCAGCACTGAGACCGCGCTCACGAGAGCATGCACCCACTTCGGATCGGGACCAAGCCAAAGCCAGGCGGCGAAGGTTGACAATGCTATGGCGGCCACCGCGGGAACGAACCATTCCGCCACCCGGTCCGCGATGCGCTGGATGGGGGCCTCGCTCTCCCGCGCCTCTTCGACAAGGCGCACAATCTGGGCGAGCACGGTGTCTTTGCCCACTCTCGTTGCGCGAAATACGAAACTGCCGGTTGTGTTGAGCGTGCCCGCGTTCACCTGGTCGCCGACGGCTTTTGCAACGGGGATGGGTTCGCCCGTCAACATGGCTTCGTCCACCTCGCTTGAGCCTTCGGCAAGCTCGCCATCGACAGGAATCTTTTCGCCCGGTCGCACACGCATCAGATCTCCCGTGGCCAAATCGCCAACGGGCACGTCCTCTTCAGCCCCGCCTCGCAAGCGGTGGGCGAGGGGAGGCGCGAGCTCCATCAGAGCCCTGATGGCCGAATCCGTCCGGGCATGGGTTCTTTGCTCGAGTATCTGCCCCAGGAGAACGATGGTCGTCGTGACCGCGACGGCCTCGAAATAGAGGGGAAGGCCATGCTCTCCGTGTAACAAAGCGGGGAAGGCATCGCCCCAGATGAGTGCAATCGCGCTGTAAAAGAAGGCGGCTCCCGTCCCCGTGACGATCAGCGTGAACATGTTGGCGTCCCGGTCTCGGATCGAGGCCAGCCATCGCCGGATAAACGGCATGCCGCACCAGAGGAATACCGGCGCCGAAAGGAGCAACTGCAGCCATCCCGACACCTTGGGATCCAGCAGGCGCCCCAGGCCCGGGATCATTTCCCCCATCGAGAGCAAAAGCACGGGTGTGCTCAAGACAAGCGCCACCTTGAACCGGGGCATCAGGTAATCGACGCCCGGAAGTCCCATATATACGGCTTTGTCCGGCGCTGGGCTCATCAGGCTAAGCTACGCATCCATGCTCCGACCGCCAGCAATTGTGTGTATCGGTGTGCCGGCACTTTTCTCCGCCTTTCTCCTTGAGCAAATGCGCGGGCAGGAACACAAATTAGACCGCGCGAAAGCGCTCCCATGAGTTCGTTGCCCTCCGATCTCCCAAAGCTGCCCAAGTGGCCGTTCTTCCTCTTCGATGCCGTTCTTCTGGCAACCGCGTTTGCGATCGCCTGGAACCATCCCCGCCAACTCGACGGAATGCCCCTCTATGCCGTGTCCGCCTGCGTCATGCTCGCGGCGATCATGTGCGCCGTGCCTCTTCTCTTCGACTACACGCGGAGCCAGGATGAGGCATTGGATGAACGCCAGAGGGCGCTTGAATCGTTGTCGCGCACGGTGTCCGCCTCCGCGGAGCAGATCGGCATCGCCGCCCAGGGGCTCTACGAGATAGCCGAGAATACGAACCGTTGTCTTAAACAGGCGGAACACTTGCCCCAGAAAATCCAGGAAAAGGTTGCCGAGTTCCAGGCGAGGATCGACGCCTCCCGGGATGAAGAGATCGAGGACCTGGAACGCGAGGTCGCTTCACTTCGCTCGTCCGAAGGCGAGAAATTGGAGGGGGCATCCGACAAGATTCACAAGGCTGCAGTCGAGCTCGCCAAGCTTGAGACAGCCGCAACGAAGCATCTTGCGGCTGCGACCGAGGCCATTTCCAAGGCGGAGACGCTGGCCGAAAAGGCGGCGAACCGTTTCTCCCAAGCCGCCGATGAGAGTGCCGTGCGCGTTGGCACAGCCCTCGCGCACACCATCGCTTCCGCGCAGGAATCGGCGAAATCGGCGCTCTCGGGCGAACAGGAGCGCGCCCTTGCCGCCATCAGCGCGAAGATCGACTCGACGCTCAAGGCCCTGGACACGAGATCGACTCATGCGGCGGACACCATCGACCAGAAAATCGCCCTCCTTGAGGCTGTTGTCGCAAACCTGAAGGCCGCGGTCGCCGAGGTATCCAGATTCCAAATTCCGACGGTTTCCGATGTGTCCGGCCATGAAAGCCCCGCCCAGGCGGCTCCCGAGGAGACCCCCGCCGCCAAGCGCACGCGGAAAGCTCGGCGCAGCGAGTCCTCCGCTTCGAGTGCGGCGCAAGGCGAGGAGACGGCTTCCATCGCGCCTCCCGCCGCGGTGGATGCACCCGCACCCGAGCCCGCCAAGGAATCCAATTTCGTGCCGTCTGCTTCGCAGGCATCGGAAGCTTTGGAAAAAGCGCCGGTGGCCGAGGCGACGGCTACCGATGAATCTCCGGTCGTGCCTGCCGCTGAGGATTTTAATCCGCCGCCTGCGGGTGAAGGAGGAGATTATTCCCAGGTTTCACCCGATGAAGGCGCGGCAGTTGCAGCAGTTTCGGCTGACGGTGCCACGCGCTTGATTGTCACCGCATACATCGGCATCGGCAATCGACTCTACATACGAGGCGAAGGTCCCGGACTCAGTTGGGAAAAGGGCATGCCACTGCAATTCGTCTCCATCGGCAAGTGGCGCTGGGAAAGCGCCGATGCCACCGCTCCCGTGCGCATCAAGCTCCTGAAAAACGACCAAATCGAGTGTCCCACGCTTGGGGAGTTGACCCTTGCGCCAGGCCATCAGGCTGAAGTCGCCGCCACTTTCTGAGAAGCTGTCAGGCCAGAAGTTAGAAGCCGGAAGCCGGAGGCCGGAGGTCGGACGGTAGCCGCGAAGCGGCACAGTGGCGACGGGACGTCGCCTCAGTTGACGAGCTTTGCTCGTCTGGCGGCATAGCCGCCTCGGTCGGGAGCCGGACGTTTCCAATTGCCGCGTTTGCCGAAGAACGCCATTTCAGCGGGCTTTGACGACGTGACATCCCATCCTTCGAATCCTCATCTCATTTTGGCTTCGGCATCGCCCAGGCGCAGGGAACTCCTGGCTCAAATGGGCGTTTCCTTCGATGTCGTTGTCGCCGAGGTTACCGAACACGAGGATCCCTCCACGGATCCTCGCCTGATGGTGGAGCACAATGCGGCGATCAAGGCCGAGTGGGTTTCGCTACGCCACCCCGACTCTTTCGTGCTCGGGGCCGATACGACGGTA
>JBAZHQ010000311.1:4936-5440 GCA_041652235.1 Opitutaceae bacterium | reverse complement strand
GCGTACTCGTCGTCACCGGCGGCAGCCAGGGCGGCCTCCAGGCCATGCTCACCGCGGCCATTCACCCTAAAATCACCGCAGCTGTGGCGGTCGTCCCCGCCGGCTGCGACCAGAGTGGCCCCGATGCCGGTCGTTCTCCCGGCTGGCCCCAGTGGTACTTCCAGGCCGACGGCAAGGACCTCTCCCGCGTAAAACAGGCGAGCCTCTACTACGACATCGTCAACTTCACCCCACGCATCCACTGCCCCATCTTCGTCGCCGCCGGATTGATCGACATCCTTTGCCCTCCCCCCGGGATCATCGCTGCCACCAACCGCATATCGGGGCCGAAGGAAGTCATGGTTATGCCCTTCGGTGGCCATCAGGACCGTCATGAGGTCTGCAATGCGCGCGTCGAGGAATGGTTCTCCATTCTTAAACAGGGCAAAGTTCCTGAGATCAAGTAGCTCTCGCGATCAGCAGCCGGTCATCGGCCGCCGACCGACCCAATCTGGAATCTTTCAC
>JBAZHQ010000311.1:0-4926 GCA_041652235.1 Opitutaceae bacterium | reverse complement strand
CACTGCCCCAGTCACCGGTGACCACCAACCAAGATACCAGCAACCGGCAGTCTCTCCCGCCCCTTGCGCTCTTCTCAGTCGTCATTCCTGCCCATGACGAGGAAGAAGCTCTGCCGTCCACCCTCCGGGATCTCTATGCGGCGCTCTCACAGGCGGGCATACCGCATGAACTGGTCGTTGTGGACGATGTCAGCACGGATGGCACCTGGTCGGTCTTGCAGAAGCTTCAGGCGGAGATTCCGACTCTCTCCCCCATCCGCAACTCCGGTCTCAACGGCTTTGGTCGCGCCGTCATCCACGGCTTGAACAACATGAAGGGCGACGCCTGCGCCATCGTCATGGCGGACGCCTCCGATTCTCCAGCCGACTTGGTCAAATACTGGCTCCTTCTGAACGAGGGCCATGAATGCGTCTTCGGCAGCCGCTTCATCCACGGCGGACATGTGGTGGATTACCCTCGCGTGAAGCTTCTGATAAACCGCATGGCGAATCTCTTCATCAAGCACCTGTTTCGCATCCGTCTTAACGACACCACGAACGCCTTTAAGGCCTACCGGCGCACCGTGATCGAGGGATGCCGCCCCTTCCTCGCCCCGCACTTCAACCTCACCGTCGAAATACCGCTCAAGGCCATCGCCCGGGGCTATTCATGGACGGTTATCCCCATCTCCTGGCAAAACCGCAGGCACGGCGTGGCCAAGCTCAAGATCAAGGAAATGGGCAGCCGTTATTTCTTCATCTGCATGTACGTCTGGCTGGAGAAGTATTTCAGCCGCGGCGACTACCGCCGCCGCTGACACGAAGAGCCGCCAAGCGGCGGCTCGCTGTAAGCTATATGCTTGAAGCTACAAGTCCGAGACTGCTTTTGAATCCATAGCTGCAGGCTTCCAGTTTTCCCCGAAGCTTGTTTGAAAGCTTAGAGCTTAAAACTTAGAGCTTATAGCTATGATCTCCGGAACGGCTGCGGAGCGACCAGGACGGGCATGGGATGCGAGGGCAGAAGCGTGCCTGCCATGATCGGAAACCCTCTTAGAAACTCGATTACCGGAAGCATCTTCCCTCCTGGGCGCTGCATCTTCAAGAGCCGCAGAATCCCGCCTCCAGTCGCCACGAGCAGGCCCCCGGCATCCGTCCCAAGGATGGCTCCCGGCTGCGCGCCTGCCGGCGCTGTGCCGCCAACCGCGTCTGCGAGGCCTACCTTAACCAACTGCCCGGCGATCTCGACGCCGCAGGCCGGCCAGGGGAAAAGTCCTTTCACCCGCGCAGCAAGTGCGTTCGCCTGCTCGGAGAAATCGAGAACACCGTCCTCCTTCGCTAGCTTGCGGCAAAACGTGGCAAGCGAGCGATCCTGCTCCCTAAATGAGAGGGTTCCCGAGGCGATCCCAGTCATGGCTCGCCGCAGAAGAGGCACACAAGAGGCCGCAAGTTTCGCCTCGATATCGAGAGCGGTGTCGCGCGCTCCGATCGGCACCCGCTCCACGTCGGCGACAGGCCCGGCATCGAGTTCGCGCACCATCCGCATTAGGCTCACGCCGGTTTCCCTCTCACCCTGCGCAATCGCCGTCTGAATGGGTGATGCCCCGCGGTAGGCGGGCAGAAGCGATGCATGGAAGTTCAGCATCCCAAGGCGCGGCGTTGCGATCACGGCATCCCTGAGAATGTGCCCGTAGGCCATCACGAGACCCAGGTCGGACTCAAGTGCGGCAAGCTGCAGGCGGACCTCCTCAGTGATTTTCTCCGGCTGAAATACGGGAATGCCCTTCGCAAGCGCCCAGGTCTTGACGGCGTTAGGCCGCACCTTCTGCCCCCGCCCCGCGGGCCGGTCGGGCTGCGTGTAGACCGCGACAAGCTTAGCCTGGGCGCCGCCCTCCCCCGCCAGCCATTCGAGAAGCGGCAGGGCGATGGGATCGGACCCGAGAAAGACAACGCGAAGAGTCATGTTGGGAGTTTCCGCAGATGAATTGACCTATGAGAAACAGGTTAACCACGGAATACACGGACCACACGGATCAGTCTATTCAGAGCGCCTTGGATGTCAGATTCCGTGTATTCAGTGTATTCCGTGGTTAAAAATGATCCTCCCCGTCCTATTCCTCGGGAATGCTACCGTCGAAACCGGACGCGTCGTCCCGCCCTTCCTCCTGCTGGCGCCATTTTGAAGCAGGCCTGTCACGGCCCGCGCCGTGCTCGGAGGCGCGCAGGCCGCCCTTGGGTTTGCCGATGAGGTCGAAGAAGACGGGGCAGCCTTCGATGTGGAACTCCTTCACAAGACCCGCCTCGAGATAGCGGCGGTAGTTTTCGGTCAGGGATTCGTCGCGGTTGCAGAAAAGCTTGATGCGATACGGACGGTTGCCCGTCTGCACGGCATAGTACATGCGGAAGCGCTTGGCGCCGATCGACGGCGGGGGCACGCGTTCCGACAACTCGGCCAGCGCCTGGTTCAGGCGTCCCGTGGGCAGCTTTTTGTCGAGCGAACGGTGCAATTTCACCGCCGAGTTCAGCATGCGGTCGATCTCGTATCCACTCAATGCCGACACGAAGATAAGCGGCGATCCGGGCGTGAAAAAGAGCCGCTCGAAAAGCGATTTCTCGTACTTCTCGCGATATTCCCGCTCGTTCTTGTAGCCCTGGATGCCGATGGCCTTGGCGAACTCCTTGTGCACCAGGTCCCATTTATTGACGACGATGATGATGGGTTTGCGTTCCTTGAGCGCCTCACCGGCGATGGCCTTGTCCTGATGGGTCACGCCGTCGAGGGCGTCGAGAACCATGAACACCACATCGGCCTTCTGAATGGCATCGAGCGAACGCAGGCGGGAGAAATACTCGACGGGTGAGCTGATCTTGGTGGCGGCCTTGATGCCGGCCGTGTCGATGAGGCGGAACGGATGCATTTCCCCGTCGCGCCCCTTGAACTCGAACGGGATTTCCACGGCGTCGCGTGTCGTGCCGGGAATCGAACTTACAACCAGGCGCTCGCTCTCGAGCAGGCTATTGCCCAGGGAGGACTTGCCCACGTTGGGGCGTCCGATGAAGCAGAAGCAGATAGGGCCGTCCCCCGTCTTGGGCGCTGCGTTCTCCTCGGGATCGGGGCCGAGCCCCGACAGGATCGCCTCACGCAGGTTTTGCTCACCACGACCGTGCTCGGCGGAAACGAGTACCGGCTCGCCAAGGCCCAGACGGAACACCGAAGCCAGGTCGGCCTTCTCCTCATCGAAATCCACCTTGTTGACCACGATACGCACCGGCTTGCCGCTCCGGCGCAGCTTGGCGGCAATGGTTTCGTCAAAATGGGTCACACCTTCCTTTCCATCGAGAAGGAAGAGAATCAGGGATGACGCCGCCATCGCAAACTCCACCTGTTGCTCGGATGCCGCCACAAGCTGGCGGTTCGTCTCGCCTCCCTTGAGCCCAAGACCACCCGTATCCAGGAGCGTGTAGCCGCCCTCCTTGATCTCGGTGGAAATCACGTCGCGCGTCACGCCGGGCTGGTCATGAACGATGGAAATGCGCTTCTTCGCCAGCCTGTTGAACAGGCGGCTTTTGCCCACATTGGGGCGTCCGACAATGGCGACGATTCGAGACATGAGGGAAAAGAATCGAGGAGCGAGGAGCGGGAATCGAGAATGAAATACAGACCGTGGCCAATTATGACATGAATGGCTCTCTCATAACGCCGCACTCGGAGCCGCGTCAGCAGCTCCCATTCTCGCTCCTCGCTTCTCGATTTCCGCTTCTTTTCTGCGCTACGGTCAGACGCGCAGACTCTGCACGTATTTCTCGATGCGGTCGCCGGCTTCGATGAGCTGCTCGTAGCTCGTGGCAAAGCAAGCGCGCACGAAACCGGCGCCGTTGGCCCCAAAGGCTGTGCCCGGCACCACGGCCACGCTCTGGGATTCCAACAAGCCAAGGGCGAACTCCTTCTCTGTTTTTCCCGTCGAAGAGACATCGGGGAAAGCGTAGAAGGAGCCGCGCGGCAGGTGGCACTTGAGCCCTATCTCGTTAAAGCGCCTGACGATGAAATCCCGGCGGCGGTGATACTGGTCGCGCATGGCCTTCATGCCATCCTCGCCGCGCTGGAGCGCCTCAATTGCGCCTTCCTGGCTGATGATCGAGGCGCACATCATCGAGTATTGGTGCACCTTCATCATCGCATCGATGAGGACAGCAGGTCCGCAGGCATAGCCGATGCGCCAGCCGGTCATGGCAAAGGCCTTGGAAAAGCCATGCAGAAAGATCGTTCGCTCCTTCATGCCGGGCAGGCTCGCGATGCTCACATGCTGCCCCTCGAAGCTAAGCTCCGAATAGATTTCGTCACTCAGGACCAGCAGGTCCTTTTCAACGCAAAATTTCGCAATGGCCTCCAGTTGGGGCCGGGTACAAGTGCCGCCGGTCGGATTGCAGGGCAGATTCAGGACAAGCAATTTGCATCCGGGCTGCCAGGCTGCGGCGAGGGATTCGGCGGTCAGGGCGAAATTGTCCTTTGCAAAGGTCGGCACGGGCACGCCCACGCCATGCGTGAGGGTCACGCTAGGGTGATAACTCACGTAACAGGGCTGGTGAAACATCACCTTTTCGCCCGGGTTGACCAGGGCGCGGAAGGCGATGTCGAGAGCCTCGGAGACGCCGACCGTAACGATGATCTCGTCGTCGGGGCGATAGCTGACGGAAAAGACGTTCTCGACGTAGCGGCTGATCGCGCGGCGCAGCTCAATCAGGCCGAGGTTGGAGGTGTAGTGAGTCTTGCCTTTCTCAAGCGCATAGATGGCGGCCTCGCGGATATGCCAGGGCGTGTCGAAGTCAGGCTCGCCGATGCCTAGCGAGATGACGTTCTTCATCTTGGAGACGATCTCGAAGAAATCGCGGATTCCCGACTTGGGAAGGTCGACGACGTGATTGGCGATAAATCGTTTCGGATCCATGTGA
>JBAZHQ010000310.1:0-5512 GCA_041652235.1 Opitutaceae bacterium | reverse complement strand
GCCTGAGAAAACTTCCAAAACGGACGGCATCGTTGCCAAGTGGGGCTTCTCCGATAGCCAACGGTCCGACAGTCCGACCGAGGCGGCTCTGCCGCCACCGTGTGCTCTGCTGGCCAGCAGAGCACCACCGTCCGACCGCTGGCTTCCGGCTTCTGGCCTCCGGCCTCTGCCTTCTCGCATTCCTGACTCTCTCCCTTTCCGCAGCCGACCTCACGGAGGCCAGGGCATTGATCGATTCGAAGCGTATTCCTGAAGCAAAGCCCATCCTGGAAAAAATCGCCGCAGCCGAACCCGGCAATGCCGACGCGCTTCTTCTGCTTGGGCGCTGCCTGGCCTGCATGGGCCGGCGCGACGAAGCGATGCCGGTGCTGGAAAAAGCCGCAGCCTTGCAGACGAGTCGTGCGGACATTCTCGCCGAATTGGGAGTCGTGTATTTGGAAGAGGCACGCCTTAAAAATTCGCTTTCGCTGATGCGTAAAGGTCGATGGACCATTGAGAAAGCGCTGGAAATCGATCCCGGCAACATGCTGGCCCATGAGGGGCTCTTCGGTTTCTTCAGCAATGCTCCCTGGCTTGTCGGAGGCAGCATGGACAAGGCGTACCGGCAGGCGCTCGCCATCCGCGAGCACAACCCTCAACGAGGACTTGTTCTGATGGTGGGGCTTAAGAACAAGGAGAAGAAATACGCCGAGTCCTTCGCTCTCTGCCATGAAGTCCTCAAGCAGACACCCGATGACTACACGGCTCTCTATGAGATCGGTCTCACGGCGTCCCTGAGCGGAGAAAGGACGGACGAGGCGCTGGTTTCGCTTGAGAAATGCTTCCGTATAATACCTCCGCCCGGCGTCCCCGGACATGCGGGAGTGCATTATCGCATCGGCCTGATTCTACAGGCCAAGGGCGCCAAATCCAAGGCGGCGGAGCATTTTGCCGCGGGACTCGCGCTGGACCCACGCAATGAGCAACTCCTCGATGCTCAAGCCCGGTTGAAGCAAGCCTGCGGCTTCAGCCCGTCGGGGTGATCTTGCTCACGGTTCCCGGGAGCGCTGGAGACTGTGGCGCATCGAGGAACAGTATTTCTGAAAATTAAAGCTTTAAAAAGGCGATCAGGGACGGGTAGCTTTCCGCGTTCCATGCGCAAGGTCCCGCGTTTCAGGCGCTCTTATCTACCCCTATGGCTTGAAGTCCCCGTCGCTTTCATGGCGCAACTGTTGTACCGTGTGCGCGTTCGCGGCCTTGAGCATATACCCGAGAAGGGAGGAGCCCTCCTCGTGGCAAACCACATTTCCTATGTGGATGTCGTCGTCCTCCAGCTCGCCTGCCCGCGACAGCTCCGGTTTGTCGGTTATGAGCGCTTTGCCCATATCCATTGGTTGTTTAAGTGGATATTTGGCATCACAGGAACCATCGCGATCTCACCGCAAAAATCCCTGGACAGCACTCGTTCCGTGGTAAAATCCCTCAAAGCCGGCGAGATTGTCTGTATTTTCCCTGAGGGCGGCATCTCGCGAACGGGCCAGCTTCTGGGCCTGCGCCCCGGTTTCGATCTGGTGGCACGCCGCGCCCAGGTGCCTGTGATACCCGTCAGCCACGACGGCCTCTGGGGTTCGGTGTTTTCCTTTGCTGGAAATAAGTACATCTGGAAATCCCCCCGCCTGATGCCAACGCCTGTGTTTGTGGTCGTAGGGAAACCCATCCCTTGCGATCAGGTGACCCTTCCCAAGGTTAGGCAGGATCTTCTCGATCTGGGATCGGAAGCTTTTCAGGAAAGACCCGTCCTCCGCCGCAATCTCGCCCGCGAGTCGGTCAGGGCACTCGCAAAGCATCCCTTTCACGTTCATATCGTCGACTGCACGGCCGAACGAAAGGAAGTGCGCGCCGGCCAGGTTCTCGCGGCGGTCGCCATTCTCGCGAAGCACCTTCGCAAGACAGTCCATGAGCACCGCGTGGGCATTGTCCTGCCTCCGGGCATGGGCGCCACGATCTCCAATCTCGCCGTCGCTTGCGCGGGCAAGATCCCCGTAAACCTCAATTTCACCGCGGGTAGAGCCACCCTTGAGTCCTCCCTGCGAATTGGTGAAATCAAGACAATCCTCACCGCCGACGCGGTAAAGGCCAAGTTCCCGCAATTCCCCTGGACGGAGCAATCCCTCGATTTGCGTGCGGAACTCGCCGCGGCTGGAGGCAAGCGGGCCATGCTGCCCTGGCTGATCGCAACCTGGCTCCTGCCCAACCAGTGGATGCCGCGCCTCATGGATCTCCCCAATACGGGCGACAATGACGAAGCTTCCCTGCTTTTCACCAGCGGCAGTTCGGGAGAACCCAAGGGCGTGCCGCTCACCCACCGGAACATCCTGGCAAACTGCCTGCAGGTGTCATCCACCTCCATTCTCCCCGAAAGCGGAACGCTTCTCGGATGCCTGCCCGTGTTCCATAGCTTCGGCTGCACGGTCACGCTCTGGTACCCCATCCTGCGCGGCTGCAAGGTGGTCACCATACCCAGCCCCCTTGACACGCGAAAGATCATCGATGCCATCCGCGATGAAAAGGCCACGGTGCTCGTGGGCGCTCCCACGTTCATCAGGCCGTTCCTCAAGAAGGCGGAGGCCCGCGAGCTCAAGTCGCTGACGCTCGTCGCCACGGGCGCCGAGAAACTGCCGCTGGATCTCTATGAGGCGTTTCTCAGCCAATTCCACATAGAACTCATGCAGGGCTACGGCATCACCGAGACCTCCCCTGTGACAAACGTCAACCAGCCCGATCCACCGACGACCTTTTTGACCGATGAGTCCCAATTCGGGAAACGCCTGGGCTCGGTCGGCCGCCTGATGCCGGGAATGACCGCGCGCATCACCGACCCCGAGACGGGCGCGGAATTGCCGATAACCTCCACGGGCATGCTCTTGCTGAAGGGAGCCAATGTCTTCAACGGCTATCTCAAGGATCAGGAGAAGACGGACGTCGCCCTTCGCGACGGATGGTTCGTAACGGGCGATCTCGGCCGTTTCGACGAGCAAGGGTTCCTATTCATTGAGGGCCGTCTTTCGCGCTTCTCCAAGATCGGCGGGGAAATGGTGCCCCATGGCACCGTGGAGCAGGCAATCCTGAATGCATTCGCTCCGGATTCATTGGAAAATCCAAAGCTCGCCGTCGTCGGCATCCCCGATGCAGCCAAGGGTGAGCAACTCGTTCTGGTCTCCACGATCGATTTGACAATCGAACAGGTGCGCGAGGTCCTCCTCGCAGCCGGAATGCCCACGTTGTGGGTCCCGAAGATAATCCGTCGCGTCGACAGCATCCCTCTTCTGGGAAGCGGAAAGCTCGATCTCAAGGGCTGCAAAATGCTCGCGATGCAGGCGGCAATGTCGGAGGCCGCCGTCGCCGATTCCAAACGCGGCGTTTGAACGACCGCCCGGCTGTTCACGGAAGCCGTGTCTTGAGCCATTCGCGGAAAAACGGATTCACGAATTCGAATCGCGGCCCCGTCTTCATCAGTACTCCGTCCTTCTCGAACTGCCGAAATGCCTTCAAGACCGATGGCCCTTGGGCTTTCTCGCCGACTGAGGTCAGGAACTCTATGCTTGTCGGGGTTAGGTGCGGCGCCTTCGCCACCGCAATTCCCCACTTCGAGCTGGAATCGACGACGGCTACGCTCTTGGCGAGGCGTGTCACAACGTCCTGCGCCGACCTCGCCCCGAAGAGATCGACATAGACCTCTGTGCAGCCCGGCACGGATTGCGCAACGCGGCGAATCAGCGAAGTCTTCCCCATCCGCCGATTTCCCTCCACGAGCACGTTCTGGCCCGCTGCGATCTTATCCCGAAGAGGCGTCTGAAGTTCCAGACGCGGACAGAAATCGGGTCCGGAGACTGCCTTCCCGAAATGAAATGGATTAGGTCGAGTCTTTGGCATTGGGAGTGCGGAAACAGGCAGTGACTAAATCGGCAGTGCCCAAACAGCAGGGCTGTCTGCAAAGGACCCGTCGAAGTTCAGTCCGCAATTTTCCGGTCCTTCTCATGCCGCCGCACGCATCGTTCAATCCAGCTTTTTTGTTATCGCTGCTTATGAAAACACCGACCTTTAGGCGACCTTCCGATCAGGTGTTCGCTAACAGCCACTTCGGACAAGGCGGGCCTCGCGGCTCCGATAGAACGACTGGTGCTCGTGGAGAGGTAGAGAGAACCCGGACCGGCCTCCTCCAAGCCCGGAGCCTGCCCGGCCATCCTGCACCTCGGCTATGCTCGCGGCTTGGTGCAGCACTCCGAGCTGCCCATCACTGAAATCGCCTTTCGAGTCGGATATACCCGGTCGCAGGAATTCTCGCGCGACTATCACCGGCGCTTTGGCCTTTCGCCACGGGACGACCGCCACCAGCCTCCCACCTATCGCTCGCTGGAGAGGCCGCCGACAACTGCTCTTTGAACGCCGGATTCGGCGCCAGAGCGACAGCAGGCGCGGCGGCGGCGATGCCGATAGATCGAAACTGCCAGGAACGAGGCCAAACCACCCAACAATGCGCTCGTGCCCGGCTCCGGAACCGCCACCGCAAATGCCTGCATCTCGCCGATGCTAAGGTAACCATAGTTCGACATGTCGCCAGCCGAGCCACCTGGAAGGCCGATCAGGCGCAAGCCGGTGACATCGGACACCGGATTGAAGGTGAAAAGCCAACTGCCGGTGTAGGTCGAGGTGGCACCCAGCGCTGCGGCCGAAAGGTAGTCGTTGGTATAAAGTCCCTTGTCGAGCCCCGTGACATCAAACCAGTTTGTGCCATCCTGGGTGAACTGCACACGCAAGGGATTTCCCATCGTGTCCTGAAACCAGCCGCCGTCGGAAAGGAAATTCATGGTCACCCCTAGCGCGCCGACATTGTTTTGCGACATGCCCCAGGATAGTCCGGCAAATTTCTCACCTGATGGCGAGCCCGTGTCTTTTACAGTCGCGCCAACGCTGAAGTTGCCATCGAACAAACCTGCGGATGTTGAAACCCAGGCATTGTTCGAACAAATGGCGGTCGCACCGGCCGCCGCCAGATTGGAGGTGAACAGAACCGGCCGGCTAAAATTCGGTGTCCCTGATACCTGAAATTCTAACACCGAAGCCCAGCCATTCGTATCCCAAGCACCGCCCATCTGTTAAAGTCAGTTCCTAAGCTAGATACAGATGTTCAGATGCAGAACCGGGTACCAACCTATTACAGAAGTAGCAGAATCAATTTTACGCGTGACGCCTGAAATTGGAGTATGATCGTAAGTCTTTTGCCCAAAAGTCCCGGTTCTCTACCAAGAGCCACTGCCAAACGAAGACGCTCAATTCTCCCAGGATGATGCTTCCTGATGGTAGACTCGGTACTGCGTTCGTCACATCTGGATCTCCAACCTCGCACCCAAATTCTGATGTTGTCGGAACCCAACCTCCGGGTAGTGCCGACGGTTGCCCGCCGACACCCCCACAGACCCGGACTAGCGCAATTAACGCATCCGGTTCTTCAGAAAGAAGATTCGCTACGATA
>JBAZHQ010000309.1:0-5522 GCA_041652235.1 Opitutaceae bacterium | reverse complement strand
AAAATTGGGGAACTTGGGACAGTCTCTATCTACACACTTCTGCTCATTATAAAAAAGCAAATGGGACTCAAGGTGAGCATGCACACCATGCTCACGGTCGTGAGCGTCAACATATTTGAGAAAGTGCCTCTTCATGAATTGTTTACGGAATTCGAATGCACCGAAGAAGAAAATGCAACTCCTAACCAATTGTTAATCAACTATTAGCTACCGGACAGCAGTGATAGCAACTGTAATTTCATCTGGGCGAATTAATCCTCTCTTCTTCAACGCATCGAAAACCATTTCGGCATCATCTGTAGATAAATTAGGGTTCGATGTATCAACATTCTTTTGTGTCAGATCGGCGGGTGTCCACCAGATGTTTCCGATATTCTTTTCTTGATTCTGCCACATCCATTCGGCGGCATCGATAATAGTCTTTTCCTTTTTCCAGGGTGTCATGGCGTTTCTTTCTTTCGCCCAATAGTGTTAATAGCCTTAAGAAAGTGAAACAAGAGGGGTGGAAGTGGGTGCGGTAATGCAATTCTGATTAGGCTTATCCCGCTATTTGTCAAGGAATAATAGAACGATCTTATAGCTAGTAGCTAGTAGCTGTTAGCTTTTAGCTCATAGAACGTGGCTATACGTTGTAGAAGTTAGGGTTATGCGACTACAGTATATTGGAGCGGCGAAGGATCGGGGGCGCTGCTGCGCACTGTGGCCGCAGAGCGGCCTCTGTGGCGGCGGAGCCGCCTCGGTTGTGCGCGTTGCGCACACGTTACCCCCGCAGTCAGAGCGTTCCTGCGGGGTCAGGCCGAGGGTTGTCATGTGATGGATCGTTTCGCATGGCTTAAAAGATTACGCAGGCTCCCAGCGAGCCCAAGTTGAGGGCCCGATATTTTGCCTGGGCGATTTATTGGGCCGTTCTTTCATCTCACACCAGTATAGTAGGGCGTCGGTTGAACGGATTATTCGACATGAACTTCGAGCCACTCGTATGGCTTTGGCTCTTCCAAAATGCCCCTGGTCAAAATTAAGCCTCCGCCATCGATGACGTAGGTCCCGTGGTAGCCTGGGGCCAAAGTAACATTCAGGACGACAGGGATTCGAGGATTCTGGATCGGTATTCCGATTCGCCCCGCCACCATCGCCTGAGGCGGATTCTCGACAAAGACGACGATCGAATATTTCTGATTCGCGAGATTGAGAGGATAAGAAGGAGGCCCTGCTTTCGACATCATTTCCTTCCGCCACGTAGTCTCTATTTCCAACGCTTCGAGCTTACCCTTGACTGCATCCGCCAGCCGTTCTTTCGGAACTAACGCGTATGTCACGGTAACTCCAGTTGGTGGACTAACGCCAAAGACGTTCCCGATAAACGCAGCGCAGATGGCACCGATTACAATAATGGATTTGATTGGGGATTTCATATTTTTGCAGAACAGTGTGTTCTTAGCCCCAAAGACGGGAGACAGGCAGGGTGGAAATCAGAGGAGTAATGCAAGCCCTGAATAGGCTTATCCTGCTATTTGTCAATGGATAGGAAGGCAGGATCGGATAGCTGGGAGCTATTAGACTCCGCCTCCACGGCTATCGATCAGCAGCATGACCACTTCGGATCGGTCCCCGTTTCGTTTGGTCCGGACGTCGCCGCGCCGTTGCGGCGTGCTGCCTCCCCGTAGGAGGGCCGAGATGTGCTTTGTCGGCATGGGTACTTTGGCCGTCTTGAGCGTAAGCTTACCCTTCGCATCGACCAAGGCTTCCTGCATGCTGCCGGCCAGTTCCGCTCCGTTGAAAGAGCAGGCCTCTTTCATACGGGTTTTCTGTCGGGAAACGATCATAGATTGCTCTCGAGGGAATCCCGATTCACAGAAATTCCCTTTTCGCCTGCGAAGGCGAGAGGATGCGCAGCCCGTGGCGCAGAGCTGGGGAAAAGTCGTCGGGATTTAGGGTGACGATCACCTTCGCTTCGGTAGCGAGTGCCAAGGCGACAAAAGGCAGATCGTCGGCATCGGGCCAGTTGTCGTCGGGTACGGCCTGGGGCGTGAGGAGACGGCCCGACGCACGCAACTTGAGCATGACAGCCATGCGTTCGGAGTTGGTGATGGTCTCCGCAAACTCGGGCCGGGCCATGACGTCCATGTATTCCGCAAAGACCGGTGCCGAGCAGGCGAGTTTGAGGCGGTCGTCAAAAAGGGCGTCCACCAGTGCGGAAGCTGCCCCCCGCCGAGACAAGAGCCCTGCGATAAGAACGCTGGTATCGAGCACAATGGCGCTCATGCGCGGGCGCGGCGAGCCGCCTTGATGGCGGCAGTAATCTGCGCAGGCGTCATGCGGCCGGCCCCGGTGGCGGCGGCACGGGCGCGGATTCGCCCGACTGCGGCGAGCGCCATGCTGTCGATGGCGAGCTTTTCCAGCTCGCGGCCCAACGCGGAAACGGGTTCGCCCTCCACGGCTTGAGCGGCGATGTTGAGCAGATAGCGCGACACCTTCAACCCCCTCCTTTTGGCAGCAATGCGTATCTTCCGGTCCGTGCTGCTGGGAGCGTGGAATGAAAGTGTGGCCATGGAAACATATAGAATTCTATAGATTTCCCCTGTCAAATTGTTTCGCGCATGATAGGAACGAAAAGGGAGAGGCAAAATATCACGGGTTTGGGATGGGTCGCGAACACACGGGCTCACACGCCGCCGAGTCGTTCGCGTCGCTTCGCCAGCAAGGCAAGATAGCGCGCCTTCATCTCGGCGGAGAGAAAGCTGGATTCGATCCGCGCCGGCCAGCCGGCACAGGCGGCCGCGAATCGCGCCCGGGTCTGCTCGATCAACGCGGCACTGAGTCCGAGCCGCTCGCCGGCAAGGTAGCGCCAGAAATCATTCGCGCAAAGGCGGTTTTTTTTGCCGCGCAGAGGCAGCGCGAGTTCCTCCCTGCTGCGGGGGTTGGGAATGGTGGAATTCAGCAGGTCGTAAGCCGGCGACAGCTCCACCTTGTCGTCGCGCGTGATGAGCGACCAGTTCTTGAGGTGCATGTCCTCGTTGCCGGTCAGGAAGGCGCAGAGCAGCCGGTCGAGGAATTTCAACCGCTCCAAGGCCGGAAACGTGCAGAAGCGGTCGATGATCTCGATCAATCGTTCGGTGCTGGAATCATACTTCGTATCGCGGCTTGCGCCGCTCAACTGCGCGAAATCCTCCACCGGTTGCCTATTCCAGCCCACGCGGTCGAAGCGGCGGACAAAATAGGAACGGGTTTGGTCGCCGTTCTCCAGCAGCCCGTGCACGGGCACCTCGATGCCCAGCGTGGCGGCGAGCGACATGGTGAGCGCCTCGTTTTCCGGGAGCGTCGCGTAAACGAGGTGAGGCGGCTTCACGATATATCGCCCGCCGTTGTCAACGATCTCCATGCGGCCCTCGGTCACGCGCAGCACCGTGCTGACTTTCGGCTGCATGCCCTGGATGGACATCTTCACTGCGTGCGCGGCCGCTTCCTCCAGCAGTTGGTCCCGGGTGTAGGGCAGCGGCGCGAGGGACCGCAGGCGGCGATCGAGCAGGCGCAGGCCCGCCGGCGAATAAGATCCCTGGCCGGCCCAGGGTTCATTCGTGATCAGGCAATTCATGGGGCGGCCTCGATCCGCAGGGAGCCGACCACATCGCGCCCCACGGCGAGCAGCTGGCCGAACAGGTCGTTGCGATCCAGTTTTCGGAACCGAAGCAAGCCATCGAGTTGGACGCCCTCGGGCAGCAGCCCCTCGAACGGCGCCGGGAAGCGCGGAAATTCCCATACCCTCTGGCTGGTCGGCATGGTAAGCGAGACCGGCTCGCCGTGAAACCCGGCGTCATACGTGAAGCGATACGAGCCGTCGTCCCGAGCCTCCAATAGGCCGGCGAGCCGATCCTGTTGATAAATGCGGGCGAGCTTCATGATGAACGTTTCCGTCTCGGCGAACGGGATGCCGAGGGTGACAACGATGACGACGGCAAAGAGGAGGAGGACGACGGCGGTGGGGGTGCGGAGGCTTCCGTCGAGATCGCGCTGCGCTGGAGCATCGGACTGCGCCATTCGACGGTGATGTTCAGCACGCGGAAGATCTTCTGGAGGGTGTCCCACTGGACCGATTCCTTGCCGTGCTCCAAATCCCATACGACCGTCTTGCCCACGCCGGCGAGCTGCGCCAGTCGGGCTTGAGTCAGCCCGGCTTTTTTCCGGTGGCTTTGAATCAATTGGGACAGGGCAATCATTGCTGCTTTAGCAGTAAGGAACCTATCTAAACAGCGTTTTCAAGGCCAAAAAATGAAATTATAAATTATTTTCCCGCTTAAACGGTAATAATAAAGGTACTTCTGGTCTCGTTGCCTCGTTGCACTCGCAAAAAGGTGGTTATTACCGCTAAAGCGGTGATTTATCCCACTAACGCCGCGCATGTAATTGCTTCGTTCCCCATCGCCCGCTATGAGGATCTCGTCATTATCGTGAAGGCTTCAGGCAGTACACCTGATCCATTCAAAGGCATTTTTACTGCGGGGACTCGGAGAATTCGGAGGAATTCCTGAGAGCCTCGGGACATGGGAGAATCGTTTTCCCCTGTTTCATGGTTATCCACGAAAACCCGGAAGAACCGGCCGGGGCGCGGGACGATTTTCATATCGCCATTCCTTTTTGCCGCTGCAAATTCGTGCCTTTCGCGCGCAAATCCGCGAGGATACTGCAATGCAATGAATCTTGCTCCTGCCACGCTGCTCAACGCATCCCTCTGCGGATATGCGATGGGAGTGCTCGGCGGGCTGCTTCTTCTAAAGCGCGATCGGCTGGCCAATGTCTTTTGTTTCGGAGCGACTGCGCTGGCCGCGCTGAGCGGGTTGTCGGCCGCGCTCCTTTCTCTCGCCGCGGGCGCAGGCGGGGCCGCGCCCCACTCCATGCTGTTCCGCGGACCCCTTTCATGGCTTCAGGTCTCCGTCCGGCTCGATCCGCTCAGCGCGCTGTTCCTGCTGCTCGTCTCCCTGCTCAGCCTCGCCATCGCCACGTATTCGCTCGGTTACATGCGCGGCTATTTCGGACGAAAGAACATCGGGACCATGGGAGCGCTCTTCAACGCGCTGGCGCTGGCCACCACGATCGTGGTGGTCGCGGACAATATCTGGCTGTTCCTCGTCGGGTGGGAAATCATGGCCTTCACCGCCTTTTGCCTCGTCTGCTGCGAGCACGAGAAGGCGGAGACCCGCAGTGCCGGCGTGCTCTATTTCATCATGTCGCACATCGACGCCGTGTGCATCACGCTCGGCTTTCTGCTGCTGTACCAGGCGTCCGGCGACTTTGGGTTCGCAAGCCTTCACGACATCGGCGCGAAGATGTCGCCCGGCCACCGCGATGCGGCGTTCCTGCTGTTGTTGACGGGCTTCGGGATCAAGGCGGGCATCGTGCCACTGCACATCTGGCTGCCGGCCGCGCACCCGGTCGCCCCCAGCAACGTGTCGGCCTTCATGTCGGGCGTGCTGATCAAGATGGGCATCTATGGGTTTGCGCGCGTGGCCTTCGATTTCCTTGGCGCG
>JBAZHQ010000308.1:0-5539 GCA_041652235.1 Opitutaceae bacterium | reverse complement strand
CTTCGGGCGCGGTGAATGGGCGGTGCGTTCCGTACCCGCCCTTTTCGGGCTTGCCGGAGTGCTGTTCGCCTACGCCGCCGGGCGCCTGCTTTACGGACGCATGGCAGGTCTTGTGTCCGCGGTCATCCTGGGCACTTCGCTCCTCTATTTCGCCCTCTCTCGCATACTCATATTGGATATGGTGGTGTCCGTGTTCATGGCGGCCGCGCTTTTCTGCTTTATCCTCGGCGTGCGAGAGAAACCCGGAGCGAGGCGCCGTCTCCTGTTCTACGGGCTCTATGCTTGTGCCGCTCTCGCGACCCTTGCGAAGGGGCTCATCGGGCTGATGTTGCCGGGGGCGGTGATGTTTCTGTGGCTGCTTGTCTTCAATCAATGGAAGCGCCTGCTTCCTTTTTACCTGTTCACCGGAGCTGCGCTGTTCCTGGCCATTGCCGCGCCCTGGCACATTCTCGCCGCCCAAAGAAATGAGGATTGGGCCTGGTTTTATTTTATTCGCGAGCACTGGCTGCGCTTCACCACGAGCACGCACAGCCGCTACCAGCCCTGGTGGTTCTTCGTGCCGATCGTCGTCCTCGGTTTCGCCCCATGGACGGGCTACGCGTGGACCGCAATCAAGGAATCCCTGCCCGGCGCGTGGTCCCGTCGAAAGGCGGAGGCCGACACCTGGTTCCTTGTCCTGTGGGCCGTCTTCATCTTCTTTTTCTTCAGCCGTTCGCAGTCGAAGCTCATCCCCTACATCCTTCCCCTCTTTCCCGCGATCGCCGTGCTTCTCGGCGCATGGATTACCCGCGTCCTCGACGCGGGCTCGATCAAGCGGATGCGCGCCGGCCTCGTGTTTCATGCGGGCTTCGGCATCGTGCTCGGCCTTGCGATCGCCGTGCTTTGCATCAAGCCCATGCTGATCCGCGACGGCGATCTCATCGAGACTGCCCGCCCCCTGGCGATCGCCACCTCGATCGTGCTTCTCGCCGGGGCTGTGATTCCCTGGTGGGTCGCCCGGTTGCGCGGCGCCCGCGCTGCCTTTCTCGCCCAAGCCCTGTCTTTTGCCGCGTTTTTCGTTTGTACGGCCATCCTCTATCCCGCGTTTCAGCATCGCGTGACCAAGGATCTCGCTGAGCAGTTCAATGCCCGCGCAGGCGCCTCCGATCTGGTGTACCACTACCGATGCTTCGCCCATGACTTTCTTTTCTACACCGGGCGCCTGGCGGGCACGGTGAGCCATGCCGACGAGCTTGAGCTCGAACTCATCCCTGAGACGGAGCGAAAGCAGAGGTTCATTGAGGAGGCGGAGTTTCGCCGTCAATGGGAGGGAGATCGGCGCGTGTGGATCGTCGCCCGCCGGTCCGAGGCGGAGCGGCTCTTTGCGGATTCCTCCTTCCGATATCATTTGATCGCTTCAAATCGCCTCTACACGCTTCTCAGCAATCGTCCCTGACATGCCAGCCACGCCCAACGCCTCCGCGCCGTTCCTTCCCTTCACCCGTCCCACGATCGACGAGGCCACTCTTGCAGGCGTCTGCGACGTCCTGCGTTCCGGCTGGATCACCTCGGGACCCCAGGTGAAGGCCTTTGAGGCAAAGCTCTCCGAATACGTCGGCGGCCGCCCTGTGCGCGTTTTCAACTCCGGCACCTGCACGATGGAGATCGCGCTGCGCATCGCCGGCATCGGCCCCGGGCACGAGGTCATCACCACGCCTCTCTCCTGGGTGGCTACCAGCAACGTGATCCTCGAGGTGGGTGCAAAGCCGGTCTTCGTCGATATCGATCCCGTCACGCGCAACATCGATCTCGACCACGTCGAGGCGGCCATCACTCCTGCCACCCGGGCAATCATCCCTGTTGACCTTTCCGGGCTCCCTGTCGATCGCGACCGGCTTTACGCCATTGCGAAAAAGCACGGCCTGCGCGTTGTCGAGGATGCCGCGCAGTCCTTTGGCAGCCTGTGGAAGGGACGCCGCATCGGATCGATGGGCGATTTCGTCTCCTTCAGTTTTCACGCCAACAAGAACATCACCACCATCGAGGGCGGCTGTCTGGTGCTCAACGACGAGCGCGAGGCCGGCCTCGCCGAGCAGTACCGTCTGCAGGGTGTCGTTCGCACGGGTTTCGACGGCATGGATGTCGAGCTCGTGGGCGGCAAATACAACCTCACCGACGTCGCAGCCCGCGTGGGCCTGGGACAGCTTCCCCACCTGGAGGAGTTCACCGCCAGGCGCCGCGAACTCGCCAGGATCTATTTCGAGCTCTTCGACGCCGCTCGCACCGCTTCCCTCGGGATGGGCCTGCCCCTGCGGGATTTCGAGAACAGCAACTGGCACATGTTCCAGGTCGTCCTCCCCGAGGAACGCATCAATCTCAAGCGCGCCGATGTGATGGCCTTGATGAAGGAGGCCGGCATCGGCACGGGAGTCCATTACCCGGCGATCCACCTGTTCTCACTCTACCGGCGCCTCGGCTGGAAGGATGGAGACTTTCCGAACGCCGAATATGTCGGGCGCAACACCATCACCCTGCCGCTCTTCCCCGCAATGACGCGGGCCGATGTGGCGCGCGTGGTGGACTCCCTCACCGCCATTCTCAAGGCTCACCTGAAATCATGAGCGACACCGCATCCGTCCAGCTCTCCGTTGTGATCCCCGTCTATAACGAGGAACTCAACCTTCCCAACCTCTCCGCCCGCCTCTATCCGGTGCTCGACGGCCTCGGCCGCAGTTACGAGGTGATCTTCACCAACGACGGCAGCGCCGACCGCTCCATCGAGCTGCTTCGCGGACAGCACGTGCGCCGCCCCGAGGTCACCCGCATCATCGATTTCAACTCCAACTACGGCCAGCACATGGCCATCATAGCCGCTTTCGAGCGGGTGAGGGGAGAGGTGATCGTGACGCTGGACGCCGACCTTCAGAACCCCCCGGAGGAGATTCCAGCCTTGCTGGCCAAGATGGACGCCGGGCACGACTACGTGGGCGGCTACCGCCTGCAGCGCCATGATTCTCTCTTCCGCAAGTGGGCGTCCCGCCTTGTCAACGTCGTGCGCAGCAAGACGACCAACATCGAGATGACCGACCAGGGATGCATGCTCCGGGCCTATCGCCGCCCCATCATCGATGCCATTGTGCGCAGCGGAGCCATCAATACCTTCATACCCGCCCTGGCATATTCATTCTCCGGCAACCCCGCCGAAGTGGGCGTGCGCCACGAGGAGCGCCATGCCGGCGCCTCCAACTACTCGGTCTATCGGCTTATCCGGCTCAATTTCGACCTCATCACCGGCTTCTCGCTGGCGCCGCTGCAACTCTTCACGATGTTCGCCATGCTCTGTTCGGCGGGCAGTTTCATCCTGGTGCTCGTGCTCGCCGGACGCCGGCTCATCCTCGGCCCCGAAGAGGGCGGCCTCTTCACGCTCTTCGGCATCCTTTTCTTCCTGATCAGCGTGACCATGGTCGGCATCGGCCTCATCGGCGAATACGTCGGTCGCACCTATCAGGTCGTCCGCATGAGACAGCGCTACCATGTGAAGGAAATCATCGAGACCGAGGGGAAATAACCAGCTTCAATGCCCAGCCCCCGCATCCTGTTTTTCGGCTATAGCGAAGTCGGCTATCAGTGCCTCGATCTGCTCCTTTGCAGGGGTGACAATGTCGTCGCCCTCGTCACGCACGAGGACAACCCCGGCGAGAAGATCTGGTTCAAGACCCCGGCCGTCGCCGCCCGCGAACACGGCGTGCGCATCTACACACCGGAAAAGGTGAATGCTCCCGAATGGATCGGGCGCATTGCCGCCCTGAAGCCCGATCTCATTCTCTCGGTCTATTATCGGAATATGATCAGCACGAAGATCCTGGAGTTGGCGCCGCTCGGGGCCTTCAACATGCACGGATCGCTGCTGCCCCGTTTTCGCGGTCGCGCACCCATCAATTGGGCCATCCTCCACGGCGAACCCCGCATCGGCATGACCCTGCACCGCATGGTCAAGGCTCCCGACGCGGGAGCCATCGTGGACCAGGAGGGTGTCGATATCGATCCGCGCGACACCGCCGAGCAGGTCTTCCGCAAAGTCATGCCCTGCGCCCGCCGTGTTCTCGAGAGACAGATCGATGCGCTTTTGGCCGGCACGGCTCACGAAACGCCCCAGGACGAATCCCAGGCGACTTATTTCGGCGGACGCAAACCTGAGGACGGACGCATTTCCTGGGATTGGAGCTCCATCCGAATTTTCAATCTGATCCGCGCCGTCACGGATCCCTATCCCGGCGCCTTTGTCGATGTGGGGGGCTCCCGGTTGATGATATGGTGGGCAGAGCACGATTCTCCCGCCACCCGTGGCCGTAGCGGGCGTCCGGGTGAGATTCTCTCGATAGATCCCCTTTTGGTTGCCACCGCCGACGGGGCTCTGGAACTCGCTCGCACAGAGTGGCGCGGGGCTCCTCCTCCCGTCCTTCGCCCAGGTCTGATTCTTTAACCTCCCAATCTTCTTTCGTGTCTTTTCACCGTTTTCGTGGTTAATCCCGCCTAAATCCTATGCCTCTTCGCGTTCTTATTCTCGGTGCCAACGGCTTTATCGGCAATGCGCTCACACGCTCCATTCTCAAGCAGACCGACTGGGAGGTCTATGGAATGGACGTGGGCGACCACAAACTGGGCCATTGTCTGGGCAATCCCCGTTTCAAGTTCGTCGAGGGCGATATCACCATCTCCCGCGAGTGGATCGAATACCACGTGAAGAAGTGCGATGCCGTTCTTCCGCTCGTCGCCATTGCCAACCCCGCCCAGTACGTCAAGGATCCGCTGCGCGTCTTCGAACTCGATTTCGAGGCCAACCTCGACATCGTCCGCAAGTGCGCCAAGTACAAGAAGCGCATCATCTTTCCCTCAACCTCGGAGGTTTACGGCATGAGTCCCGACCCGGTGCTCAATGAGGAAACCAGCCCCCTGGTCTATGGCCCCATCGAGAAACAGCGCTGGATCTACGCCTGCTCGAAGCAGCTTATCGACCGCGTGATCTACGCCTATGGCGTTCGTGATGGCATCGACTACACGCTCTTCCGCCCCTTCAACTGGATCGGGCCCCAGCTCGACAACGTATTTGAGGCCAAAGAAGGCAGCTCACGCCTGTTCACCCAGTTCATATCGAACATCATTTTCAAGAAACCCATCCAGCTCGTCGATGGGGGCAAGCAGAGCCGTTCCTTCACGTTTATTGACGACGGTGTGGATGCGCTCATCCGGATCATTGCAAACAAGGACGGCTGCGCCTCGCGCCAGATCTTCAATCTCGGCAATCCTGCCAACGAGGTGAGCGTTGCGCAGCTTGCCAAGCTCATGATCGAGGCCTTTAGGGAATACCCTGAGTATCGCGAAAACGCCGAGAAAGCAAAAGTGGTCAAAGTGCCATCCAGCAAGTATTTCGGAAAGTACTATCAGGACATCCAGAAGCGCGTTCCCTCCATAGCGAACGCCAAGAAGCGCCTGGGCTGGAAGCCTCACTACGATCTGAAGACCGCCATTCGCCTGACGCTCGACTACCACTTGGCCCACA
>JBAZHQ010000307.1:0-5550 GCA_041652235.1 Opitutaceae bacterium | reverse complement strand
GCAGCGATGTGCACTACTATCAACATGGCGCGATAGGGTCTTTCGTCGTCCGCGAGCCCATGGTGTTGGGCCACGAAGCGTCAGGCACCGTTATTGCAGTAGGCGCGGCGGTGAGGCGTCTCAAAATCGGCGACCGCGTGTGCATGGAGCCTGGAATACCCGACCCCAATAGTCGCGCTACCCGTCTCGGCCTCTACAACCTCGATCCGGCGGTGCGCTTTTGGGCTACTCCGCCGGTCCACGGCTGCCTGAGGCCGACGGTCGTGCATCCGGAGGCGTTCACGTTCCGTCTGCCAGAAAATGTGTCGTTTGCCGAAGGCGCCATGGTCGAGCCACTGGCGGTTGGCATGCACGCCGCGAACAAGGCGGAGATTCACCCGGGTGACGTCGCCCTCGTTGTGGGCGCGGGCACGATCGGGCTCGTCACCGCGCTGGCGGCGATCGCCGGCGGATGCAGCCGCGTGATCGTCAGCGACGTGCAGGCGCCCAAACTGGCGCTGGCGGCGCGGCTGGGTCCGATCACGCCGGTGGATGTCGGGCGCGAGGATTTGACCGCAGCAGTGATGCAGGCGACCGATGGCTGGGGCGCGGACATCATTTTCGAGGCGAGCGGGAATAGCCGCGTATTTCCTTCGCTGTTCGACGCGCTATGCCCGGGAGGCCGCGTCGTGCTCATAGGCATGCCGGTGGCGCCCGTGTCGTTCGATGTCGTCGCGGCTCAAATCAAGGAAGCTCGCATCAGCACGATCTTTCGCTACGCCCATGTGTTCGATCGTGCCCTTGCGTTGATGGGCGCCCGAAAGATCGATGTAAGGCCCTTGATCACGGAAACGTACGCGTTCGCCGACAGCATCGCCGCCTTTGACTATGCCTGCGCGATGAAGCCCACGAGCGTGAAGGTGCAGATCGAACTCCCCGAGCACGCATGACTCCGCCCTTATTCCTGGTGAGCCTGGCTCACCCGTGACCTTGGCCAGACACCATGAAGCAGAATATCTACGACGATCCGCGATTTTTCGAATGTTATAGCAGGATGCGCGAGAGCGATTCCGGCCTGAATGGAGCTGTGGAGGATCCGGCAATCACGACGGTTTTGCCGGCTTTGGCAGGCCTGAGTGTATTGGATCTGGGCAGCGGATTCGGCGATTTCTGTCGAGCTGCTCGGGAGCAGGGCGCTTCAAA
This sequence comes from Opitutaceae bacterium, assembly GCA_041652235.1. Lineage (GTDB taxonomy): Bacteria > Verrucomicrobiota > Verrucomicrobiia > Opitutales > Opitutaceae > MWDT01. The sequence continues at coordinate 4,368 of JBAZHQ010000307.1, read as the reverse complement.
AGTCGTCGGGGTCGAGATCTCACGGCGAATGATAGCGGTGGCGAGATCGCGCACAAGCGACGCCCAGATCGAATATGTGAACAGCGCAATCGAGGATTTCGTGATTCAACCGCAAGCGCACGACCTCATCGTCAGTCGCCTGACGCTGCACTATGTGCGGGACTATGAGCCGGTGGTTCGCTCGGTTTTCAACGGCCTTCGCGCAGGTGGCAGCTTCATCTTCTCCGTCGGGCATCCCATCTGCACTGCATTATGCGACGGGTGGTATGAAGACGATCATGGCGAGCAGATCTTCTGGCCCGTGGATAATTACAGCAAGGAAGGGGAGCGCGAGCAGAGTTGGTTCGTTGACGGCGTGGTCAAGTACCACCGAACCGTGCAGACCTACGTAAACGTCCTGTTGGATTCCGGTTTCACTCTGACGCGACTCCTTGAGCCGCATGCCGGCCGCGAATCCGCCGATATGCGGGCTGACTTGAAGAACACCTTCCGCCGCCCTCCGATTCTGATCGTTGCGGCGCGCAAGCCGGCGACCCAAGCGACGGAGCCGTAGCTAACTAAAGAAGCCGGAGGTCAGAAGCCGGAAGCCGGAGGCCAACGGTCGGACGGTGGTGCTCTGCTGGCCAGCAGAGCACACAGTGGCGGCGGAGCCGCCTCGGTCGGACAGTCGGCGGCCTGAAGTCCACATATAACCACGTTGACAAGGTGAGGCAATTTGAGCACTATTGAGGCATGGCAACTATTCAGCTTAGAACCCGGATTGAGCGCAGCCTTAAGCGCAAAAGCGATGCGCTCCTGGCGCGACTCGGCCTCGATGCAGCGTCCTATGTGTCGATGGCTCTCACGCAACTGGTGAATTGTCGCGGAATCCCTTTTGCCGTCACGGATACCGCCGGGGACTACTTTGAAAAGGAGTATGGGCTGAACTCGACAGAGACGGTTCATGCCGGGAACACAATGCGCCAGGAATCCACCCGTGCCAGGCGTGCGGGCCGCTTGAAGGAAATCAAGAGCCCGGACGATCTTAAGCCGTGAAGACGTTTGCCACCCCGCGCTTTTTGAAAAGCGTTCCTGTCGGGCGTCGGGCTGAGGTCTTCGCAGCCATGAAAGCCGCTGCTTTGGCTTACGGCACACCCCATCTTCACGCAGGTCTCGGCTTGCGTCGGATCGTCCCCTTTGGCGAGTGCCGATGTGGTTTGGACCTTCGGTTGGTGTTCCAACGAGAAGGCGATGCCTTGGTCTTCCACCTATGCGGAACTCACGATGAAGTAAAAGCGTTCCTGAAGAATAGCCGCTGATGTATCCTAAAAAGGAAGGCCGGAAAGGCCGGATCGACCCAATTACCCATGAATTCGATTATCACACCGCAATGGAAGGCTAGGAGTGAGGCGTATGCAGCGATACGGCGCGAAGTGAGCAGCCGCTACGCTGATGAAAGAAAGACCGCCAGCGCATGGCGACGCCTGGCGCTGTGGTTCAAGATCGAGCATGAAGTCCGAAAAGAGATGAAGCGCAGGTTCCCGCCTCAGGCGCTTTATACGACGCGTCTGGTTTGAAGAGAGGCAGGCCTGGCTACGGACCCATCAGCCTGCCTTCGCTTTTGGAAAGCGAATAGCGCCCGGTATTTTTTCTGCCGAATTTCACCACGACACCGGCTTTGTGGACCCATTCCGCCCGTCCCCATCGGCTCCCCCGTAGAATTAGATCGTAGGTTCGTTGAGCAGATCGCAGAGGAAGTGGCGCAAGGATACGACTCGGGGTAGTTCTTTGCTCATAGCGTCAACCCAGAGGTTATCAGCGATCGAAACTTGAATCGCCTTTCCGGGTTTAAGCACTGAGCCAATAATTCCGACCAGTGCTTTCTTCTTGCCGGCAGGCGCTTCGATTTCATTCAGGTCTCGACCTTTCAAAACCGACCGATCAATCGCCTGTAGATATTTGTCCGCTTCCAATTTCAGGTTGGGATAATTGGTCGAGGCGCAATCGAGCAACAGGTCTTCCACGGTGCCTGCGCTGAGGTTGTCGGGCATAACAAACACACCGCATTGCGTGGTTCCGGTGGTCGTAAAATCGCCGAGTTTGTTGGGGAGAGCAAAACCGACGGGCTGCTCCATCGTTTTAGCCTCCTGGATTAATACCGATTTCAGTCTTGCGAGTCTATCCTGTGAACCACCTTTGTTATCAGCATCCAGAATGATACCGATGGCAGCAAAACTATCAGGACGAATGGCTCGTTCTGCTGCGCAGACACTGCTTATCAGTTTACTCTCACCCTCTGCCGGTCGGAGAGAGACGACATGATCGTCTTTTTGCCAGAAGAAAGGCACAGGAACACGGGCCAATAGATTGTTATCATTAGGGAACTGAGATGGAACCAATCGTCCCAAGGCAGGTTCGAGGAACTGGGCAAGCGGCTCTCTCGGATTAGGTTCCTTCCATGTGATTAGTTTAAAACTGGCTTCACGTAGAAGTCGCCCGACGAATGCAGCGTCGTGTTGTCCTTCAACAGCGATAAAAGAAAGGCGTCGTGGCATGATCAGCGGATTTCAAAGCCCATTTCGCAACGGGTCTCCTGAAGCAGGAGCCCGGGGTAGCGCGTTACCACATTGCTCTTCGCTTTTCGCTCAAGGCGATATGCTCTCAGGTGTTCCGGTGCTCCCTTGAAGGCCTTTAATACAGCATCTACCCCCTCCAGACTGTGAGTGGTGGCAAAAACCTGAACGTTATATTTATCGGCGGCCCATTTGAGCACCGACAGGACGTTACCGAGGACCGAGATATGCAAGGCTGACTCCAATTCATCAATAAGCAGAACACCATTCCTCACTGCGGGTATCACGGAGGCGATCAGGAGAGCCCTTTGAAAACCGTCACCGAAAGCATGAATCGGCGTTCTTCCGGTCAACTTGTGTTTCACCGAGAGTGAAACCGTTGTTTTCCCTTTTGGAACGGCGTCGATGTCGAGCACGTCCGGATCGATTTGCTTCAAGACTTCCAACAAGTCTGCACGAAAGTTCTCATGGATATCCTCGCGCTCTATCGCGCGGCCCACATACCAAGCCGTATCTTGTGTGGTGCGATGCGAATGAGGGGAGATGAAAGCTACCTCCATTGACGGTTCGCCGACTGCGGTCGGATACGCATTACGACGGTTATCAATGATACGAAACTCAATTCGGCTTTGTCCGTCCGCCGTCGGCAAGAGTTGCCCCCCGACGCGCTGCGCGTAGTCCGCCACCACTCGGATATTTAACCCGCGGTCTGGCTCATTCGTTTCTTCGTCCTCGGGCGTTCTCTCCCTAACCTGAGGCATTGGCTCGCCGAACTCTTCAAATTCGTCATAATTGGCTACGAGTTTGCGGGCTGGATAAACACCTTCGCCATGGAGCCAAATACCGTGCGGATTCGGCAATGCACTCTGCAAGAACTGAGGGAATAGCCATTTGATCGGCTCCGATTCCGGTGTGCGTGCCGACTTCACTTCTCGGCGGCGAGCGGTGTCACGCCAGTTGGCTATATCAAGTGGGCGGCAGAAAAGCGAAATCGCGTCGAGGGTAGATGTCTTGCCTGCGTTGTTGGCTCCGACGAGCAGGTTGATGCGTCCTAGCCCTTCGAGAGTGAGTTCCTGGAGTCCCCGAAACTGGGCGATGCGAAACCTTGTTAGCGGGAGGTCGTTCATATGAGTTGTAGTTAATCCTTAGCGTCGGCGGTGCCGAGTTTAAGTTTGAAGCGGAGAAGATTAATGCGGGTAGGGGGCAAGGTTGATTTTGATGCCGTTATCGAGATCTGCATTCTAGCTTTATGGACGCTTGTCGGGTGGCTGGATGCTTGCAATTGAACAATAGAATGCGACACTTCTCTCAACTTCTCGCCTCTGTGCGATTGGGTGATCCGCAATGGTTGCCCTTTTTTTATGCCTGTATGATTCGCGGAGGACTGTCGCGGTCGTTGGCCAAGAAATGAACTCGGTAGAGCGACTCCTGCGAAGCAGATCGCGTCGTAAAATTCTCCGTGTGCTCCGTGACCTCCGTGTTAATACACAACATAGAGTCGGAGATCGCCTGTAAACAGGCTCCTACGACAGAATCTGACTTAGAGCTTAAAGCTTCCGGCTTACAGCCGCCCCTCGGCGGGCATCACAGATACGGGGCGAGCCATTTCTGGGCTTCGGAGAGGGGCCAGGATTTGCGGCGGGCGTAGTCTTCCAGTTGGTCGGGAGCGAGTTTGCCGACGGCGAAGTATTTTGAATCGGGGTGATTCAGGTAGAAGCCGCTGACGCTGCTCGCGGGGTGCATAGCGTAGCTTTCAGTAAGGGATATGCCGGTGGCGGCTTCGGCTCCCAAGAGGGCGAAGAGCGCGCCTTTCTCG
>JBAZHQ010000306.1:0-5554 GCA_041652235.1 Opitutaceae bacterium | reverse complement strand
GCGAGGATTAGGGCTGTTTTGCTTATAATTCTGCAAACGGGCAGGGACTTCCGTGACACCGATGAGCTCCTTGTTCCAATAGCAGTTATCCTCTATGGATACCTGGAGCGTCACGGTTGTGTCGTTCAAATCGACCTGACCGCCCACGCCTGCAACGGGCAATTGCACAGGCAGGGACGATAATTTATTGAGCGACAATGTGAAGAGCACGAATGTCGCAAGAAGGAAGAAAATGACGTCGATCAGAGGAATGATCTCGATACGCGCCTTTTTCTTGCCGTCGTCGGTTCTGGCACCACCTCCACCAGCCATAGGGAAAAAAGTTTAAAAGTTGGGGTTGAGAAGACCTTAATCGGAGGATAAATTATTTATCCTTAACCAGGGTTTCGATATACACCTTTGTGATGCCCGACTTGCGCACCTCGTCCAGGACGTAGATGGCTTGATTGAAACTGGCGTTGTCATCGCCATTGATGAGCACCTTGGCGTTGATGGGGTCAGTAGCGTAATAAGTCTTCAAACGAATGATAAACTCATCCAACGGGATAGGATCCTTATTCCAGGCAATGTAGCCGTCCCGGGTTACCGTGATGGTCACGGAACCCGAAGGATCGCGAGGATCTCCCGCCACCGCCTCTGGAAGCTTGACCGGAAGTCCATTGGACTTGTTCAGCGCAAGCGTGAAGAGCACGAAGGTAGCCAGTAGGAAGAAGATGACATCGATCAGGGGGATGATCTCAATGCGGGCTTTTTTCGTTCCGGCCATGGGGGAGATGAGTTAACTGTTAAAGCAAAAACAAAACGCCAGTTTCGACTGCGCCTTAGTGGGTATTGTGGGACTCGGATTTCTTGAGAAGGATCTCAAGGGCATTGGAGGCATCGGCAACCTCATGCTTCGCTTCTTCAATGCGGGCGTTCATGTAATTGAAGGGCAGAAGGCCCGAAATGGCGATGGCGAGACCGCAAGCGGTGGCGATAAGAGCTTCGGCCACGCCACCGGTGATCTGACCGGCCTTGGCGGCGATGTCGCCACCTTCACCCATGGAGCCGAAAGTTCCCATCATGCCCGTGACCGTGCCCAAGAGGCCGAGGAGCGGGGCTGCGGTGATGACCGTGTCAAGAATGGCCATGCCCTGGTTGAAACGGGTCAGCTCCTGATTGGAGGCACGGACGAAAGCATTATGGAGGGAATATTCCTTGTTCGTGAGACTGTAGCACAGAATGCGGACGATGAAATCCTTGCTGTTCTTGCCGATCTCGCCGGCGCCATCGAGGTCGCGAGCCTCGACCTTTTCAAGCATCCTCTCGACGGTGTCGGGATCGCGATGAGCCGTCTCGCGAATGATGAAAAGAACGCGCTCCACAACAACGGTAATGCCGATGAAAGAGATCAAAAGAATCGGCCACATGATGGGGCCGCCTGCAATGAATAGCTCCATAAACGTCTTATTCATCAGGAGCGCAATCGGGAGGTTGCTAGTAATCATAATTTAGGGTCGTTGAGGTGTGTCTGAAGTTTGGTTAATTAGGATAAAAAATAAGTTAACAATGGTAATGACTCGGGCAAGAAAGTTGTAGCACCATTTCTACGTAGCCGACTCAGTGTTAGTCGTGCTTATTTCTAACGTGCGTATAACTTCTATGGTATCGTTCGGCAGAAATCGCAGGTTCTCAAAAAATGCAGGGCGCTTCTCCGAAAAGAAGGGCGAAATAAAAATCTGGAACGAATTAATCAATGGGTAAGAAGGAGAAAGCCTGCACAGAGATAGGAAACGCCTGTGATCGATTGAGCAAAACAAACTCGCACCATCACGAATTCCCTGCAGAAGTGCGAGAAAAAATCGAACGACTGCCGTTGAGATGGCTGCCCGACTAGGATTCGAACCTAGACAAGCAGATTCAGAATCTGCGGTGCTACCATTACACTATCGGGCAAAAAACCTACAGGCGGCGGAGTGCGTGTTTCCCTCGGGCAAGTGTGAACAGAATGGAGCCAGCGACGGGAGTCGAACCTGCAACCACCTGTTTACAAAACAGGTGCTCTGCCATTGAGCTACGCCGGCTAAGTTGGGTAGGCGCGCACAAAGCGCATGCTCGAGGAATTAGGCATTCCAGGAAAATCAAAGAACATCCAAATCCAACCCCATGGAAAGACCTGGTGGATCCCCGGGGACTCGAACCCCGAACCTACTGATTAAGAGTCAGCTGCTCTACCATTGAGCTAGGAATCCAAAAACGAAGATGCCGAAAACGCGAAACTTCCCGAGCCAAGTCAATCCCAATCACAAGACAATTTGGAGGAGCTTGCGCGAACTGTTTCACATGAAGGGAAAGCGTAGTTTGGAAAAGGTACTTACCGGATCTGCGAATCCCCGCGCATTCCCACTCGTGGGACTGGCTCGGATTCGGCGCGCCTGAAGCCCTGACAATTACCCACGGCGGCAGCCGCAACCAAAGAGGCCAGACGCCAGAAGCCAGAGGCCAGCAGGGAAATCGGACGTCGGCGGTCGCCCATTCGGCGAGCGCAGGGCCTTCGGGAAGTCGGACAAACCCGCACCACTGAGTCGATGACCTTGTGCCATAGGGGAATCGTCGCAAACATGTACGATCCACAGAAACAGTAACAGGCTCAAGATGGCGGGCTTTTTTTGGCCGAGAGAATGACAAGCGTAGCGCCCCAGGATCCTGAGCGCTCGTCCCCATTTCGATAGTCGAGCACTCCTGGCAAGCCTCGTAGAATGGAGCGCACGGTCTCACGCAAGGTCCCGGTGCCCTTGCCGTGGACGATTCTTACATTGAGGATTCCACGAGAGCGGCACTCCTCCATATAAGCGGGGAGCAACACAGGCAGATCCCGGGGAGAAAAGGTATGGAGATCAAGTTCGCCGGTGATCGGCAAGGGAACCGGTCCATCCTCGATCTCTGAATTGTCGGACATGGGCGCCGCGCTGTCAGGACTTCGGAGAGGTCGGGGGTTCCGTCTTTGCCTCGGGAGGGATCGGAGGCGCCTCGGGAGACCGGCTTGCGTCAAGCAAAGGGTCGGAGACCTGCGCATAGGGCTCGGGCAACGCTGGCTGAGGGGTGCTTTCGGCGGCTGGCATGGGGTATGGAGATTGATGCGGTATCGAGGGGGGAGTCTCAGGCTCTTCCATGGCCTTCTTCAATTCTCTCTCGACGTCGGCCGATGCCTTTTTCAGTTCGCGCATGGTCTTGCCGATCGTCTTCGCAAGCACCGGGAGTTTCTCCCCGCCGAAAAGAAGAAGGACGATGAACATCACCAAAAGGAGTTCGGGGCCGCCGATTCCTTCGATAAATGCCATCGATGCAAGTAGAGGGTTCATGTGTGGAAGGTGGAGCAATGAGCAAATTCCCGTGGTTTATCGGGCGCCGCGGCGGACGCTCTCTTTCTCATCATCGCGCTCTTCCTCGATGCGGGCTTTCTCGCTTGAGATCTGCTTCTTGATCTTCTCGATCTCATCGGGTTTCCCATCCGCGATGGCGGCCACCAGGCGCTGATTCAAAAAGATCTCCCGCTCAGCCTGCTTGCCGGTGTAAACCCGATCGATCTCTGCGAGCCTGGCCTTTTGCTCGGGGGAGAGCGGCTTGGACGATTCCGGGTCCGACTTGGAGAGGCGTTCCATCGCTAGCTCGTAGGCGCTTTTCATGATTGCACCCATGCAGTACATAAGAAACGGAGAAGATCAAGGTCTCTGGGAGGTCGCCAGAAGGGCGACCGCTGTAACGACGATGGGAATCCAATACCCTCCCAGTCTCCAAGTCCATCGGGTGGAATAGCCCACGATACAGCAGAGGAGGACGACAATGAGAGAGCCGCCACCTATCCACTGCCAGACAAAATCCCTCTGGTAAAACATGCCGGGGAGAGACGCCGAAATGCGCGCTGTCTTTTCCATGAAGAGAAGAACGAGCGCTCCGGCATTGTTGAATATGACGCAGGCGCCGGTGAACCAGAGTCCGCCGGCCAGCAGAGAACAGAATCCGGCGATCAGGACGTAGGTAGAGACCGGGATCAAAATGAGGTTAACCGCAAGCGAACCCGGCGTGAGCATCCCGAAGAAGGTGACTCCCGTTACGAGTCCCACAAGGGAGGCGCAGAGGCCCGAAGCGAATGCGATCATGGAAGCGCGCCAGACAAACTGAATGAAGGCATGGGTGCGAGGCAGGGCGACACGAGGCACATCACGGTAAGGCAGCCAGCGATTCTGGAGCTCCTCGCAAAGAGGACCCGCCATGAGAATGAGGATCGCGACGATGCCGTAGCTCATCTGATAGCTGGCTCCGAAAATCTGCAGCGGCGAAAAGACCATGACCGCCACTGTCGCCGCACTCAGAGTTGCGAGAGGGTTGATGGGGCGTCGCAGAAGCAAGGCCGTCTCGACGAGGGCCACCATGACAAAAGCCCGAACGGCGGACGGTGCGGCTCCCGTGATGTCGACATAAAGCCAGAGGAGCAGAATGCAGAGAAGATACTTGGGAACGGAAGGAAGGCGGAACAGCCCCAGAACGCCGTGTAGTGCGGCCGCGATCACGGTGATGTGAAGTCCGCTTATGGCGAAAAGGTGCATGGTTCCGGTCTGCCGGTACACCTGATTCTGCTCCGCGTTCATCTCATTCTGCTGCCCGAGCAGCATAGCCCTGTAAACGCCTGCCAGGCTGGGGCGGGACTCATCGATGCCAGCACCCAGCACAGTTCCCATTTTCTTCAGGGCGGCGGCGCAGAACAGGTAGTATGGAGCGGGGTCTTTGACGACGGAGAGAAGCCGTCCGCGCGAAAATCGGAAATTAATCCCGGCATCGGCAAGGTATTGATCGAAGCTGTGCGCCTCGGGCTGCAAGGGCAGAGTTTCGAGCTGCCCCACCGCACTCACGATCGAAGAACGCAAGGGGCAATCCTGTCCAGAACCCAAGGGCAGGCTAAAGTAAATGCGTTGCCCGCGAAGGTCTCGCAGGTGAGGCGCCGCATCCTGAATCGTCGCAAGCCCCGAGCAACGCGTCGAAGAAGATGAGGCAAACACGCGGTCGCAACGCAGGACTAACCGAGCTTCGCGCGGCGGAAGGCTTTCCCACTCGCAAAGTCTGTTTCGATGCAACCGATAGGCGGCATTCCCGGCCAGAATGAGAGCCGGGCAAAGAGTCAATGCCCACGCCAATCCGGCGCGCCTGGCTGACATCAGAGCTCCGATGCACAAGATCAAGGCAAGCCCCAGGGCGGACATCTTGGGCGCTGAAAACCCGCAACGCGCAGCCACCAACCCGGCCACAAAGGGAAGCACCAGCCAAAGGAGCGGGGCGCGGTGGCGAAGACTGCGAAGTAGCATGAACCATTGGCCTATTTTATTTATCGTCAGTCAATTTATTTCATTTACTAAGTGATAGGCATCAGCTCCGCAGATCCAATGGCCACGAAAAACATAGCGCGGCGGAGCCGCAACCAAAGAGGCCAGATGCCAGAAGCCGGAAGCCAGAGTCAGCAGGGAAGTCGGAGGTCTGAGATCGGAGGTCGGCGTCACTCTGCGCCACTGCGTCACTGCGC
>JBAZHQ010000305.1:0-5567 GCA_041652235.1 Opitutaceae bacterium | reverse complement strand
GCCCCGTTCCGTCCGACCGAGGCGGCCCCGCCGCCACTGTGTGCTCTGCTGGCCAGCAGAGCACCACCGTCCGACCGTTGGCCTCTGGCTTCCGGCTTCTGGCATCTGGCCTCTTTGGTTGCGGCTCTGCCGCGCTATGTATTTTAGGGCTCTTGTATTGTTATCTCCGCGTGGCCGCGTCGGCGGCAAGTTCCTCGGCGAGGACGGCGAGCACCTCGTCGCGGGAGGAACCGTTCAACCCCAGGGCGATCTGGGCGCGCAGCAGTCCGAAGGGGGATTCGAGATCTGACCGGCGGCCTGCGATCTCCATAGCCAGGTATTTCTCGCGTTGAGCAAGGCGGGCCAGGGAAGGAGTGAGGTTGAACCTGCCCGCCCCCGCCCCCGCTTCGGCCTGGAGGAGGTCGAAAATCTCGGGTGTGAGCAGATGCATTCCGAAGAAGCACAGATAATGGCCGCGGCGGAGGCCGGGCACAATGCATTGCTGTTCGGCAACGGTGGGGGTGGGTTTCTCGATCACGCTCTCGATCTGGTACAGGCCTTTGCGCCCCGGTATCAGGGAACCGGAGACCGTGCCGTAGAACTGGAGCAGGCTCTCGTGGGTGGCTTGCACCGCCGAAATGGCGCAGGCTTCCACCTGCCCGAGTTCGAGGAGCTGGCGTGTGCAACTGGCTTCCGCGCGGCTGACGTAAAGATGATCGCAGACCTGCAGCAGGAACGATTCGCCGCCGACGAATTCGCGCCCGCAAAGCACGGCGTGGCCGTAACCGAGCGGGGAAGCCTGCTCAAGGTAGGCGAGCTTGGAGGCGTAGGGTTGCAGGACGGATTCATAGGCGGCGCGGTCGCCGGGGGCGAGAACCAGCCCCACCTTTTCGATGCCGGCATCGAGCATCTCGGAGAGCATGATTGCCAGGGCGGGCTTGGTCGCGCCATCGCGGTCGGTCAACGATTGCAGGGGAAGACGGCGTTGCTGGGGGCCGGCCGCCGTGATGAGGGCTTTGCGGATTTTAAGGGCCATTGAATTGGCTTTTTATTACCGGTGCCATGAGCGCCCGCAAGCTGGTAAGTGGAGAGAAGAAGCGAGAAGCGAGAATGGGCGCGCATCTGAATTCATTCTATCTCCTAGATTCTAGCTCCTATCTCCTTCTTTGGTTGCGGCCCCGCCGCCCTGCGTTCTGAGTTATCGCCGATGAAAATGGCATCGAAACGTCATACCTCCCTGGATCGGGTTTTAGGGCGGCTCGACACGCTCGACTCCATCAACCTCTCCAACCTCGTGCAACGCCTTGCCCGCGAGCGGGGGCTCTTCGAGGATATTTTCAACGCCCTGCAGGAGGGCGTGCTCGTCATCAGCTCCACGGGCGAAATCGAGTACGCCAACGCGGCCGCGCATCGCATCATCGGCCTGGGCGAGGGCGAGCTGATTGGAGAGACCCTCTGGCGTCTCGCCCCCGGGCTGCGTCCATCGCTGGATGCGGCGCTCGGCGATGGCGAGGATGGCGCCGCCGCCGCCCTGCCCGTCGTGGCGAGGGAGTTCGAGCTCACCTATCCCGAGCCTCGCACCGTGCGCCTCTATATGGTGCCGTTCCGCGGCGCGGGTCGCGACGCTTCGCGGCGCTTTGCGGTCATCCTGAACGACATCACCCGAGACAAGGCCACCACCAAGCAGCTAATCGAGGAGGAGCGCACGTCGTCCATCCTCCTTCTCGCCGCGAGTGTCGCGCATGAGCTGGGCAACCCGCTCAACTCCCTCACGATTCACCTGCAACTCATCGCGCGGCGCCTTAAGAAACTGAAGGTGAATCGCGAAAATGAGGCGCTCACCGGATCCATCGCCGTATGCCAGGAGGAGGTGCAGCGTCTCGACGGCATCATTGCCAACTTCCTCGACGCGATCCGGCCCCAACCCCCCGATCTGGTGGAGACCAACCTCGTCGAGGTGCTCGATGAGGTGCTGCGCTTCCAGCAGTGCGAGCTCAAAGACCGGGGCATCATCGTCGAGGCGGAGACTCCCGCCGACCTGCCCGTGGTGATGGCCGACAGCAACCAGTTGAAGCAGGTTTATTTCAATATTCTCAAGAATGCGATGGAGGCCATGCAGCCCGGCGGTCGCCTGCGTTTTCGCACGCGCTCGGACGACGACAGCGTCTTCCTTCTCTTTGGAGACACCGGCAGCGGCATCAAGCAGGAGGATCTGGTCAAGCTCTTCCAACCCTATCACACCACGAAGCCCGGCGGAACCGGGCTTGGCCTCATGATTGTGCGTCGCATCATGCGCGAGCACGGCGGCCAGGTGGGCATCGAGAGCAAGGAAGGCGTGGGCACGCTTGTCACCCTCCAGTTCCCGCGCAAGGACCGCCGCGTTCGCATGCTCGGCGCCCCCGGGGCGGCTTCGCCGCCGCTGTGAGCTATAAGCTCTAAGTTTTAAGCTCTAAGTCGAGACACCAAACGGGGCTCAAGTTTTACTAATGAACCATGGGTTTGCCTGCATAAGTCCGACTAAGTCAGATTTCTGTATGCTTGAGGGACGCGGTTGTTTGGAGCTTAAAGCTTCAAACTTACAGCTTACAGCTCAGCCACGCCCGGGCTTGACCAAGGTGCCCCGGCAACGGTCTAATCTCACCCCAATGCAGCCCAGCATCTTGATCGTCGACGACGAGAAGCACACGCGCGAAGGCCTCCAGCAGGCGCTTGCGGATAGCTATGACGTGTCCGTGGCTGCCAATGCCGACGAAGCCTTCAACCTCATGGAGGCCGAGGAATTCGCCGTGATCGTCACCGATCTGCGGATGCCGGGAAAGTCCGGTCTCAAGATCATAGACAAGGCATTGTCCCTCTCCTACCGCCCCGCGGTCATCATGATGACCGCCTATGGCAACATCGAGACCGCCGTCGAAGCCATGAAACGCGGCGCCGTGGACTTCCTCACCAAGCCCGTCAATATCGAGCGCCTCGAACTGCTCATCCAGCGCGCCCTGAAGAGCAAGACGCTCGAGGTCGAGGTGACCCGCCTCCACGAGCGCCTCGATGAGAAGTTCGGTTTCGAGCACATCATCGGCCATTCGTCCGTGCTCAAGGAGGTGCTCGATCGCGTGCGTCTCGTCGCCGCGTCGAAAGCCACGGTGCTCATCGAGGGAGAGTCCGGCACGGGCAAGGAACTCGTCGCCCAGGCCATCCATCAGGTCAGCCCGCGTTCGCGCGGTCCTTTTATTGCGGTGCACTGCGCGGCCCTTTCGGAAAGCCTGCTTGAGAGCGAGATCTTCGGCCACGAACGCGGCGCCTTTACCGGAGCCATCGAGCGGCGCGTGGGGCGCTTCGAATCCGCCGACGGCGGCACCCTGTTTCTCGACGAGATCGGCGAGATCTCCGCATCCACCCAGGTGAAACTGCTGCGTTTCCTCGAGACAAAGAGCATCGAGCGCGTGGGCGGCTCCAAGCCCATCGAACTCGACGTGCGCCTCGTCGCCGCCACAAATCGTTCCCTTGAGCGCCAGGTTAAGGAGGGCAGGTTCCGCGAGGATCTCTTCTTCCGTCTCAACGTCGTGAGGCTCACCATGCCTCCGCTTCGCGACCGCGCGGAGGACATTCCGGTTTTGCTGGATCACTATGTGAATCTTTTCGCCGCCGAGAACGGCGTGCCGCCGCTCACGATCGAGCCGGGCGCGATGCGCACTCTCCAGGCCTACGCATGGCCCGGAAACATCCGCGAGCTGCGCAATTTCGCCGAGAACACCGTGGTGATGCATCGCGGAGGAAAACTTTCCGATTACGATCTCGACGCCAAGTTTCGCTGGGCTCCCGCCGTCCCTGCCTGCTCCATGCCGCAGATCCCGGGCACCCAGGCGGTGGCTGCCTTCTCCGAGCCTTCTCCCACGCTGTCCGTGGAGGAGAATGAGAAGCGCCTCCTGCACGAGGCCCTCATCAAGGCTCGCGGCAACCGCACCGAGGCCGCGAAACTCATGGGCATCAGCCGCCGCACCCTGCACCGCAAGCTGGCCCAGTGGCCCGATCTCGACGTGATGGATTGATGGAAGAGTCGGAGCCGTCGATTCTGCCGTCCCTTATCCATGAATTCGCCGCGCAGTTTTCAGGATCTTGTGCACTGGCTCGAAGCCGGCGAGGGCGCGCGCCTGCTCAGGATCGCCGCGCTGGTGTCGGGTGTGCTGGTCCTCTCGATCGTCGTCGCCTGGAAACAGTTTCACGGTCCTGCGAGCGAGCTAACCCTGTTGCAGGCCGACGTGGCCCGGCAGCTCGCGCGAGGGGAGGGGTTCACCACGCTCGTCAACTTTCCCCAGACCGCCGCCGTTCTCGCCGCGCGCGGGCAGCGCTTCGATCCCCGCGCTCCGTATCCGGAACTCCACCACGCACCGCTTTATTCCCTCGTGATCGCCGGCGGCCTCCGGCTCATGCCGGGCTCATGGCGCGAGGAGTTGTTCCTGAAGTTTCCCGCGCCGCCCGACGGGTTCGGCGCCGATTACTTCCTGCTGGGCCTCAATCTCGTCCTTCTCTGGCTCGCAGCCTGGCTCGCCTACGATGTCGGGCGTCGCGTTTTCAGCCCGCGCGCCGGGGCGGTTGCCGCCTTCGCCTTCCTGCTCTCCGTGCCCGTCTGGCAGCAGGCGGTCTCCGTCAACGGCACCCTGCTTCATGCCGTGCTCGTGCTCGCCGCCTTCCGCATCCTGGTGCGGTTGGAGGAAAGGGCGGAGTCCGGCGATTCCCGCCTGCCCATGACCGGTCTTGCGTTGCTTGGTCTTGTGAGCGGGCTGCTTTTCCTGGCCGATTACTCCGCCGGGGCCTTCGTTCTCGTCGCGCTTGGCTATGCCGGCCTGCGTTATGAGGGAAAGTCGCGTCTTTTCGCACTTTGCATCGTCGCGGCCTGCGCCTTGGTCGTGGCCGCACCCTGGATGGTTCGCAACGCGCGCCTCACTGGCAACCCCGTGGGGCTCGCCTCGCAGCAGCTTGCCCTCAAGGCCGGAGATCCTACGGCGGAGCCTGCCTCCTGGCGCGCCGCCTTCAATTCACAGGCGCCGTCCATCGATCTCAACAAACTCGGCAACAAGGTGCTCTCCCATCTTCAGGAGAGCATCAAATCGCAGCTTTGGTCGGGTGGCGGTCTGTTCATGACCGCGTTCTTCATCGCCGGCGCGCTCTACCGCTTCCGCTCGCGTCCGGCCGACAATCTCCGCTGGACCTTTGTCGCCGCTTTTCTCGTTCTCCTGCTTTCGTACGCCGCCTTTAACTCCGGCGAGAGCGAACGAATCCCGGCGATCTATCTCAGTCCGCTCATCATGGTGTTCGGGGCGGGCTTCTTCTTTGTGCTGGTGGAGAGCAGCCCCTTCGTTTCGGCGTGGCCCCGCCTGGCGGCGGGCGGCTTGTTGCTGGCCCAGGCGCTTCCGCTTCTCCACGACGCCATGGAGCCGCGCCGCATTCACTTCCATTATCCGCCCTATTTCCCGCCCCTGTTTGCCAGCCTTCGCCAGGAGCTCGATCGCCGGGCTCCTTCGGGCCGCTACGGCGTGATGGCGGACGTGCCCGCGGGCGTCGCTTGGTATGGCCAGCAGCGCACCTGGGCC
>JBAZHQ010000304.1:0-5577 GCA_041652235.1 Opitutaceae bacterium | reverse complement strand
GACGCCTTTGCCAGCGGACTCGCCACCCTGCCTTGGATTCGCGCCCACCGCCTGGCGCTGCGCGGCCACACCCTCGTGTGGGGTTCGTTCAATTATTCTCCGCGCAAGCTGGTCGGCCTGCCACCAGCCGAGCTGCGGACCGCCCTGCATCAGCACATCAAGGAATACGTGCAAGCGCTCGGCGACAACGTCTACGCCTGGGACGTTGTGAACGAGGCGGTGTGGGAGCATGACTTCTGGGATGCCGTGGGCTGGTCCGAGTTTCCCGAGGCATTCAAACAGGCCCGCCAGCTCAATCCCCGCGTGCTGCTGGCGTACAACGACTTTGTCCAGCACCGGGACATGGAGCCACAGGGTTACGAAAGCTGGAAGGCGCGGGTACGGCAGCTCACCGACGCGGGCGCCCCGTTCGACCTGCTCGGCGATCAATGTCACATGGCGCAGCCCTTGATCCCAGTGTCCCTCCTGCTCGAACGCTGGGATGACATGGCGCGACTGGGGCGCCGTCTCGAAGTCACCGAGTTCGACGTCTGCACGTCCGACGAGAATCTGCAGGCGACCTACCTTCGCGATTTTCTGACCGCCGCCTTCAGCCACCCCGCCATGGACGGCGTGATCTTCTGGGGGTTCTACGAAGGCAGGATGTGGAAATCGCAAGGCGCCCTGTTCCGCAAAGATTGGACGCCCAAGCCCGCGCTCGCCGCTTTCGACGATCTGGTTCTGCGGAAGTGGCGGACCCAGGAAACGATCGCCACCGACGCCGGTGGCCACGTCTCCCTGCCCGCCTACTTCGGCACGTATCGCCTCACGGTCCGCACCACGACCGGCGACTGCACGATGGAAGTGGAACACACACCGGACCATCCGGCCACTGCGGTTCTCCGCCTGCCATGACGCTGTCGGGGAGCCCCGGCCCGCAGTCATGCCTGCGGTCGCGAAATGTTCCCGAGCGCGGCAATTAAACGACTCCGATCCGATCAGCTGCTTCTCGGTAATCCTCCATAACACACTATCTCAACTTCGCGCATTTTGGAGACGATTCCCCTATGTCACGAAGACTTCGACCCAACTCGGTCTTTCGTGAGTTTCCGTGACCTTTCGTGGTTAACCGCCTTGGTCTGAAATTCCCAGCTTCGATCCATTCTCGCGCAGTGACGCAGAGACGCGGAGTTTCGATCCCTCCTCCATGTTAAAAAATGCCTTTCCCCGTTTCTCCCGTGTAAAAAATGCATTTGGGATCGATCTGAATCCCGAGTCATCCAGGCCAAGGCATTCGAACCTGTTCACAGCGGGGGAACCGGGTAAGTCCAATCCAAATTTCAAAGCCGGATTCTGAAACTCAGCCGTGCGAGTTTGCACCGACTTCCCGAAGGCCCTGCGTTTGCCGAATGGGCGACCTCTGACTGTCCGACCGAGGCGGCTCCGCCGCCACTGTGTGCTCTGCTGGCCAGCAGAGCACCACCGTCCGACCGTTGGCCTCTGGCCTCCGGCCTCTTCCGTAGGCGATCGGATATGACTCCCAAGGTAAGCGTCTAACTTGGACGTGGTGACTGAAGCCGCCGCTATCGGGTAGCATGGCAGGGTGACAACTATCCAAAACTCGGCGGTGGCCAATTCAGTTCTGCGGGACTGCTGCGCGAGACGCAACGGACGACCTCGCGAGCTTCCACTGGCGAGGCAGCATCTGGCCGATGCGTTTCATGGGGTGGTCGAGCAGGCGGGCGATGATATCGATGAGGTAGGCCTCCGGATCGATACCCTCCTGTCGGCAGTTTTCCACCAGGGTAAACAGATTGGCCAGTCTGGAGCCGGAATCAGGATGTCCGATCTGAAGCCAGTTCTTGGCTCCAAGCTTGAGAGGGCGCACGGCATTTTCCGCAGGATTGTTGTCCAGGCGAGCACGAGGCACCGTGATGCAGCGCTCCAACGACTCGCACCGAGCGAGCATATAATGAAGGGCCTCTCCCAATCCGCTCTTCGGGGGAGTCTTCAAAGTGTCTTCTCTGGCTTTGGCCACCAACTCCTTGAAGAGCGGATGGGAGTGCTTGAGTCTGAATCGAGATCGATGCTCCTCGCTCAGGTTAAAATGGGAGGCGAGCCGGTCTATGCGGAAGAGCCGGTTGATGAGCGCCATGTAAGAAGCGGCGTTTTTATCTCCGGCCTGTTCGGCTTTGAAAAAATACCTGCGACAGTGAGCCCAGCATCCCAAATGCGTCACCAGACCCTCGATACCGAGCTTGTCAAAACCCGGGGCGCCGTCGGTTTGCAAGAGCCCCTGGTATTTCGCGTCGACAAGCACCTTGTTGGGATGAGTCGCAGACTTGCTGAGCTGGAACTGGAACCACACGGCTCCTTGATTGGCCCGATAGGCCCACAGGGTGGACTCGCGCGTCTGGCCGGGGCGATCCGGATCGCACAAGTCCACCGGAGTGGCATCCATATGCACATAACCGCTGGCCAGGACCTCGGCTTGAAGCGCGTCAACCAGGGGCTTCACCCGTTCGTCGAGCTGCTTCATGAGCGAGACTTGACTGGCGCGAGGCAGGTTGACGCCCAGGCGCTCAAGGTGCTTTTCCAGGCGGTAGTAGGGCTGATGTTCGCAAAAATGCTGTGCGGCGATGTAAGCCACGACACTCACATGTACCCGGGAGCGCGGCAGCACATCGCAGGGCCACTCAGAGTAAACGGGCGCCATTTTCGCGGCGCTCACCCAGACGTTGCGCTCGAGCCTTTGCACATACCAGACGGCGGGCCGGCGGCGGAGCACCTCGAGGGTTTCCACAAAACCCACCTGCATGGGCCGCTTGGTCACCGGGCAAATCAGATCCTTGAGTTCGGGGTCCGCGAGCTTGACGGTCTCGCGTGGAAGCGAGGGATCCAGCGGCTTGGGTCCCATCGGCGCGTGGGTCTTTCCGCGCGCCTGCTTGGGCGCCGCCACAGGCTCGACTGCCGGGGCGACAGAGGGATCGGCAAACAACTCGCTCTGCGCTGCTCCGGCCTGAACCGCGGAGCTACGCTCAGATTTGCGCCCCCAGAGTTGCCGACGAAGATCCTCCACCTGTTTTCTCAAGAGCGCGATCTCCGCCTCCAAGGCTGTTACCTTGGACTGAAGCAAATCGGATGAAGGTGCAGAGCTGCTCATTTTCTAGATGCATGATCTTGCAGGAGAACATGATGTAGTCAATCATATTATTTGCTATTATCGATTATTATTTGCTTAGTACCGGTCGCCACCAAGCGCGCTTCCGGGTCGCTCTCAGATCGATGCCGCTCAGTAGCATTTGAAGCTCCGCTGCGCTCATCTGTACCGATAGCTCACCCGGCTCAGGCCACCGGTACGTGCCTTTTTCAAGGCGCTTGGCGCATACCCACATGCCCGTGCCATCGAAGAAAAACAGCTTGATCGCATCCCGCCGACGGTTGCAGAACACAAAAATGTTTCCGCTCAACGGCGAAGCCTCCAGCCTGTGCTCGATGAGCGCATGCAGCCCATTGAAGCCACGCCTCAAATCCGTGACTCCCGTCGCCAGGTAGATTTTCGTCGCCGCTCCTACGCTGAACATGTCCTGACGAGCTCCCGCACCACGCGCATCATGCACAGGGCGTCCATTCCTGACGACAACTCCACTTCCACGCCGCCGGGCCAGCGGATCGTCACCGAACCTGCCACCAGGGTTGAGCCCCGCAGCTTCACAGTGGCAAACCCTGGCGTTTCCTCCTGACTCTCGCGACGGCGTTTACTGTATAGCCAGTTGCGAAGATTGCATATTTTGACGCCCGCGCGCTTCGCAAATGCGCTCTGCGTCATGCCGCTGTCGCGGTACTGCGCAAGTATTGCCTCGATCTGTTCGCGCGGCACTCTGCGCCGCCGCTCTCTGGACTTTTCGTTTGTCGTGCTCATGCACGGCTACTCTATCAGCTCGCATCACCCGCGTCACCACGTCTAAGTTAGACGCTTACATCCCAAGGACTTTTCGGTGGACAAGTTGAAGGCGCCAGCTACGGTGCAAATCCTTCCATTGCCCGGATGGCGGAATCGGCAGACGCGCTGGACTCAAAATCCAGTTCCCGTGAGGGAGTGTGGGTTCGACCCCCACTCTGGGCACCAGTTACAGAGGGAGACTTTTTTAGCACACAGATTGCACACAGTTTCCTCTAATCGCTGCGCAGGTGTTTGTATTGTGGGTATCCGAAGTGATACCCCTAACCAAAAGAAAAGCCGCAGAGGACATCTGCGGCTTTAGCCGGGGGTAACCTTTTAACGTATCCCCGAGTGCCTTTCGGCACGGAGCTGTATGGAGAAAAGAACACAGAATTAGCTTCCAGACAAGTCAATATTCCACAACGTTTGTGGAAACTTTACGCACGCCTATACCCCAATCTGTGTGACAATTACAAAACCAAGACCGCGTGTAGCAGCCTTTATTGATGGGTTCAACCTCTTCCATGGTTTGCTTGAACACAACCCTGCACTTAAATGGCTCGATCTTCACAAGCTCGTCAGGATGTTAGAACCATACGGTGACATTGTCGCCGTCAATTATTACACTGCGCCAGTGGATGCAGATCGTTTGCCCCCTTCGCCAAAACGTTGTAGGCAAAAAACCTACTGGAATGCACTCCGAGCCAACAAAGTCACAGTGGTTCCAGGGAAGTTTGAGAAGCGGTCAAGGAAATGCAAAGTTACATATTGCTCCGCAGAGGGACCAAGAGAATTTGATGTGTTCGTAGAGAAGATGACCGACGTAAATATGGCGTTAGACATTTCTTACCAACCAGCTTTTTTGAAGTTGGATGTCGTGTGTATAATATCAGGAGATACGGATCTAATTCCTGCCATTAGGCACATAAAAGATAACCATCCTAATTGCCTCCGAATGGTTTATATCCCATGCACGGAGACGGCTTTCAAATATAGACGGGTGGATGAACTCAAAAAACTCGGGTGCAGCGTCTCACGACTCAGGGAAGAGCTCGTTCAAGATGCCCAATTTCCGCCCAGCATCCCTTTTCCCGACACAGAGCCATTGACGCGGCCACCGGAGTGGAGTGCCCAGCCATAACATTCATCTCTGCTTTATCCATTCATGAAAAGCCCGCCTCGTGATTGGAAGCGGGCCGGGGTGAAAGCCTAGAAGAGGCTTTGGCTTGGGCGTTACTCGACAACCTCTTCGAAGATGTTTGCCAGAAGCGGACTGATGACTCCGCCTTGCGGGGTTCCGCTCTCGGTTTCGTACGTCTCCATCTCCTCCATGACTCCGGCTTTCAGGAAGCTTTCGATCAGCTCCAAGATTCTTCCGTCGGCGACTCTTTCCTTCACCTTCGACATGAGTTTCCCGTGGGAGATCGCGTCGAAGTAGCCCTTGATATCGATGTCCACGACGTACAGTTGTCCTTGTCTGAGCAAGTCATCCACCCGTCGCAACGCATCGTGACAACAGCGTCCGGGTCGGAAACCGTAGCTATGGGCGGCGAAGGCGTGCTCGAAGATCGGCTCTATCACCATTCTTGTCGCTGCCTGCACCACACGGTCCGTTACCGTCGGTATCCCGAGCGGCCTCTTTTCCGTGCTTCCCG
>JBAZHQ010000303.1:0-5590 GCA_041652235.1 Opitutaceae bacterium | reverse complement strand
ATACCGTCTCATCCTGGCCGCGAGCCTGGGTCTCCAACGTGGCGCGTCCCTCGGCAATCCATCTGCGGATCTGATCCTTGGGAACAGGTCCGTACTCTTTGCCATCTCCGCCGATGATCGTGATCATGCCCTGTAGAGAACAAAGGCGGGGTGCGCCGTCAATCGCCGCTGTTGGGAAATGCCTTGCCGCAGGGCTCTCGCAACCGTTCGCTGGAGCCTCCAGCCCATGGCAGCACAAACAGCCGGAAAAGACAGCGCCTCCCTCAGCGACTTCCTCCAGATCCTGCGCCTTCGCAAGGCGCTCGTCGCCTTGCTTGTCGCCTTGGTGCTCCTCACGACCCTCGGGATAACGGCTCTCCTGCCCAAGTGGTACCTCTCGACCGCCAAGATTCGCGTCGAGAAACCCGAGGGGGAGATGAAGCTGTTCCAGTCCCAATCCAACGCCTATTACGATCCGTACTTCCAACAGGACCAGTTTCGCATCCTCCAATCGGAGAAGATTCTCTATCCCGTGATCGAGAGCCTCGGCCTGGGGGCGAAACTGGGCGCGGAACTTGGAGCAGGCGCTCCGCTGCCGCCCGCGGAGTCGTGCCGTTACCTACTGAGGAACATGCTGAACATCGACTCGCAGCGCAGTTCGTCGATCATCGACATCAACGTTTACGCCCGCGATCCCGCGCTCGCGGCTGCCATCGCCAACGAGATCGCCCGCGTCTATTCCGAGGATCGCATCTCCCTCGCCACTTCGGAGCAACGGTCCGGGCTCGGCAAGCTGCGCGGCGAGCTGGAGGCCCAGGAACGCATCGTGAGCGCCCAGCGCGACGCCGTGGAAAAGCTTCGCAAGGACATGAACATCTCCGGCGTGGACCTCAATTCGCGCTACAGCGACATGGAAATCGAGACCCTGCGCCAGATGCAGAATTCCCTCATCGCGCTGCGCGTCGACGCCATCGGCCGCAAAACGCGCTGGGAGCGTTTCAGAGCCATCGCCGTCGAAGACCGCATCGGCCTGGTGAATTCCGAACTTATCCAGGACTCCAATATTCAGAACCTGCTGCAGGCTTATCTCGTCGCCGACCAGAACGTGGCCCGCCTCAAGGCGCGACTGGGCGAGGCCCATCCGGAACTCATCGCCGCCGTGGACAGCCGGGCCAAGATGAAGGAGCAGCTCGATTCCCAGTTGCGCGGATATCAGAGCGCCCTCGAAATTTCCTACAACGAGGCGGAAGCGCGCGTCACCGAGCTCGAGAGCCAGCTCGCAAAGGCCAAGGTCGATCAGATTCTTTCGGCGCGCGAGCGCCTGCGCCCCTTCGAGGAGGCCATCCAGAAACTCGATGACGAGACCCGGCTGCTCACGACGCTCAAGCTCACGCTTCGCCAGAGGGAAATAGACTTCCAGGTTCCTAAAAAAACCATCGAGATCCTCAATGTGGCCGAGCCGGCACGCTATTCCAGCAAGCCCAATTGGGCGATCAACATCGCGGCCGCACTGTTTTTCGGCCTGCTGCTCGGCGTCGGCTCCGCGCTGGCCTTGGATTATTTCGATACCAGTTTTCGGAGCGTGGCCGACGTGGAGGCCAAGCTGCAACTGCCCGCCCTCGGCGTGATACCGCTTTCTCAGGACCCCGCCAGCGTCGCCCTGGACGACATGGCCGAGTCCGAGCCGTACAGGGTTCTCCACACCAACCTCAACATGGCTCTCCCAACCGGGCGCTCTCATGCGCTCATGATGTGCTCGGCGGGTCCCGGAGAGGGGAAATCCACGACCCTGCACCACGTGGCCCGGCTCATGGCGGCTGCGGGAGCACGCGTCATCCTGATCGACTCCGATCTCAGGCGCCCGGTGCAGCATCGACTGTTCGGATGCGGGCGCGGTCCCGGCCTCGGGGAATATCTGCGCGGCGAGGCTGAGCTGGAGCGGGCGATCCAGGCGAACGCCTTGCCGGGTCTCGCCTTCATGCCTGCCGGGTCGGCCGCTGACTTTACCCTCGGGCTTCTTCAACTCGGGCGACTCAAAAGCCTCATCGACGAGTTGCGCACGCGCTACGACTGGATCCTGTTCGACTCGCCGCCGATCATCGGGGTCAGCGATGCAAGCGTGCTGGCGACGGCGATGGATGGGATTGTTCTTCTCATCCAGCATCGCAGGAATCCCCAGAGCATGGTCATGCGCGCCCGCCAGATCATCGACGGGCTCAAGGTGCCGATCGTCGGGGTTGTTCTGAACCAGGTGCCCTCCGGCGCGGGGGAGGACTACGCTTACTACACCGGCAACTACGCCTATTACGGAGAGAAGCGCAAAAGGCGCTCCAGGAAGCGCATCCAGGCCAGGGACACTCCCGAAAAGGAACGACTCGATCTGATTGAGCCCGAGGAGCCCCGCGAAAAAGATAAAAATAGCTATTGACGCAAAGCCGCTGGGGAATACTGCTTTCCCTCCTTTTTGCGGGCGTAGCTCAGTTGGTAGAGCACCACCTTGCCAAGGTGGACGTCGGGCGTTCGAACCGCCTCGCCCGCTCCATTTTAAGAAACCCTCCGGCAACGGAGGGTTTCTTCGTTTCGGGTCTAATTCACCGGCAGGAATACCGAGAAACAGGTTCCTCGCTTGAGGACGCTGTCCACCGCGATGAAGCCCTTGTGGCGGCGGGCGATTCGAAGAACGGTGGCGAGACCGAGCCCCGTGCCTTTGCCCACCGGCTTGGTCGTGAAGAAGGGCGCGAAAATCTTCGAGCGCACTTCCGGAGGCATTCCCGTCCCTGTGTCCCTGACGTGGATCACAATAAAGTCCCCCGCCCGGGCGTCGGGACTGAGGCGGATGGCTTCGTCCTCCGTAAGGCTGAGCCGATGGGCCACGATGCTCAGGGTGCCGCCCTCCGGCATGGCATCCCGGCCATTTATACAGAGGTTCATGAGCACCTGGTGAAGCTGGTTGGAATCCGCCATGATGGGAGGCAGGTCCTCGCCCAGGGATACTTCGATCTGGTAGTCGTACTTCATCATCGGCGTGATCAGATCGACCACTTCCTTCACCACGTCCTTCAGATTCGTTTGCTGCAGAGTGCCGTCGGAACCACGGGTAAAGGCGAGCAGTTGCCGCAGAATCCCATGACCGCGCTGCAGGCTTTGCTGGACGGTGCCCATGCGCTTCCGCGCCTCCTCGCTCAAATCCATCTGCATCTCCAGCAGGGAGAGGTTCCCGGTGACTGCGCTCAGCACGTTGTTCATGTCGTGGGCGACGCTCCCGGCGAGTTCCCCGAGCAGATCGATGCGCTGGGAGCGCATCACTTGCGTCTCCATCCGCTTCTGTTCCGACATATCGCGCAGCACAAGTTGGGTTGCGGAGCTTCCCTGCCAGGGAAGCAGGCTTGCGGTGATTTCCACATACGCCGGCTCGGGATCGATATCCGCCGACATCCTCACTTCGACCACCGGGCTTCTCTCGCCGTCCTTGGTCGATGCAACCGTCTTTCTCAGCAACGCTCCGTCTTCCTTGTTGAGCCAGTCGAAGAAATCCTGGCCGACAGCCTTCACGGGTTCCTCCAGTCCGGCGAGGCGGGCGAACTCGCGGTTCGCGAGCAGGATCTTGTTTTGGTTGTCGATGATCACGATGCCGTCAGGCGAGTAGGCGATGACGTGTTCGAAACGCATCCGTTCCTCGGACAGGCAACGGAAGCGGTTCAGGCGCGTGATGGTGCGCAGGCGGATGAGCAGCTCCGTCGAGTCGAAAGGCTTGGCAAGGAAGTCGTCCGCCCCGGCTTCAAGCCCCTCCAGGCGGGATTCCCTGTCATCCAGCGCGGTGAGCAGGATGATCGGGATCTGGTTCAGGGTGGGGTGGGCGCGCAGCCTCCTGCAGGCCTCGAAGCCGTCCATGCCGGGCATCATGACATCCAGCAGAATGGCGTCGGGCACTTCCTTTTCCGCGACTGCGATGGCCTTTGCGCCGTCGGTGGCGGTGTAGAGCGTGTAGCCCTCGCTGCTGAGAAGCCCCTGCAAAAAGAGAAGCCCCCGGGCGTCGTCGTCTGCGACCAGGATGCGGTACTCGGAAGTGCTCATTGGCGAGAGGGGTATGGGATCATTTCCGGACGGGTGCAACGAGGTCGGGCGCCAGCCGGATCATGGTCGCGAGAAGCTCGCGCATCTCGTAGGGTTTGCTCAAATAAGCCCGAGCTCCGGCCTCGAGGCAGGCGTCGCGATCCTGGGGCATTGCCAGGGCCGTGAGGCATATGATGGGGATTTCCTTGGTGCGGGGATCGTGCGAGAGGCAGCGGGTGGCCTCGATGCCGTCCATCTCCGGCATCTGCACATCCATGAGGATGATGTCGGGCAGCTTTTTCAGCGCTATCTCGACCGCCACCTTGCCGGTGGGAGCGTGGAGGAGGCGGCACCCCGTGCGTTCGAGGAAGGCGCTGACGAGCCGGAAATTGGCCAAGTTGTCCTCAGCGACGAGAACGAGCGGGTATTTGGTGAAGTTGGGGAGCTTGTCCCTTGCTTCCTCGCCCCGGCTTGGAACGGGGACGGACACGATGATGTCCTGGGGGATGCGGACCCAGAATCGGCTGCCGGCTCCGGGATGGCTCTCCAGTCCCACCTGTCCGCCATGCAGCCCTGCGAGACGTTTTACCAGGGCCAGGCCCAGGCCCGTCCCTTCATAGCGACGCGCAAGCACGCTGTCGATTTGGACAAAGGATTGGAACAGCCGCGCAACGTCCTTCTCCTCGATTCCGATGCCGGTGTCCCAGACGTTGAACTCGATGCAGCGGGCCTTCTCGTCCAGCAGGATTCGCAGGCCGACCTTTCCCCCCTCGGGCGTGAATTTTACGGCGTTGGAGAGCAGGTTCACCAAGATCTGCTTCATGCGCCGCATGTCGGCCATGATCTCGACGATCCGCTCGTCCAGCTCGATATCGAGGACGAGTTTCTTCCTCCTGGCGGCATCGCGCACCATGCGCATGCTCGCGTCGCTGAGCGCCCTGAGGCTTACCGGCTGCACGTCGAGCGTGATCTGGCCCGCCTCGATCTTTGAGAGGTCGAGAATATCGTTGATGAGGGCGAGCAGGTGCTTGCCGCTTTCCTCTACCAGCCGCGCGCATTCGATCTGGCCCTGGTTGAGGGGACCGTGGACGCCGCGTATCAGCAGTTCCGACATGCCGAGAATGGCGTGGAGCGGAGTACGCAGTTCATGGCTCATGTTGGCCAGGAACTCGCTCTTCGCGCTGTTCGCTTTCTCGGCTCCGGACCTGGCCGCTTCGAGTTCGACCGTGCGTTCCCTCACCTTGTCATCGAGCTGCTGAAGCAGATCGCGCAGCGTCTGGGAGGAGAGATCGCGTTCGCCGATGGCCTTGGCCAGTTCCGAGTTTGTCTGGCTGAGCATCAGGGCCGCGGCGTGCAGATCGTTGCTGAGGCGCTTGATTTCGAGAGGGACCGCATCGGAAAAGGGAGGGAATGCCGCCGGAGGGGTGCCCGACTGCAAAGCTTTAGCCGTCGAGGCGAGCGCGGCCAGCGGCTGAGTGATCACGGCAGCCGTGTTCCGGGCCAGAAGAAGCAGAAGCGCCACTGTCAGCGACACCCAGAGGAAAGCGATGGCATAAAA
>JBAZHQ010000302.1:0-5600 GCA_041652235.1 Opitutaceae bacterium | reverse complement strand
GGCTTCAATCTCACCCACGCTTTGGGAAACGGTGGTCTATGATCGCTCCGAGATGGACTCGCTCAACGATGATCTGAAATACATCTACGCCCTCCTGCGGGTCGATGGTGATCTCTCCGTGATGCAGCATCTGTACATCGACCGGATCGACTACTGCGCCTTTGGAAACTCCGCTCCCTTCCGCATCCGGATTGTCAACGCCTACAACGACAATCCCGACCATTTCTACATCAAGCGCGGAGACTCTTCCCGCATCTATGGCCTCGAGCTCGAGCATCTGCTTTCCCCCAATCGCATGCTTTACCTCACCAACGGCGATACGCTCGTCGAGGAGCATGTGGCGGGCATCCCGGGCGATGTATTCATACAGCGCTGGCTCAACAGCGAGGAACTGAAGCCCATCCGCGTCGCCAAGGAGCTCGTGAAGTTCAACGAACGCTGCTTTGTGCGCCTGCTTGGCGACATGCGCAGCTATAATTTCGTCGTCGTCATCACGCCTGACTTCGAGGGCGCCCAGATCCGCATCCGGGCGATGGATTTCGATCAGCAGACCTACGAGGGAAGGATGAATTTTTACAGGCCCCAGTTCTTCAAGGACAACCAGCCCCTGGTGATGTATTGCCTCAAACACCTCAACCTTGAGACGGCTCGCCAGTATCAGAGGGAAGAACAGGTGCTTATGCTCCAACGCAAGGCGATGGTGGAAGAGCGCCTGGGTCTGTTACTCTCTTGCATGTCGGAGGACGATCTGGCCCCGGAGGCGCACCTGATCCAATTGCGGGAGTCGCTTGCGGAGCACTACAAACGCCGGGAGTATCTCTCATGCAAATCCATGGGGGAGTTGATCGTTCAGAACCTTGAGACAATGCGTCTCAACGTCACTGTCCCGCTTGAGTCGGCCAAGCCGGATGAGGTGGAGTGAAGGTGGAAAGCCCCCGAGGCCGCTCAGCGGCCACAGTGCGCGGCGGCGCCACCGTCCGACGGTTTGACGGTCCGACCGAGGCGGCTTGCCACCACCGTCCACTGTCCCTATTCCGGCGATTCATGCTGTCGCGTCATTGACACCGCGCCGACTGGTCGCTGAGTAGAAGCGTTGGCACCTGCACGTATTTGTAGGCTGCAGGGCCTCTCGCGATCTCTCCAATGCATCCCATTATCGCCAAAACGCAGCTCAGTCCCAACGTCACTCGCCTTGAGGTGAAGGCCCCGCGCATCGCGGAGATCCGCCGCTCGGGCCAATTTGTCATCGTGCGCCTCGGCAACGGTTCCGAACGCATTCCGCTGACGATTGCCGACTCGAACCCCGCCACCGGCACGATTACTCTGGTGATCCAATCTGTTGGAAAGAGCACGCGCGATCTGGTCGCGTTGGAGCCGGGGCAGGCGATCAGGGACATTGCGGGCCCCCTGGGGCATCCCACCGAGCTGATCGATAAAGGCCATGCCGTTTGCGTGGGTGGCGGCGTCGGCACTGCGGTCGTGTACCCGATCGTTCAGGCGCTGTCGCGCCGCGGCGTGAAGGTGACAAGCGTGATAGGCGGACGCTCCAAGGAATGGGTCATCTTCGAGAATGAGTTGCGCGCCCTCGGCGATCTCGTGGTCTGCACCGACGACGGCAGCTATTGCCGCAAGGGTTTTGTCACGCAGGCTGCCGCCGACCTCCTTGCCGCCGGCGGCGTGGACATCGTTTATGCGGTGGGCCCCGTGCCCATGATGCGCGCCGTGGTGGAGCTGACCCGCCCCTACAACGTCCGCACGGTCGTGTCGCTCAATCCTCTCATGATCGACGGCACCGGCATGTGCGGCGGCTGTCGCGTATCGGTTGGCGGCAAGACCTACTTCGCCTGCGTCGACGGTCCGGAATTCGACGGACACAAGGTCGATTTCGCTCTTCTCGCCGATCGTGGCGCCACCTACCGCGACTTCGAACAGGCCGCCAACCAGCCTTGCGCCGACGGCACCTGCCGCGTCGGCCTGGCCACCAAGTAATTTTTTGAACTGCAAAGAAGCCCATTCGACAAGCTCAGGGCAGGCTAAGAAACAAAGAATCAGGAACGCTGAAATTATTCTAACCTGCCCTGAGCCTGTCGAACGGGCTCTTAGCTCCTAACTCAGATTCTCAATCTCCCCGAGCCTCCCGTGCAACAGAACCGCATCACTACCAAGGAACGTCTTCAGCTCAAGCGCCAGGTCATGCCTGCCCAGGATGCCTCCGACAGGCGCGCCAATTTTGCCGAGGTCAACCTCGGCTTTACCGAGCAACTGGCCCTGATCGAGGCCGACCGCTGCCTGCAATGCAAGGACCCGCGCTGCATGAAAGGATGCCCGGTGAATGTGAATATCCCGCGCTTCCTGGAGTTCATCTCGGAGGGTAAGCTTGCCGAGGCTGCGCAGAGTCTTCTTTCCGACAACGCCCTTCCAGCGATCACGGGTCGCGTCTGTCCCCAGGAAACGCAGTGCGAATGCGAGTGCATCCGTTCCAAGAAGGGCGAGTCCGTCGGCGTCGGTCATCTCGAGCGCTTCGTGGCCGACTGGGCCCGCGCTCATCCCGAGGCGGTTCCGGTCACCAAGGTTCCGCTCAACGGCAGGAAGGTGGCGGTGATCGGCTCCGGACCTGCGGGCCTCACTGCTGCGGGCGAACTGGCCCGCCGCGGCTACGATGTGACGGTTTTCGAGGCACTGCACCGGCCGGGCGGCGTGCTCGTGTACGGCATTCCTGAATTTCGCATGCCCAAGGCGATTGTCGATCAGGAGGTGGATCGCCTGGTCCGGGCCGGCGTGAAAATCGAGTGCAACGTGGTCGTCGGACGCACCTACACGCTGCCGGAGCTGCGCAGCCGGTTCGATTCGGTCTTCGTCGCCAATGGCGCTGGCCTGCCCGTGTTCATGAACATCCCGGGCGAACATCTGAAGGGTTCGTATACGGCCAATGAATACCTTACCCGCGTGAATCTCATGGCGGCCTATTCCCCGCAGGCCGACACGCCCGTGCTCAGGCCCGGGCGGGTGGTGGTGGTGGGCGGCGGCAATGTCGCCATGGATGCCGCGCGCACCGCGAAGCGCATCGGCGCGGAGGTGGTGACCATCGTTTATCGCCGCACCAAGACGGAGATGCCCGCCCGCGTCGAGGAACTGCACCACGCCGAGGAGGAGGACATCCAGTTCGAACTGCTCGCAGCCCCGGTCGAGATCGTCGGCAACGACAAGAAGTGGGTGACCGGCCTCAAGTGCGTGCGGATGCAGCTGGGCGAGCCGGACGCTTCCGGTCGCCGCAGTCCCGTGGCCATCCCGGGCTCCGAGTTTATCGTCGAGTGCGACATGGTCGTCTCCGCCCTTGGGACGCGCGCCAACCCCCTTCTCACCGCCACCTGTCCGGACATGAAGTTGGACAAGCGCGGCAACATCGTTGTGGACGAGAACCTGATGACGAACCTGCCCGGCCTCTTTGCCGGCGGCGACATCGTGCGCGGCGCCGCCACCGTCATCCTCGCCATGGGCGACGGCAAGAAGGCAGCCCAGTCAATCGACCGCTACCTCTCAAACGGCGTGCACGCCGTTTGAGGGCTTACGGATCGCGCATGTTTGCGACGATTTCCCTATGGCACGAGGTCTTTCCGGATGTAGGAGCTTGCTTGCAAGCGATCCTCTGACGTTCGAGCGACAAGCCATCGCTTGTGAACAAGCTCCTACACCAAGAGTCGATTCCTCACTCCTTCTTTGGTTGCGGCTGCTGCGGTAGGATGAATGCCGACTAAGTCGAAAGTCGGAAAGCCGGGGCTCTCGTGCGATGGGTTTGATTCGCCTGGCCGGGTGAGAGATCGCGCCTTGTCTGACTATTCGACCGCAGAGGCCAACCTGTTTGTTATCTTATCGGTGAGTAATCAGGCGGCGGGGGTAGGGCCCGACCTTGGTCGCGGCCTGTCTTCGCTCTGTGTATCCATGCCCGGTCCGGACCGGCCTCAGCCCCTCGACCCGCTCCGGGCCTTGAGCCCTTGACATTGAACGATTGAACTCAGTGGCGTGAGCCACACCGAAGACCAACAAAGCCTTTTACGGTAAGGACAGCGTCACTGGTGTTCACATCCAACGCCCGCCCGTTCGTGTCGTCGATACTGAGCCAAGGCCATTGGACAGTGGCGTGTCCCTAAAATAGGGTTGACCCGCTTGAGAAGTTACCCTTACAGTGTAAGGGTTAAATGAAACTGACCTTCATCGAACTGCCGCTGTTCACCAGCCTCGTCACGCAGGTCACCGATGACCATTTTCTCAACCAACTTCAAAACGACCTGCTGAAAGACCCGGAGAAGGGCGACATCATCCCGCGTTTGCAGGGCCTGCGCAAGGTGCGGATGGCTTTGCGGGGCCGGAGCCGGGCCGGCGGCGCAAGGGTCATCTACCTTTATCTTCCTCAGCACCACGCGGTCATTTTCTTTTACATCTACACCAAGGCCAAGTCGGAGAACCTCGCCCCGGACCAGGAGAAACGGTTGAGGGCCGCCGTCGAAACCATCAAACGAGAATTCAGACATGAAAACCAAGGACATTGAGTTCAACGCCGACGACCTCGTCGGCAGCGTCGAGGCGTTCGCCAAGCACCTGACGGGGAAGCAAAAGCTTACCCTGCGCACGGCGACGATGCCGTTGCCGCCACCGGTCAAATCGCTGACGCCCTCACAGGTGCGGTCAATCCGCGAGAAGCTCAACGTCAGCCAGCCGGTTTTCGCCGCGATGATGAACATCCCGACGGTGACCGCCGAAAGCTGGCAGCGCGGGCGGAGGAAGCCGACCGGAGCCGCCCTGCGCCTGCTCGACATAGCCCGCAAGCATCCCGAGGTATTGGTCGCCGACTGACGCGGGTATGAGAGCGGTGCCGACATTGCTGCGGGCGCAAACGAGCGACCGAAAGAGTTTAAACCTGACCCTTTTTCACTCTCTCGCCGGTGGCGGGGCCGTTGCCGACGGTGAGCGAAGCGAGCGACTGAAAGGAAAATATCAACATCCGCAACCAGATCCCTTGTTCAGCTTTTTTCAGCTCTCCTGCGGTGTGCCGCCTGATTCAACGAAAACACCGGTGTCCGCCGAGAGGAAAAATCAACAATCAGCGGCCTGACCCTGTGCGGCTGCCGCAACGGTGTCCGGGGTCGATGATTGAGTGACGTTGAAAACCGCCTTAGAACTGCCGAATGTTCGTCACAGACTCAAGATCTGTATAATATTGCATGAAACAGCAAAACACGCAGCAATTGGCAGAACCGGATTTCTATAGATGGCCGCGAATATTTTTTCGGCCTCCATAAAGCCCATTCCCATGGCCCTAGCGTTGCATTATAGACGATATCGCGACCCCATTGTTGTGTTTTGATGGGTTTTCGATTCAGTTATAAGGATAATATTCGAGAATAAAGGCCTCGTGTTTCTATCGAATGGCATGCAAATTGCAGCATGGAAGCACCTATGAAATCCACTGGAATAACAGTAGATGAAAAGTTTATGGAACCTGCCACTGCTGTCCGGTAGCTAATAGTTGATTAACAATTGGTTAGGATTTGCATTTTCTTCTTCGGTGCATTCGAATTCCGTAAACAATTCATGAAGAGGCA
>JBAZHQ010000301.1:3107-5633 GCA_041652235.1 Opitutaceae bacterium | reverse complement strand
CGCCGTCGGCCTGATCCTTATGATGTATCCGCCGCTGGCCAAGGTGAAGTATTCGCAGATGCCCAAGCTCTTTGCCGACACGCGCATCCTGAGCCTCTCTCTGGTGCAGAACTGGATCATCGGCCCGATCCTGATGTTCCTGCTCGCCGTCTTCCTGCTGCGGGATCACCCCGATTACATGGTGGGGCTCATCCTCGTGGGCATTGCACGCTGCATCGCGATGGTGCTCGTATGGAACCAGCTCGCCAAGGGCAGCAACGAGTACGCCGCCGGCCTCGTCGCCCTCAACAGCATCGCGCAAATCCTTTTTTATAGCGTCTATGCCTGGCTGTTCATCACCGTTCTACCTCCCTATTTAGGGTTGGAGGGCAAGGTCGTGGAGATCGCGATGAAGGACATTTTCTGGAGCGTGATGATCTATCTCGGCATCCCGTTCGCAGCAGGGGTGCTCAGCCGGGTGATCCTCGTCCCGCTCAAGGGCGAGGCGTGGTATGAGCAGAAGTTCATCCCGCGCATCTCGCCGCTCACGCTCGGGGCGCTGCTGTTCACCATCGTGATGATGTTCACGTTCAAGGGCGACGCGATCGTGGAGCTGCCGCTTGACGTGCTGCGCATCGCCATTCCGTTGACGCTCTATTTTGCGGTCATGTTTCTCGTAAGCTTCTTCATGGCAAAGCGGCTCGGCGCGGATTACCCGAGGGCGACCACGCTCGCCTTCACTTCGGCGGGCAACAACTTCGAACTCGCCATCGCCGTGGCCATTGCCGTCTTCGGAATCAAGTCGGGTGTTGCCTTCGCAGCGGTCGTGGGTCCGCTCATCGAAGTGCCTGTCCTGATCGGGCTCGTCCATGTGGCACTCCGCCTGCGCCGCGGCTTTGCTTGTATGCCGGAGTAATTGTTGAACTGCAAAGAATCCCGTTCGACAAGCTCAGGGCAGGCGAAGAAACAAAGGCTCGATCCTTCGATCCTTTGTTTCTTAGCAGTTAATAAAGCTTTTGCAGGCTTCGATCCGACGATTCCCAATTTGAACGGTTGCACCTGACCTGCGGGGTCTGCACCGTGGCGCGTTTTATGTCTTTGATCAGTCTGCTCGATGTAAGTCTCAGCTATGGCGGTCCACCGCTTATAAAGGCCGCAAACCTCCAGATCGACGAGGGGGAACGCGTGTGCCTGCTCGGGAGAAACGGCACAGGCAAGTCGTCGCTCATGCGCATCCTTTCGGGGGAACTGAAGCAGGACCAGGGCGACGTGTTCCGCCAACCCGGCCTTCGTGTCGCCCGGTTGCAGCAAGAGGTGCCGGTGGACATTCAAGGGAGCGCCCATAATATTGTCGCGGCAGGGCTCCTCGCCGCTCACGAGCATGAGGAGCATTGGGAGCAGGAGTTGCGGCTGGAGAGTCTTTTCAAGCGGATGCAGATCGATCCCGAGGCTGAATTCTCGGATCTCTCGGGAGGGCTCAAGCGCCGCACGCTTCTGGCCCGCGCCCTGGCCGGCCAGCCTCATCTGCTCCTGCTCGACGAGCCGACCAATCATCTCGATCTGGAGGCGATCGAATGGCTCGAGGATTTTCTCCTCACAGAGAAACTTACGTTTTGCTTCGTTACGCATGACCGGGTGTTCCTTCGAAAGCTTGCCACGCGCATCATCGAACTCGATCGCGGACGCCTCGCGGCCTGGGCCTGCGATTACGACACCTACCTCGTTAGAAAGCAGGAAGTGATGGAGGCCGAAGAGAAGCAACTGGCGGCCTTCGACAAGAAACTGGCACAGGAAGAGGAATGGATACGGCGCGGCGTGAGGGCACAGCGTTCCCGTGCGCAGGGCCGCATCCATGCGCTTGTCGCCATGCGTGAGGAACGGCGTGCCCGGCGCGAGCGCTTGGGCAATGCGACGCTCAACCTTTCCGAAGCTTCCCGCTCCGGCGTGAAGGTGATCGAGGCGGAGAGGCTGGGCTTTGCCTATCCCAACGGCCCGGCCATCGTTCGTGATTTCAGCACTTTGATCACCCGTGGCGACAAGATCGGGTTGGTCGGCCCGAACGGAGTCGGGAAGACAAGTTTCATCAAGCTTCTCCTTGGGCAGCTGGCGCCCGACTCGGGCACGCTCAAGCATGGCACCAATCTTGAGGTCGTGTATTTTGACCAATTGAGGTCGCAGATCGACGACGAGAAAAGCGTAGCGGACAATATTGCCAACGGGAACAGCAACGTGACCATCGACGGACGCTCGCGGCACGTCATCAGCTATCTCCAGGATTTTCTTTTTGAGCCGGATCGTGCCCGTTGTCCGGCCCGGGTGCTCTCGGGAGGAGAGCGCAACCGGCTGCTTCTTGCCCGGCTGTTCACCAAGCCCGCCAATGTGCTCGTGCTCGACGAACCGACCAACGATCTCGATGCGGAAACACTCGAACTCCTGGAAGAGCGTCTTCTGGATTACGGCGGCACGATCCTGCTCGTCAGCCACGACCGGGCCTTTCTGAACAACGTCGTCACCTCCACCATCGTCTTCGAGGGCGACGGACTCCTG
>JBAZHQ010000301.1:0-3097 GCA_041652235.1 Opitutaceae bacterium | reverse complement strand
GCTGCTCGTGAGCCATGACCGTGAGTTTCTGGACAATGTGGTGACGAGTATTTTCGTCTTCGAAGGGGAGGGACAGATCACCGAATACGTGGGCGGCTATGCCGACTGGCTCAGGCAGAAATCGTCCCGGTTGTCGGCGGAGAAGAAAGCCCAGGCAGCGCCCAAGCCGGTCGCAAAAGCAGCCAAGTCTCGCAAGCTGACCAACAAGGAGCGC
This sequence comes from Opitutaceae bacterium, assembly GCA_041652235.1. Lineage (GTDB taxonomy): Bacteria > Verrucomicrobiota > Verrucomicrobiia > Opitutales > Opitutaceae > MWDT01. The sequence continues at coordinate 2,883 of JBAZHQ010000301.1, read as the reverse complement.
GCTGAGCTTGAGGGGCTGCCTGCCTTGATCGAGACGCTCGAGGCGGAACAGGCTGAACTCACTGCCAAACTCGCCGATCCGGCTTTCTATCAAAAAGACCCCGGCGCTGTTGCCGGCGTGAAGGCCCGCCTGCTGGAAAGCGAACAGGCTCACGCCGCGGCTTTCGACCGTTGGGCCGAACTCGACGCCCTCCGCGCAGCTTCTGAAACGAAGAGATAAGCTGGGAGAGATGGGATTGAATGGCCGCGAGAAGACACAGCGCGGCGGAGTCGCAACCGAAGAAACCGGATGCCAGAAGCCGGAGGCCGGAGGCCAGAGGCCAACGGTCGGACGGTGGCGCTCTGCTGGCCAGCAGAGCACACAGTGGCGGCAGAGCCGCCTCGGTCGGACAGTCGGCGGTCGGAAGTCGGGAAAACCAGGGCTGTCGGCGATTGGCTTTCGGCTATCGGGGAAAACCATGAGGCTATACTGTCGCTCGTTCCGGGAATCCGCGCAGCCTGAGTAAGTTCTAATCGGCTGGCATGAGAGAGCCTCGTTGCGGCGATCGCTCCTGGCTATTTCGGGTGATGTGGCAGATCAACCAATCAATCCGCCTTGTCACGTAATACGTGACAAAGCGGGTCGGAGTATGGGCTGCTGGCGTAGGGATCAGTCGTGGCGACAGTTTCTGATTTCCGGGCGTTCGGTCTGCGCTGGGCTTGTCGGAATGGGTTGGATTGCGGCTCTGCCGCATGCGGTGATGATCCACGAAACGCCTCTGCGCTTAATACTTTCTTAATGCTTTGGCCGCTCCAATTAATTAGGGGCGGGCGGGCTCGTGGAGTATCTTGCGGGCATGAAAACTCAGGCCATCCGGTCACTCGAACCAGGGATACCCGCATGAACGACGCCCTCTTCATCTTCGTCACGCTGGCGTTTTTCGCGCTGTCGCTCGCCTACGCCTTTTTCTGCGATCGGGTCCGCTAGATTGGCGACTCCGAAACATAACCGACATCACTCCATGGAAAACATCATCATAGGTCTGATAGCCATTGCCTGCCTTGTTTACCTCGTCGTCGCAGTTCTGCGTCCCGAGAAATTCTAAGCCCGATCGTCATGAATAATCCCAACGCATGGCTCCAATTTGCGCTCTACATCGGCGCTCTTCTGCTGATTACGAAGCCGCTCGGGCTCTATCTGGTGCAGGTGCTCGATGTTCGCGGACGCACCTGGCTCGATCCTTTTGTGCGCCCGATCGAGCGCCTGACTTACCGTGTATGCGGCATCGCTCCCGAGCGCGAGCAGTCCTGGATCGGATACACCGGCGCGCTGCTCGCCTTCAGCCTGGCGGGCATGATGCTCACTTACTTCATCCTGAGGTTTCAGGATCATCTGCCCCTGAATCCGCAGAACCTTCCCGGGCTGTCGCCGCACCTCGCGTTTAACACGGCGGCGAGCTTCACCACCAACACCAACTGGCAGAGCTACGCCGGCGAGGCGACCATGTCCTATTTCTCACAGATGGTCGGTCTCGCCTTGCACAACTTCACCTCGGCGGCGTCAGGCATAGCCATCGCCGCCGCGTTGGTTCGCGGCATAGCCCGCCATACGGCGCAAACCATCGGCAACTTCTGGGTCGATGTTGTTCGAGTCGCCTATTACCTGCTCGCGCCCGTCTGCCTGATCTTTGCCCTATTTCTTGTTTCGCAGGGAGTGATCCAGAACTTCCGCCCCTACACGGTCGCGAAGACACTCGAGCCTTACACGATCCAGGTTCAGAAGACCGACGATGCCGGCAAGCCGGTGACATCCTCCGACGGCAAGCCCGTGCTGGTCGATCAGGTGCTCGACACTCAGACCATCGTCCAGGGGCCGATGGCTTCGCAGATCGCCATCAAGATGCTTGGCACAAACGGCGGCGGCTATGTCAATGCCAACGCCGCGCATCCGTTCGAAAATCCGACGCCGCTCTCGAATTTCCTCCAGATGCTCTCGATCTTCGCGATCCCGAGCGCCCTCACTTACTATCTTGGCCGCGTCGTGAAGAATCAGCGCCACGGCTGGGCAATTTGGAGCGCGATGTTCATCATGTTCGTCGCCGGGGTTCTGGTCTGCTGGAGGGCGGAGGCGAGCGGCAACCCGATCCATCAGGCCCTCGGCGTTGCGGCGTCCGACGGAAACATGGAGGGCAAGGAGGTCCGTTTTGGTATCTTCAACTCGGCGCTTTTCGCGACCATCACAACCGACGCCTCTTGCGGCGCGGTCAACGCGATGCATGACTCCTTCACTCCCATTGGCGGCCTTGTGCCGTTGTTTAACATGCAGACCGGCGAGGTCATCTTCGGCGGCGTCGGTGCCGGACTTTATGGCATGTTGATTTTCGCAGTTCTCGCCGTGTTCATCGCCGGACTGATGGTCGGCCGCACTCCGGAGTACCTTGGAAAGAAAATCGAGGCCTACGATGTGAAACTGGTGATGCTCGTGCTGATGGTCCTCTCAACGACCATCCTCGGGTTCGCCGCCTGGGCATCGATTTCCCCTTGGGGGCTGGCCGGGTTGAACAATTCTGGTCCGCACGGGTTTAGCGAGATCCTCTACGCCTTCAGCTCCGCAGTAGGCAACAACGGCAGCGCCTTCGCCGGCCTGTCGGCCAATGAGACGCATTGGAACACGACGCTCGGCATCGCCATGTTGTTCGCGCGCTTCCTGATGATTGTCCCCATTCTCGCTCTGGCGGGAAATCTCGCCGGGAAGAAACTGATCCCGGCCAGCGCCGGCACCTTCAAGACGGAAGGGCTTACCTTCGTCGTGCTGCTGATTGGCACCGTGTTGCTCGTGGGTGCGCTTACGTTTCTGCCCGCCATAGCGATGGGGCCGGTGATCGAGCACTTCCTCATGGGCGCA
>JBAZHQ010000300.1:0-5637 GCA_041652235.1 Opitutaceae bacterium | reverse complement strand
CCGCCCCTCCGAACTCGCCGCCCTGCGCGCCCTCAAGCCCGTGATGCAGGTCTGGTCCCCACGTCCCGCCGGAGCGCGTATCGAAAGCGCCCTCAGATATCCCTTGCCGCTCGTCGTTGGCAGCGGCGTGATGATTCCATTGCCAAAGCTTCCGCTCGCGAGGATTTGTCCGGAGTCGTTGATCTTCTGCGCCCCAGTCAAGGGACCTCCCATTTCGTCCTGATCGATCAGGTCGTTCAAGGGCATCATCTTCCCGCCCCTCCAGATAAAAGGCAGACCGTAAGAACCCAAGTTACCCACGACGACTCCAAGATTATTGATCCCGGTAACATCGCAATCGCCATAAAACCAATCGGGCTTGCCGCCGAACCTTTCCCGCACGGGGATCATCCGCCCCTCGGAATACACAAATGGCACCCGCGTGACATCGTCGTAGGGCGAATCCATCTTCCCCACCGCAACTCCTGCATCATTGATGGCCAACGCACTGCTCAGCAATCCCGCAGGCGTTCCCATGTCCTTCATCACGCCGTTCTGCCAGATGCACGCGTGAATATCGTGAGAGGCATCATGCGCATCGCCGACCACCTGATCGGAATTATTAATTCCGGCTACGTAGACAAAGGGATAACCCAGATTCCCGAGATAGGTTAACTCCCCGTCTTTATAGAAAATTCCATATTGGCCCACAATCGTTCCGGGAAGCCCCGTTCCATGTCCGGCGGCATGCCCGAAGTTGTTGACGCAGGTAAAGCGCGCGTCGATCTTCAATGGATTATCGTCGTAGAAAAGTTCCGTCATAACTCCATTGCGATAGTACATGGGATGCCAATAGGCACCCTGCCCGGAATCGATATAGACGTCCCCAACAATCACCCCTTCATTATTCAGGCTAAGTGCCCTTGCAAATCTCGTTTCCGTTCTTCCAGGATCAAGATCCACGACTTTGGCACCGTCGTAAAACAGCGCTTGCGAATCGTAAGACTTATCGGCTTGTCCCACGATCTGACCTTTGTCATTAAGGGACCAGATGTAAGAGATCCCATAATCGTTGGCGACAGTCGTCACTTTGTAGCGCGAACGCGCAGCCAGAACGGCGGGAAGCCCGCACGCCAGAACGCACGCCGCGATCCTGGCGAACAGACTTCCCGCTTCGCTCAATCGTCTTGGATACAAACGATTTTGCATATCCCGGAGACTAGAGCTGTCCCGTGACTTCGTAAACCTCCAGCAAACATATCCCGGTGGCGCCGCTTACACCTTCGACAACGGCAGTATAGGCCCCAGGGGGCAAACTGACAAGAAGCACGGCATCATTGCTTCCGGATTGGAGCGCCGATAGCCCCACCCGTGTCGTTGCCGCAGCGATGCCGGAATCGAGGTAATTCCAGTCGTCATTCTGATAGATGGGCGTGGCCCCGCTGTATATCGTCAGTTTGGGATCCGTAATATAACCCGGCACCTGCCCCGACAAACCGGGCCCCACCGCGCGAATCAACAGGCGCTTGTGGGACGTGCCGGTAATGCCAAATCCGGCAATCATGGGATCCGACGTCACACGACAACGGCTTGCGATGCCGCTCAAATGATTCGGATTTGAAGAATCGGTGTCGTACGCCTCGATCAGCACTTGCCCCGTGCCGCCCTGGTTGCCGCAGACCTGCGCGGTATAGGATCCAGCCGAAAGCGTGTAGAGAATGGCGGAATCGAGGCTCGGATCTGGGAAGGAATATAGCCCCACCGCGGACGTAGCCTGCTGGATCGCCGTCTTGTCCGGGCTCGACGACCAATTGTCATTTTGCGCCAATTGCGTCTGGCCGCTGTAAAGCGTCAGGATCGGATCGGCCATGACTCCGGAAACCCCGAGGGAAGCCAGGGTCGGCCCCATCCCACGCAGGATGATCGGCTTGGCCGTGCTGCCTCCCGCGAGTTTGATCCCGGCGATCATTATATCATTTCCCGTGCCCGCATTGGCGCGCGTGGAAAGATTAATGGAGCAATTGTTATCCACGATCGAGGGAACTCCGACGGCGTCCCATGCGAGATTCACATTTGTCACCTCCGTCGACGAATACAGATCGCTGGCAGCCTGAACGGTCGCCATGCGTGCATCGATCATTTGTGATCCAGGTCCGAGGTACACGGTGAAGGCGCGATAGAAGATCCGGTAAGCCTTCCTGACTGGAGCGTCATTTTGATCCGTAAAGCCCGGCACGTTCACCTGCGATTTCGAACGCGGATGGGTGCCACCTACCACCGAAAGATAAAAGGCAAGATTCGCGATTCCGCTGTTATAATGAACGCCGCCCGCATCGTAGGCATAGTCAGCGATCAGCCGGTCAGGATAGTAATCCCGCGATGAGCCATCCGCAGCCGGATCGTTCATGTATCGAAGCGCGTCGCCGGATGTACTAGGTGTGTAACAGCCTTCTCCAATCTTCCATACATCAGCTGCAGTCGAATTTCCATTATTGTAGGAATACTCTGCTGCGGCCATGATGTCGGAAAATGCTTCATTCAGGGCTCCTGACTCGAAAGCGTACACCAAGCTTGAGGAGTATTGGGTGACGCCATGGCTAAGTTCATGAGTGACAACATCGGAATCAGCGGCCAGCGGACCAAAGTTGGTGCCATCGCCCACCCCGAAATTCATCATATGATAAGTGCCATTCCAGTAGGCATTGTTCGGATCAACGCTCGAATTCAGGTACGAGACCAGATGCCCGCCCGATCCGTCGTATGAATCGCGTTGGTTCCCATTGTAGTAATAACGATAGGAATTATCCAAGTTATTCCAATTGGGGAAGGCTATGCTGGTGAGATCCGGCTCGGTTCGATCCCACAGACTATCGACAGAGCTGTTTTCGACTCTGTAATTAATCTCTGGCCAGTTCGGCGGAAATTCCGGATAGTCCGGCGGCGAACCCGTCGCCAGTTTGTACACCTCCCGATACATCGCCGGAAATATCCGGGTATGGCGATCCACGACCTTTCCGCTGACAGCGTCTACAAAAACCAACTCGTCGATGGGCAGTTTCTCACCCGTTCCGACGACGTGGATCTCCCATGCCAAGTGCATATCCTGCTTATCGCTTGTCACAATGTACACGAGGCGCGCGCCATCGGCTTTCAGATCCTTGGCCGCACTATTGACCTCGAGCACCTGTTTTGTGGCTTTGGCCGCATCGATGGCGGCGGTCTTCGGCAAGTCCTCGCCGTCCCTGGCATTGCCAAAGGCGGAATACACGAGGCCTTTCTTATCGACATGCAACGAGAGCCTCGTGCCCACCACCTCAAGGCCATTCTTATATTGGATGTAGCGGGCATGAGTTGAGCCAAGTTCGTCAATCTGAATGCCGGCCAGACGCAGATCCCCCTGCTTAAGACGAAGCGCTGGCAATATGCCGTCGAGCACAGGCGCCAAATCCTGTTCGCTGATTTCCTGTTTCGTCTTCTGCAATTGGCCCAGCTTGCCAACCAGCGAGGTCGGGGTTCCTTTCCGGGAGACGCTCCCTACTTTAGCATTCGACAGATTTTTCAGGACGCTGGCCACATCTGTCGCGACTTCCCACTTTTCCCTGTGTTGTTCGGCAGACTGGGCTCCCAATGGAACGGAAAGCGCCAAGATGGCGCTGATCAGACCGAGGCGCAGCCATGAAGCGGCATGCGCGAGAGGGCGAGATGATTTCATATGTTTTATCACTGCTTTTCCCATTAACACGGACGTATAACCTGTTAATTTCCGTGATATTAATCACCGATTTAACGAAATAATTCTCATCTTCTAATTATTACTATAAGTCTGACTGTTAGCTGACATACAAAATGATATATTGTTTATAGAGCCATAAACACTGTCTGGTCGGGCCGAAAGAACCATGCGTAAACTGTATGTTTATAGTCAATACACAGGATTCTCAAGCGCACGTATGACATGTGCGCGGCGAGGTGAGCATGGCTGAGTCCTCCGCGACTCGGCGCAGTTTCTTCAGGAGCGCGGACCGCCAAGAAGAATCTCATCCCCTGCATGCCGCTGCTCCGCGAGCGAAAATTTCTATTCTCGTTGGATTTCTAACTTTTCGTTACTATCTATGCGAATCGTCTCCGGATGCGAAGATTTCCAAAGCGACGACAAAGCCTCATGGTTCCCGGTAACCGAAAGCCAGCCGCCGACAGCTCCGGGGTGCCTGACTTCCTTGCTGGCCTCTGGCCTCTTTGCCTGCGACTCCGCAGCTCCATGGCTGGCCGGTTTTGATTGGCCATCGATTTTTTTCGGCAATAGTAGCGGGTCTAAGCCCCCCGATTGTCATGATGCAGAGGATTGAAACAGAGATCGCCATTGCCGCTTGCCCATTTCACGGCCCCGGAAACCCGCGGGGAGGCTGCTGCATTCCCTTGCTTCCCGATGTCTGACGAGCCTGCCAATCCAAGGGACTTTGCAGCCCTCTATCGCAGGACGGTCGCACCGCTGCGGCGTTATCTGGCGCGCCTTCTTGGCAATACCGCCGACGCGCAAGACATAGCCCAGGATGCCTATCTGCGGGTATATCCGAAGGTGAATCAGGATAAGATCGAGCAGCCCGAGGCTCTCCTGTACGTCACGGCCCGCCGCCTCGCCATCAACAAGCTCAAGCGCCGCAGCATCTCGCCGATCTCCCGCCACGAACTCAATCTCGATACCGCCGCATCCTCGGCGCCCAGCGTGGAGCAGCAAGTGATGGCCCGACAGGAACTCTTGCTGCTGAAAGAAGCCATCGCGCAGCTTCCCGAGGGCTGCCGCACGGTCCTGCTTCTCCGCAAGGTCGAATTGCTCTCGCACCGCGAGATCGCCGACCGGCTCGGCATCGCCATCAGCACCGTCGAGAAACAGCACGCTCGGGCCTTGCGACTGCTTCGGGCCGCCATGCCGGACGAAACCACGCGCGGCAATTTCACATCCGCTTCCGAGCCCCGTGCGGAACAAAGCAAATGAACCACGTTCATCATAATCACGATTCGGATGTCGAGGCGCAGGCTGCTCTCTGGGCCGCTCGGATCGATGGATCTTCCCTTGGCGAGGCCGACCGGACGGCGTTGGAAACCTGGCTGTCTGAAGACCCATCCCATCGCGAACTCCTGTCGCAGTACTGCCAATTCTCCGCGGATCTCGAACACCTTATACCCGACCTTGTTGCGACGGGCGCAGTCGCGATGCCCGCGACCGAAAAAACCTCCAGCCGCGCATGGAGCATCAAGTGGCTGGCTGGAACGAGCATGGCATGCGCCGCCTTGGTGGCCTTTGGCTTCTGGCTGGCTCGCCCTGTCGAGCGCGCAGAAAGCATCGCGACGGCCGTGGGTCAAAGACAATCCCTCACGCTGGCGGATGGCACTCGCGTCGAACTCAACGCGCAGACCAGTCTTGTTATCGAGAATACTCGCGCCGAGCGACACGTACGGCTGGCACAGGGGCAGGCCTACTTCGAGGTCAGCAAGGATAAATCACGGCCTTTCATTGTGGAAACCCCCTCCGGTTCGGTGCGGGTAACCGGAACCATCTTCGATGTCCGCACCGAGTCGGCATCGCAGCTTGATGTCACCGTGGTTGAAGGCTCGGTGCAGGTGCGCCCCGCCGTCGTGAACGAAACCACACAATCCACC
>JBAZHQ010000299.1:0-5655 GCA_041652235.1 Opitutaceae bacterium | reverse complement strand
AGCTCGATCACGGGGCGAACGCCAAGCATCGAGGCACCGATTCCGAGTCCGATGAAACCGGCCTCGCTGATGGGAGTGTCGATGATGCGCTTAGGGCCAAACCGGGCCAGCAGACCCTCGGAAACCTTGTAGGCTCCGTTGAACTGTCCCACTTCTTCGCCCATGAGCAGGACTCGGGGATCGCGCTCCAGTTCCTCGGCCATGGCCTGGTTAAGAGCTTCGCGGTAGGTGATGATGGGCATGAGAAAAATGATTTGGGAATGCGTTTGCCGAGCGAAACGAAGGGTTCAGTCGAAGATGATGCGTCCTTGGGAAACCTTATGCTCCGGATTGTCCTCCTCCCAGTAGATGTCCCGAGTGATGTCATCGATGGTCGGATACGGACTGGCTTCCGCGAACTCGCTCGCAAGATCGGCTTCGGCGCGGGCTTCCGTGTCAATTGCCGCCGCGACATCATCGGTGATCGCCCCTTCGGCATGCAATGAGGCCAGGAAAAGATTCAGGGGGTCGCGTATGCGCTGGTAGTCCTCGATTTCCTTCTTGGAGCGGTAAGTCTTATCGGGGTCGGCGACAGAGTGGCCGCGATAGCGATAGGTGCCGATCTCAAGGACGGAAGGTTTGAACTCCTCGCGTGCGATCATGAGGTATTTGTCGATCTTTTCGCGAACCTCATACACGTCGTGGCCATTGCAGACATCCCAAGCCATGCTGTAACCAGCGGCGCGTTGGGCGAGGGAATGACCCGCGGAGGAACGCTCCTGGCTGGTGCCCATCGAGTAGCGGTTGTTTTCGATGATGAAGACGACGGGCAGGTTCCATAGAGCCGCCAAATTGAAGGCTTCGTGGACTGCGCCTTGATTGACGGCACCATCGCCCATGAATGCCATGGCGGCTCCTTTGCGTTCGAGGTATTTGAGGCCAAAGGCGAGTCCGGCTCCGAGAGGAATCTGTCCGCCTACGATTCCATGTCCGCCCCAGAAATTGCGGGCAGGATCGAAAAAGTGCATCGACCCCCCTTTCCCTTTTGAGCAACCGGTGACTTTGCCATAGAGCTCGGCCATGAGCGCCTTGGTGTCCATGCCCACTCCGATTGCATGCCCGTGGTCGCGGTAGGCTGTGATGATATGGTCATCCTTTTGCATCACCGAACAGCAACCGGCGGCGACCGCCTCCTGCCCGATGTAAAGATGAAGAAAACCACCGATCTTGCCTGCCTGATATGCCCGAAGGCTGCGCTCCTCGAAACGCCGGATTCGCATCATCATGCGATAGATCCCGATCTTCTGTTCCTTGGTAAGGGTCGAATTGACAGGCGCATTAACGAAGGGGCTGATGGCCGGAATGGTCTCGGTGTCAGCTATGTTACCGACAGTGTTTTGGTTGATCACGATAGGATTAAATACGATGCCGTCTAGCCCCATCAAATGCAAGTCGCGCAGACAATTTCATTGGGCTAAAGCCACCCCCTTTGGACGCATAACGCATGAGACTCCTGCAATATGCGAGCTAGCCAGCGGTTGGTTTGCCGGTCGGCGGAGAAAGCTGTTCGATGTCTATCTGCAGTCGCTGCTCGGGAGAACAGTTGATACGCATCGCGACAAATCTATCGCGATATTTGTCCCAGATAGGCCAAAGAGCCTGCCGGTCGGTCTCAGGTATAGGCAGACGTTCGATCTCATCGTGAGAAAAGAAGGAGAAACGACCTTCGTCAATATCGGCAGGCAGATTGCGGATGGGTTTCAGGCATCTGAAGAGAAACAAAAGCCAATGTGATTCGCCTTCGTATGCCTTCTCGGCAATCATCGCAAAAAGGTGAAAGTCTTCAGGAGAAACGTCGTGGCCCGTCTCTTCCCGCGTTTCCCTGGCTGCGCATTCGAATGGGGACTCTCCGATGGCTGTTTCCAACTTGCCGCCGATCGGGCTCCAATTTCCGCGATTCGGTTGCCTGTTGCGGAGAATCAGGAGGTGTTGTCCCTCCGGGTTTTCGATAAAAACCAAGACCGCCAGCTTGTAGGAGAGGGGGCTTAAGGATGCCTGGTGCATATTATTCCAGGACATGCGTCCGAGAACGAGGGGCAAGACTGCAATGCCGATAGAACGAAATTGCCCAAGAGACAGGTTGCATGTTACTCAGCGGTCTGTATTCCGAAACCCTTGTCGTAGCCGCAGATTCGGGCATATTCGCATGAACAAAATCATCACGCCGCTTAGCCCCCGCGTTGCGTTTCTATGCGCCCTTCTTCCGTTGCTTGGCATGGGAGCGATCGCGTCGGAGAAGAAAAGCGAGGATCCCATCGAGCGGAAGATCCATCTTATGGCGGAAGCCTTGCAGGCTCAAGAGGCAGGCGACTATGTTACCGCGAAATCGAGATTAGAGGCGTTATTGGCGTATAGCCCGAACGATATCCAAGTGAATCGCCTTCTCCAGGCCGTTAACGCAGGGATAAGCGCCCGAGAGAGAACAGTTCGGGAGACAGCCACCAAAGAGATTGCGGGTCCTTCCGCCGCCGCATCTGCCGCGATATCTGGCATAGGCATAATTCAGGACTCGAAGAGAGGGAATGATTCCGTTCTTGCACCGTCGGCTCCACATGAGGAAGCGCCTGCCGAGCTCACGCCGAAGAGTATAAAAAGCGAGAAGGCTTTAAATGCCGAAGAGTTGGCGGAGTGGGAGACTGCCAGACAAAATAACCTAATCGCACTCTCTCGAGCAAAGCTTTCCCATGGCCTAAAACTCGCGGCCGAGGAACGATTCCATGAGGCGTTGAAGGATTTTTTCGAGGCAGACCAGAATCTATCGCACAATCTTCTCACAGAACCGCTCCGACGCGAGATTGAGGCGGCAAGAAACGATACTCAGCATCGCCAGAGGCTGGCCGGGTTCTCCTTGAGCGGTCCAATCCCGAAGATCGCAATCTCCCAACAGCATGACGAGGGAGCCACTCAGCAAGTGCCCGGCGAACCCGCCGCAATCTCTACGACCATCGATGCTCACATCGTGGAAATGTCACCCGACATATACGCCGACCTTTTGGCGGCCTGGGCTCAGTTCAGCAGGGAGCAAAGGTTGGCCGCCTCGGGAAATCGCCCGATCCTGGATCGGAATGGGAGACAGGTATTTCTTCGGAGGGCTGCGCCGCTGCCCACGGGTCGGCAGATTACCTTGTACTGGTGTCTCCTTGGGGCGGCCCTAAAGTCAGGCAAGCTCATCAACCTGACTTCGCCCGAAGGTATCGTGAGCGTCTCGGGGTCACTCGATCCCATTGCTCTGGTAAAGTCGCTTTCGCGAATGGAGGGCTGCCGCGTGATTGCCGCTCCTCAGGTAACAGTCCACCCAGGCTGCCAGACGGTCCTAACCTTGGCGAACGATGGGAGCCCGATAATACCCAATGCTCGACTTGGCGATATAGACTCCTCGCCCCGGACGGGAATGGAGCTGAGAATCACTCCGGTTCAAGGTGCATCTTCCGCTGACATGGAATTTGTGCTCAATCCCTCGATTATTCGATATGAAGGGCGCTCACTCACGGACGCCACGAATCCGATGTATTCACGACATGAATCCTCCACCCGCATAGTTCTTGCACCCGGAGCCACCGCGATCGTCGGAGGCCTCGTGAGCGAGGACGGAAGGGCCATTGCCGGGCGGGAAACCCCGGTCGAACGATTTCCCTTCGTGGGGCGCATCCTCCGCGAGCGCGCCGCTGCCGGCAGGCTCCGGGAGCTTGTCCTGATCATCACGCGGCGCTAGGCGATGCAGAGCGACAGTGCAACGGCGTAGGCGGCCAGATAGAGCCCGCAGTCCCCGAGCAGCGGAATGAGCTCCGCCGGGGAACCTGCGTATGACAATATACGATACTGACGAAGCGCCCAGAGGCACAGGGGAGCAAAGGCGGCGCAGGCCCAGAGCCGCATCTGAAATCCCAGTACGAACAGAAGAACAGGGACAAGAAGGGCGCAACCGTGGGCCAGCCCGAACTGCCATCTGGCGAAATTGCGGCCGAAACGGACGGCCAGCGTGCGTTTTCCAGCCAGGCGGTCAGTCTCGGCATCCCTGGCATTGTTGACCAATAGAACATTCGCGGCGAGCGCCCCAATCGCCGCGGACACCAGGAGGCTTGCCATGCCCGCAGAGCCTGTTTGCACGTAAACTGTCGAGCAAACGGCCACGGGGCCGAAAAACAAGAAGGCGAAAACATCCCCCAATCCGTGATAACCAAGTGGATACGGCCCCCCCGTGTACGCTACGGCGCTCAGGAGGCTGGCTATGCCGACGATGAGCAAGGGCCATCCTCCGAAAGGCAGAAGCCCCAGGCCGGTCACAAAGGCTGCCATACAAATCCCCCAGGTGGCGTTCAGCATCGCCTGCGGGCTGATAAGTCCGCTGGCAACCGCGCGCCTCGGGCCCACGCGCTTCTCAGTGTCGGCACCCTTGACGTAGTCGAAGTAATCGTTGGCGAAGTTGGCTGCGATCTGGGCCAGCAGCGCGAATGCAAGGCATAAACAAGCGGCGCGCGCGTTAAAGCGCCCTTCATGCCATGCGAGGGCGGAGCCGGCAATAACCGGCGAGACCGCAACAGGAAGGGTGCGCGGACGGGCAGCCGCCAGCCAGCCAGGCCATTTCGGGCGATCGTCTTGCACGACTACATGTCCTCAGCCGGACGCCGAGTGCCGACAGCAAGAGGCCGGCGCAGCGCGAATCCGATGAACGAAGGGAGGATCGTCAGAAAAACGGCGATGAACACCATGCGGTTGGACAGCCCGTGGTAGATTGCCCCAAACGCCCCGATGGATATCCCCTGCGCCAAAAGAAACGCCGCGGGGCTCGGCAGAATTGCATTAAGAACCCATGCGGCGGCCGTGCCATAGATCGCACTTTCGATTCCGCAGACGCCCGACGCGAGACCCGCCAGGAAAAAAACCGGGGCTTGGAGCACCAGTCGGCCTTCCCAACGCATGGTCTGCAGGAAGACTGCGGCCACGAGAATAAAGGCCTGGACAGAGAGAATAATAATCCGAGTCTCCGGCGATGCAGACGCGTCCGAAGAAAGACCGAAAACCATCACTCCATAGCTCCCCGCCATGCCTCGAAGGAAATCCGTATAATTGCGCAACTTGAAGAATTCCTCGCCAGGGCGGAGCGCCACATCGCCCGGTTCCCTGAACGATCTCGGATCCGTGTACTTATGCTGGTTCTGCCTGTTGGAAACAGACCTCCTAAACCGCAGCAGTTGGCGCGGAATCCAGAGCAGAGCAACGGCCGGAAAAAGATAGAAAAGATTGACGATCACTTGGGAATGGGACGTTAGCGAACTGCAAAACCAGAGAATTCAGGAGGGCGTTTACGCTCATTTCGTTCGGCCTTCCGAATGTAGCCATGCATGCGTTCCTGAATCGATGCAATAAAACCGTTCACTTCCTCTTTTCGACCTTCCGCCTCCAAATAAACCCGTCCATCGACCATATTGCTTACGAATCCCGCAACCTCATATTCGGTAGCTATCTGGGCAACCGTATACCGGAATCCAACGCCTTGCACACGACCTTCGAAAAAAACGATCTCGCAGTAAACGTCTTCCATTTTGCCTCATACGTACTCTTCCAGCAGCCTGCTGCAATACGCAAAACTGCTGCACTGTTTGGGCGTTTCCATTC
>JBAZHQ010000298.1:3489-5675 GCA_041652235.1 Opitutaceae bacterium | reverse complement strand
GCCTGAGCCGCCTTGTGCTCTTCGAAACCGTTCCAGGTGTCGAACGTCGCAAGCCGCTGTCCAGGAAAGCAATGGGGCTGATTTAAGCGCCATTCACGTAATACGTGACAAAGCGGATTGAAGGGAATGAAGGTGTGTTCGCCTGCTGCCGGTGGCCGCAGGGCACCCATTCTAAATTCTCGATTCTTGTCTTTTCTTCTTCCATCATTCCCGCCTTGCAGATCAGGGCTCTTTTTGAGGCGATGTAAGCCCTCCCTCTTTAATAACCATGTCCCTCTTCATCGGCATCGATTCCGGCACTCAGAGCACCAAGGCTATCGTGCTCGATCTCGAACAGAAAAAAGTCGTGGCCGAGGCCCGTGCGCCTCACACGCTCATCTCGGGCCTCCCAGCGGGTCACATGGAGCAGGACCCTCAGGAATGGGCTGCAGCCCTTGACAAGGTGATCATGGAGGTCGCCTCTAAAGTCGACCGCAGCCAGGTGCGCGGCATCGGCGTATCGGGCCAGCAGCACGGTTTCGTGCCCCTCGATGCGAAGGGCGAGGTCATCCGTCCCGCCAAGCTGTGGTGCGATACCAGCACCGTCGCCGAGTGCGCAGCCCTCACCAGGCAGTTGGGCGGCGACAAGGAGGTGCTTCGCAAGGTGGGACTCCGCTTCCTGCCCGGCTTCACGGCTCCGAAAATACTCTGGCTCAAGAAACATGAGCCCAGGAATTTCCGCAGGCTGCGCCACGTGCTGCTGCCCCACGACTACCTCAATTTCCACCTCACCGGAAATTACTTCATGGAGCACGGCGATGCCTCGGGCACGGCGCTCATGGATGTGCGCCGCCGCGTCTGGTCCACGGACGCGCTCAATGCGATCGGCAAAGAGCTCGCCGATTTTCTCCCCCCGCTTTCCGAATCGCATGAGGCCGCAGGCTTCCTGCGCCCGGAACTCGCCGCCAAGTTCGGATTCATCGGCGGAGTGATCGTGAGCGCCGGCGGCGGCGACAACATGATGGGCGCCATCGGCACGGGTAACGTCGAACAGGGCGTCGTCACCGCGAGCTTCGGCACCAGCGGCACCATCTACGCCTTCAGCCGCAAGCCCGTCGTCGACCCCGACGGCGAGATCGCCGCTTTCTGCTCGTCCACCGGCGGCTGGTTGCCGCTGCTCTGTACCATGAATGTCACTACGGTGACGGAGCACTTTCGCAGGCTCTTCGGCATGAACGTGCGGGATTTCGACCTGCTTGCCGCCGCGGCTCCCGCGGGCGCCGACGGCCTTCTCCTGCTGCCTTACCTCGAGGGTGAGCGCACGCCGAGCGTTCCGCACGGTTCCGGCGTATTCCTGGGATTGAATGCCAGGACGATCCAACCCGGCCATGTGGCGCGCGCCTCGCTCGAGGGTGTGACCCTCGGCATGAATTACGGGCTGCGGCGCCTCGCGGCGCTTGGAGTCAAGGCCAAGGAGATTCGGGTGACCGGCGGAGGAGCCAAGTCTCCCGTGTGGAGGCAGGTCATGGCCGACGTTTTCGGCGTGCCCATTGTGGCGATGGTCGAGGACGAAGGCGCCGCCCTCGGCGGGGCGCTTCAGGCTGCATGGTGCCTTGCCCGCAAGGAAGGCCGCCGTTCCGCTAAGATCGGCGACTTCACCACCGGTGTCGTGGCCCTCGATGAGAGAACCCGCTGCCAGCCCGACAAGAAACGCACGGCGCGCTACCGGAAAATCCAGGCCTTGCAGGACAAACTAAGTCTTTCGCTGCGCGAGCTTTTTTCGGAGCAACGCAAGCTTGCCTGAACACGCAAGAACTGAAGAGGCCGACGAGCTGGAATAATGCAAGTAACCGATCGGTAGAACCTTGAGACAGGGGCTTTCCCCCTTGGGGCCCCATGACGAGTCCTGACTGGGAAAGAGAAGCATACAGCCAAGTATTTTCGGGGTTGTGAAGGGATTCGTCAGAGTTGGGTGTTAATTCATCCAAGGACCTAAAATGAAAGCCACGATCTTTACGGGATTACTTTTCGGCATCGGCTTATTGCTGTCCCCCGCAGTATTTGCCCAGGCTCCTCAGAACGCTCAAGACCACGTCAAGATCAAGCAGACATCAGATTTGTTTTTCCCAGTTTCCATGGTTAGCACTCATAGCCAAGGCGAGGCGCATGTCGCAATCAACGTCGATAGCCAGGGGGTGCTTAGGGAT
>JBAZHQ010000298.1:0-3479 GCA_041652235.1 Opitutaceae bacterium | reverse complement strand
CCTGAAAAGCTGGACTTACGAGCCTGCTCGCGTCAATGGCCAGCCCGTGGGAACGGTTTCGGAGGTTATGATCAACTTCACTGCGACGGGAGTAGTCGTCAGCCAGACATTATCCGATACGATAGAGAGGTTGTATGGAAGGATCTATGAGAGCCTCAACTCTTATGAATACAAGCTCTGCACGATGCGCGACATTGATAACATCCCGGTGCCTGTCTTTGTCATTCGCCCGGACTATCCTCCTGAAATCGCCGCGAAAAACATTGCCGGTGAGGTAAGCGTCGCGTTCTTCATCGACGAAACGGGGGCGATTCGCATGCCTGCCGTCACGCAGTCGGACAGCCAGATACTGTCTGATCTTGCGATCAATGCGCTCAGGCAATGGAAGTTCGAGCCGCCCACCCGCAAGGGCCTTCCGGTGCTCGTGAAGGCCGTCCAATTATTCAAATTCGTTCCTGGTTCAAAGGTTGAAATCAAGGCCGGCCCTTGATTTCGATCTGACGCCAAGATGCGTTGGCGGTGACGGGTGGCTGGAAATCGCACGGGTATGCGGTCTTCCGAAATACTAGGGGCTTTCCGCCACCGCCAGAAATGCATTGAGCGCGGGAGACAGAGGCGTCGTGTCGCGCCAGCCCACCACAAGACGACTCTCGGGGGCGGGACCGGTCAAGGGACGGAATATGATTTCAGGAGGAAGATGACGGGCCTCGGAGGGGCACATGAAGGTGGCCCCGAGTCCGGCCCGAACAAGGCCCACGCCGTTGGAGCGGGGCCAGACTTCCTCGGCAATCCTGGGAGTGACGCCCGCCGAGGAAAACGAAGCCAGGACGCGATCGTAGAAACCTGCGTTGTAAAGACGGGGAAACAGCACGAAAGGCGTTTCCGACAAATCCGCCAGCCTGAGTTTGGGACGGGAGGCGAGCGGATGATCCGACGGCAGCAATACGCCGTTTTTCTCGTGCAGCAGGACTCGGGTTTTGAGCCCGGGAGTAGGGGAGTCGGGGTGGAAAAATCCGCAGGCGATCTCTCCGGCATTAAGCGCTGCCAATTGCGCGGACGTGGGCGACTCGCTCAACTCAAGGCGAATGCCCGGATTCCTCCGGTTGAATTCCTTCAGGATTCCAGGCAACACCGTTGCCATGGCAAGTCCCGTGAAGGCCACCCTGATGTGGCCGAGCTGCCCCTTGGACAAGGCCCTCATTTCAGACGGCACTTGCGACAGAGCCTTCAAGAGCGGCTCCAGCCGCTCCAGGAGATGCCGTCCCGCCTCGGTGAGCTCCACCTTCCTCTGTGAGCGGATAAACAGGGCGACGCCCAGCGATTGTTCCAATTGGGCGATTTGGCGGCTCAAGGCAGGCTGCGCCACCGCAAGAGATTCCGCGGCACGGCGGAAATGCAGATGCCGGGCCACCTCCCGGAAGTAAACGAGGTGGCGAAGTTCGAAGGGATATTGATACTCTCTAGGCATCAATCGGAGCCAAACAAGTATTTCCAGGCAATGCAACTCTCTGGTAAGATCTCCTTTTCATATAGTGTCCGGACTCATGCGAGGATCGCTCCAAGCACGAGGCGCCGGTCTTGAAACCCATCGTTCACCATGCCTAAAACGCTCTTCCGAAAAGTGTGGGACGCACACACAGTCCGCCGTTTGGCCAATGGCCAGACACAATTGCTCATCGGCACTCATTTGATCCACGAGGTCACGAGCCCGCAGGCCTTCGGGATGCTCCGCGATATCGGGCAGAAGGTCCTCATGCCGCATCGCACTTTCG
Source organism: Opitutaceae bacterium (assembly GCA_041652235.1). Classification (GTDB taxonomy): domain Bacteria; phylum Verrucomicrobiota; class Verrucomicrobiia; order Opitutales; family Opitutaceae; genus MWDT01. Next base: position 1,707 of record JBAZHQ010000298.1, on the reverse strand, counting down.
CCACGGTCGATCATATTGTCCCCACCGACAAATTCGACGAGCCTTATGCCGATCCGTTGGCTGAAGCCATGATCCAGGCGCTCCGCAAGAACTGCAAAGAGTTCGGCGTCACCTTCTTCGACCGCGCCTCCGGCAAACAGGGCGTTGTGCATATCGTCGGCCCCGAACAGGGCATCACCCAGCCCGGCACCACGATAGCCTGCGGCGACTCCCACACATCCACGCATGGCGCGTTCGGCGCCATTGCATTTGGCATCGGCACAACCCAGATCCGCGACGTGCTCGCCACGCAGACGATGGCTCTCGGGGAGTTAAAGGTGCGCCGCATCGACGTCGTTGGAAAGCTCCAGCCCGGCGTTTACGCCAAGGACGTCATCCTGCACATCATCCGCACGCTCGGCGTCAACGGAGGCACGGGCTTTGCCTATGAATTCGGCGGCGATGTGTTCGACCGCATGACGATGGAGGAGCGCATGACCGTGTGCAACATGTCCATCGAGGGCGGCGCGCGCGTCGGTTACGTGAATCCCGACGAGACGACCTGTGCCTACCTGAAGGGCCGGCCCTACTCGCCGAAGGGCGCTGCCTGGAATGAGGTTGTTGCTCGCTGGAAGTCCTTTGCCAGCGATCCGGGTTGCACCTACGACGATGTGGTAACCATCAAGGCCGGGGATATCGCCCCGACCGTGACTTGGGGCATCAATCCCGGCCAGGGCATCGCGATCGACGAGTGCATCCCTTCACCGGCGAATGCCAGGGACGAAAACGAAAAGGCCTCCATCGAGGAGGCGCTGGCCTACATGAAGTTCAAGCCGGGCGCCCCGATCAAGGGCGCCAGGATCGACGTCGCATTCCTGGGCTCCTGCACCAACGGGCGCCTGAGCGATTTCCAGGAGGTGGCCCGCTTCATCAAGGGCAGGAAGGTCGCCAAGGGCGTGAAAGCCATCGCAGTTCCCGGCTCTCAGATCGTGCGCATTCTCTGCGCCGAACTCGGCCTGGACAAGATCTTCGTCGAAGCCGGGTTCGAGTGGCGCGAGGCCGGTTGCTCCATGTGCCTGGCGATGAATCCCGACAAGCTCGTCGGCGACCAGCTCTGCGCCAGTTCTTCCAACCGCAACTTCAAGGGACGCCAGGGCAGCCCGACAGGCCGCACCATTCTCATGAGTCCGCTCATGGTGGCCGCCGCCGCCGTCACCGGCACCGTCGCCGATGCCCGGGAAGTCTTCGGCATGTCCAGGAACTGATCCGCTTAAACCCGACAATCCTAATTAACTGCAAAGAATCGAAGAAACAAAGGAACTGAGATCTTAGTTTTTTGCCTGCCCTGAGCCTGTCGAATGGGGTTCCTCGCAGCTTGTAACTGAAACCATGTTTCCCCCACTTTGGGCCGCTGAATTCATTCTAGATCCTAGCTCCTAAATTCTAGATTCTTTGCTTCTTCGCAGTTCAAAAAATTCCACAATGTCTCTCGCAAAAATCACACAAGTTTCCGGCCGCGGCGTATTCGTGCCAGGCAACGACATCGATACGGATCGCATCATCCCGGCGCGCTTCATGAAGTGCGTCTCCTTCGACGGCCTCGGCGAATTCCTATTCTTCGACGTGCGCAAGAACGAAGATGGCACCGACAAGAGCCATCCGCTCAACGATCCGCGTTTCAAGAAAGCCTCGATCCTGATCTCGGGCGCCAATTTCGGCTGCGGCTCT
>JBAZHQ010000297.1:0-5681 GCA_041652235.1 Opitutaceae bacterium | reverse complement strand
TGTCCTGCTGCCCCTCATGCACTTCACCTCATCCCGAAAGATAATGGGCAAATGGTCCAACGGTTGGTTCCTGATGTTCTTCGGCTGGGGTAGTGCGTTGTTGATTACATTCCTCGATATCTATAGCCTTCCTGAATCCCTAAAAACGGCGTGGCACATCATCACCTCCGGGTAACGAAAGCCCGCCCAAAGAGCACCCCATGTACAAAACGATCCTTGTCACCCTTGATGGCAACCAAACCGACCGCGCCATCATCGAACACGTGAAGCAGCTCGCAAAACTGATGGGAAGCCGGGTCGTGCTGTTCCATGTGGTCACAAGCGTCCCCGCAAAATACCATGGCCCTGATGCCGCGGACAATGAGGTGGAGACAGCCGAATCGTACATGAAAGGCGTCGCAGCCGAGTTCTCGGCGGTGGGCCTTGAGGCTGATACTGAGCTGGCCTATGGCGAACCCGCCAGGGAGATCATCAATCGGGTAAAAACCAGGGGTAGCGATCTTGTGGCGATGAGCACGCACGGTCACAAGTTCTTGGCCGATCTCATACTGGGGACGACCGCCATCAAGGTGCAACACGCCATCAGCGTCCCCGTCCTCCTGCTTCGTGCAAAGTAAGATCCGGCGATAGTCGTCAAAGCCAGTCCATCCGGATGAGTCGCCATCTCGGGCACTTTGTGTTCTCGATTCTGTCACATTTAGGCTTTTGCGAAAAATTTTCGCCCTTACCCTCCATCACCATAATGCCAGCCCCTACCCTGCGCCTCCTTCTCTCGATCGGCCTGTCGGCTTTATCCCTGTCGGCGGCGGAGACTGCTGCTCCTCCCAGTCCCAGACTGAGATTGGTAAATACGATTCCTCTCCCAAAAGTGGAGGGGCCAATCGGTGGCATCGCCTTCGATCAACCCCGCAGACATCTGCTGGTGGCTGCGACAGGGAACAACACGGTCGAGGTGGTCGAGGTCAACACGGGCAGGCTGATCCAGAGCATTCCGGGCCTTCATGAACCGCAGGGAATTGCGTTCGCCCGCGATCTCAATCGTTTCGCCGCAGCCAACCGCAAAGAGGGCTCCATTGCCCTCTACGACGCAAACACACTGGATTTGCTCTCTTCCGTCCCTCTCGCTGGCAGCGTGGATATCGTGCGTTATGATTCCAAGCCGCACATTCTTTGGGTGGGTTACAGTAAGGATCCCGGTTTCCTGGTCGCCGTCGATCTTCAGGAAATGCAGGATATAGGTCGTGTGAAGCTCGAGGGCTGCCCCGCATTGTTCCAGTTCGAAACGGGCGGGCCTTTTCTTTACGTGATCATCCCCAAGGCGGGTCATATCGCCGTGGTCGATCGCAACAGGTGTAACATCGCTGCAAAATGGCCCATCGCATCGGTTTCCGATTTTCATTCGATGGCCCTGGATGAAATTGGGCATCGCCTGTTCATAGCAGGACGCAATCCGTCGAAGCTCCTCGTCCTCAACACCAAGACAGGGGGGCTTGTCGCCTCGCTGGACATCACCGGCGACGCCGACGACATGTTTTTCGATCCGGTGCTGCGCCGCCTGCTCGTGATCGGAGGCGAGGGTTCCATCACTATGATCGCCATGGAAACGGCTGACACCTATCGCGTGCTTGAAACAATCCCCACCGCACGTGGAGCCCGCGCAGCCTGCTATCTCGGAACCGCGCGACAGCTTTACCTCGCGGTTCCCCATGACGGCGACCAGCAGGCGGAAATCCGTGTCTTCTCTCTATCCGCCGGTGGTGTCCGGTGATGACTTGGCGCACCTAGCGCCAGCCCTGAGCTCCGGACGGAAAATAACCGGGCCTTGCACTTCATCCATCGGCCCAATACGGACGACGGAAGCCTTAACAACCGCCCCAGCTCTGGGTTGGTTTTGGTAGTGTCCTAATTTGGGTTGGCTGTTATGAATCGGAATTCAATCCCGATTGTCGCAAAGGTGAATACGATTTCAATTACTCGGCAAAAGAGCGCAGGCGATTGAGCATGGCGAGCAGAATGGCGTTTCCCTCGGAATAGTCGATGGTGTTGCTATGGCCGGGACTCGGGCGCGCCACGCGAAAGGTTGGAATGGAAAGGCAGCGCCAATCCTCTATTGCTTGCTCCAACTCGCGCTGCCGTTGCGGAGCGAGGGTTTCGCCGAAAGCGTGCGCCACGAAGGGAAAGGTTCGCCTGCTTTCGGCCCACACAGTCTGCGGGTTGTTATTCGGTCTGATCTGCGAAATGAAGGAATCGATTCCGTTGATGAATTGGTTGTGTTTCGCGGCGTTGATTTCCGCAACCTTTCGCGCGGCTTCATCTTTGCGCGCTCGCTCCTCGTCCGCGATTCTTTGCCGCTCGGCTTCGGCTTGTTCACGCGCAATCCGGGCGGTTTCCTCGCGATCTCTTCTCTTTTTGTAAATGTCCCGGAGAATGGCAGCGAGGAAAAACACAAGAGCTACACCAAACCCGAAGTAGGCATTGAAAAGGTTTCCGGCTGGAATATCCGCAAGCACGCCCATTGGGTTGTTTTTGTAGCGGTTTGTGCGCTCGTTGGATGGCTGTTGGGCAAACTTTGCGCGGAGTGGATGAATCGCCGTTGGCCGGATTGGTGGAAGCAGTAAACTTGACTAGATTACTCGGCGCGCAAGGGCAATCCGGGTGGCTGGCGGGTAATGGGATGCGAATTCAGTCCCGGTTTACGACCGGGTATGGCGAACGTGCTCCCTAGAGAAAAGCAGATCGCGGCAGTCCATGCGTTGTGCGAGGGAACAAGCATCCGCGCGATTGAACGGATGACGGGCGTTCACCGTGACACGGTTATGCGTTTGGGCGTGCGAGTCGGGGAAGCGTGCGGCCTGCTGCATGACGAGACGATGCGCGACCTGCCATGCACGCACATTCAGGCGGACGAGGTTTGGGGCTTTGTGGGGAAGAAGCAGCGCAACGCGACGGAAGCCGAGCAGGTGGCCGGTTTTGGCGACGTTTGGACTTTCGTCGGATTCGAACCCGAGACAAAGCTTGCGGCCTCCTACGTTGTCGGGAAGCGCGACTACCTGCACACGCATCGCTTCGTTACGGACTTGGCGAGCCGGATGCGTTCGCGGATTCACCTGTCAACGGATGGGATGACGGAATACGGGGCGACGATTGCGGACGTGTTCGGCGAGGCAATCGACTACGGGCAGATCGTGAAGGTCTACGGCTCGACGGACACCGAGGGACAGCGCCGCTACAGTCCGCCGCCGGTCATCTCCGTGCCGAAGAAAGTTATCAGCGGCGAGCCGAACGAGGACGAGATTTCAACCTCACTCGTGGAGCGGCAGAACTAGACGATCCGCATGCACATGCGCCGACTCACGCGGTTGACGAACGCTTTCAGCAAGAAGATCGAAAACTTCCGGGCCGCCGTTGCGCTGCACTTCGCTTATTACAATTTCGTGCGGATGCACTCGACGATCCGCGCAACGCCAGCAATGGCGGCGGGGTTGTCGGCAAGCGCGCTGACGGTGGCGGACCTGCTCGACCTCGCATGACCTATTTGGAGGAATGTGCGCGGGCGATTCGCGAGTTGCACGGCTGCAAATGCGCACACGTCCGCACGGTGCCCGTCAGCGAGGTTTTCCGGGGCCGCGAGATATGGCGCGGCGACGTGGAGGTTTTCGACCTCACCGGCCACGCCAAGGCCCGGCGCGCGTATGCCTGGGGCTATCCTAGCGACAAGCCCGGCGACGGCTGGGAGATTACGACCGTGCTGGAGATTCCGCCCGTGGATTCGCCGCAGACGGCGGTCAAGATCGCGATTGCCGCGCACGCGCGCAGACGCGGTTCGTCTTGAGTTGTCGCGCGCGGGCCTACAAGGTGCGCATCCAAGCCTATGCCTATTACCAAAGGAAGTTTGTGGTTTGCTACCGGATGCGCGTGCATCCTCTGCCTCAGTACAGGTCTGGGGTTCTCGCTAGTGCGCCATCGCGCCGCAGAACTGCAGATAACGGCGCTCAACCAACAGATGAGCGATGCCAAGATAGCCCTATTTGCTCTGCGCAGCGACGTGGGGCGTGATTTGGATTTCTTGCGTTCGCAGCAAAAGAGAACCAATCAAATTATTGAGGAATTGGTGAAGGTTACGCAGATCGAGCGCACCGACTTGGAGCAGAGCATTTCCAAGGTGGAGGCACGGCTTGAAAAAGCAGCGCGGGAATCTCAGTCGAAGGAAAACGCAGCTATTCTGGCCGAACTTAAATATGCTATCGCCGCCATCAGGGACGACATGAAGAGCGAGTCGGCTTATCAGTTGGAATGCCGCAATGATGACCGTCGAAACACATACAAAGAGCTTACCATTTTGCGCGGGGAAATCATGAGCGAGCTACGGCTTCACATATTGCAGGGACACCGTTGACCGCAGGCGACGCATCAAGTGATGATGCGTTCGACCCATGAATGCCCCAATATCCGTCAGTGAAATCCTAGAGGTTGCCAGCAGAATAGACACAAACAAACTCCTAGCAGTAGGCTGGGAACTAATTGGCACTCACACGCGCCTGTTTCGACAAGACGACGTGCCAACCATCGGCGACGAATACATTGTTTTTATCCTCGGATGGCCGCGATCACTCGGCGAATCCAAGATACCCGGGGACGTTGACCCTTCCGACACTGGTGTTGATGCCTGAGGCCAGCAGGATATTTGCCGCCGCAATCTACGCACCGCCGCCAACTCACCGCTTCTTTTTGAGTATCACTCCGCATGCTGTGATGCCTAATCGGCATCACTACGCCTGCCAAGCGTATTTTCGCGCCAGCTTCGGTTTCTTCACGATTTGCGCCTTTTCGCCGATCTCGGTTAGCGCGTGACGGCCCTTGCGTCTGTTTCGCTTCCCCAGCGGCTTTGCCGGTCGTCCGTCCGCTGCCTTCGTCCATTCCGGTTCCGTCCCTTCCTTCGCCACCATCGGCCCGAGTGACACGAAGCCTCACCCTGTTGGCTTCGGCAGGAACACGTAACGCGGTCGCCCGGACTTCGTGTGCCTGACCGCTGGATGCCCCGCGCAATGCACGCCCAACGCCTCCGCGACCTGCCCGCAGTCCAGCACCCCACCAATCGCCGCAAACCGTTCCCGTAACAGCGCGCACCGCGCCCGCATTTCCCTCATGCTCGTTATCACGCCGCCGCATCGCCTGCTTGCCGTCCCGAAGAAAAGCGCGTTTACAAATTAGGACACCACCGGTTTTTTCCGCCCATTGCGCTATCTTTACCGTCATGCGTTTCTGCATCTGCCTTCTCACAGCGGTTCTCCTTGCCCAAACCGGCGCCGGCGCGCCCATCCAGGGGAAATTTTCGCACTTCATAACCGCTTCCGGCGACAAGCTCATGGACGGGGACAAGGAGTTCCGGTTCATCTCCTTCAATGTTCCCGCGCTGAACATCCACGAGGATGAGCTGGAGTTTACCCGAAGTAATTCCTTCTCACTGCCGGACGAGTACGAGCTGCGCGATGTATTCGAAACCGTGCGACAACTCGGGGGGCATGCCGTGCGTCTCCAGGCTATTCCAGTACGAAGGAAGGATCAGGGGACGGATACGCCCACCGCCGTGGAGGCTCCCGGGAAATTCTCCGAGGAGTTATTCAAGGTCCTGGATCTCGTCCTTGCCCTGGCCAACGAGTATCAGGTCAGGGTGATCGTCC
>JBAZHQ010000296.1:0-5686 GCA_041652235.1 Opitutaceae bacterium | reverse complement strand
TATGTGGTCGTGGGCGGCGTGCTGGCGGTTCTGGTTTTTGCGATGGCGGTGTCGTTGCCCCTGCTGGGGAGGATCGCCGTGGCCTCGATCCCTGTGCTGCTGTCGGTGGCCTGGGTGAAGTGTTTCTTCGTCGGACGGCCTCCGCATTACCTGGGAGATTTCACAGAGAAACTCATGGCGGGCCGACATTTCAACCTGCGTCCCCAAATGTGGACGAAGACGAGTCCTCCGCGCCGCGGCGGCGCTTCCGATGCCTGAACGCGAGGGCTTCACATGATTTCAGATCTTTTATGCGCGCTGCGCGCCTCTGTTGAGACAAGTCCGCCCGATGGCTGGTTCGAGGGGGATTTATTGTGGTTTCACGCGGCGCTCACGCCGGCGACCATCCTGGCGCGCGGCGCGCATATCGCGCTTCCCGATCTGAAGAGCGCGGACGACTCCGCACGGGAGGCGTATTACGAGGCCCTTGGCACCTTCATGTGCCAGCTCAGCGGAGATGAGGCGCTGCAGTTCCAGTGGCGGGTCGATTCCGATTATCACTCGGAGCTCGAAACCTATCGCGAGCAAACGCAGGCCGCCGGCGCCGCCGGCTGGTGCGCCGCCGCGCGTGAGGAGCGCTACCGGCGCTATCGCGACCGGCAGGCGACCGGTAAATTGAGGCGGGAACGGCTGGAGCTCTATCTCGCCCGACGCTGCAGCACGGTTCCCAAGGGGGGATTCCGCACCGCCGGGCAGATCGACCGGTATGTCGAGCAGACGGCCAAGACCTTCGGCGACCGTTTGCAGCAGCTTGGCGGACGCTTGCCGGGAGCCACCGTTGCGCCCTCGGGCGACAACGAGCATTTCGCCTCGTGGAGGGCCTTCTGCCAGCCCGGCCTGAGGCTCGTGGGCGATCGAAGATTGAGCGGTCGCGATCCCCGGGGAACGATCCTCGAGAACTGCTGGCCGGGAGGCGGTATCACCACAAAGGATACGGAGGGCAATGTGTTCTTCCGGATGGACGGCTGCTATCACACCCTGCTGGTGCTGAGGCGGTGGCCCATGGAGACGCACATGGGGATCATCTGGGCGCTCACCACCGCCCTCGCCGGCAATTATTGCTACACACTTTCCTGCTACCCCCTCACGGCAGCGGTGGAGGTCGAGAAGACGGAAGCGGAGATGCGCCGCCTGAAGGGCAGCCGGAAACACGAGGACAAGGAATCGCTCGACGATGTCCTCGCCCGCAAAAAAGCCAAGATCTCGGCGCTCCAGGGAGGCTTCGCCCGGCCCTTTTCCGCCCTTGCGGTCATTCGCGCCTGGGATGCGAGCATCCCGGGCCTGATGGCGCAGGTGCAGGCATTGAAGGAAGCCATCGGTTCGATGGGCGGCGCGCAGTGCCATCAGGTGGATGACGAGGTGCAGGCCAAATGCCTGTTCTACGAAACTCTGCCCGGCTGGACGGGCGGGAGATATCGCGACTGGGATCTGTTCGCCCTCGCAGGGCCCGATCCCTCGGTGTGCTTCCTTCAGGATATGGTGCCGCTCTCAAGCTCCTACATCGGCCATCTCGAAGAGGGAGAGGCAATCTATGACGGCGAGGAGGGGAACCTCGTGGGCATTCGCACCTTTGCCGAAAACACACCGCAACACGCTGTGATGATCGGCACGACGCGCGTCGGCAAATCGAGCCAGGTGATCGACTACCTTTCCCAAACCGACTGCTTCTTTGCCTTCCGCGGCATCGTCGAGGAGGGCCTTTCCTATGGCACGCTGGTGCAGTTACTCGGTGGGGAATCCATCGTGCTACATCCCGACGGGGATTTGACGCTCAACTACCTCGACACGCTGGGTTCGCCGCTCACCCGCATGCACACGGGTTCGGCGGCCGGGCTCCTGATGGTCATGGCAGGCAAGTCCTCCGATCCCGAGGTCAACGCCCAGCGCAAAGCCATGCTCGCCGAATACCTCGAGCAATTATACGCCGACACCTGGAACGACTACCGCCTGTGCCACCCCGAGCGCGAGGCCGAGGCGGCGCGCTGGGCCATCCTGCTCGATCGTGCGAGACGCGATGCAGAGGGCTCCTATCAGGCGCTTTCCTGGCTCGAGCTGTTTGCGGATCTGAAAGAGCGCGCCCAGCGGGAGCCTGAATCCTGGATGAAATCGTTTTGTGCCATTGGAGACGCAGAGGCCATCGCCTTTGCGCGACGCCCCGAGTCAGCCCCGCTTGTGCGCGATCTGGGCCTGGCTTTCCTGGATTCCGCCCAGTTTCCGACGCACACCGCCCTTGTGGAAGCGCTTCGCTACAATCGGATGAGTCACCATGCCAGGGAACTCGTCGACCGCCTTGCCTCTCAGCTCGCACCGTGGCAACGCCAGGGTCCGCACGGGCGCCTGTTCGACGGGGCGACGACGCGGCGGCTCGAGAACCGGCTCGTGCACTTCGAGCTCGGCCTGCTTCCCTCAGCAAACGTGGAGATGAAGGAGGCCGCCGTGTTCCTCCTCGCCAACCGCATCCGCCAGCGGATCGTCACGCTGCCTAGAGCCCTTCGCAAACAGTTCATCTTCGAAGAACCCTCGCGCTACCTGAAAGTGGGCGGAATGGAGGAAATGTTTGCCGAGTTTTACGCCCAGATGGGGAAGTTCGGCTGCCACATCATGCCCGTGACGCAGCAGTACGGCCAGCTCGCTCGGAGCGCGCTGCGACCCGTCATCTTCGGAAATTCGAAGCAGTTCTTCCTCTTCAAGCAGAACGATCGCCAGGATCTCGACGATATCGGAGATGCCGTGGGCCTGCCGCCCGCCGCTCGCTCCGCCATCCGCACCTTTACCGCGCCCGAATATCAGACCGGCGAGACGAAATACTCCCAGATGGCGGTTTACTCCATTGAAGGGGAGGGCAGCGCCTGCGGCGTGGTCCGCAACACGGTCACGCCCGAGATGCTCTACGTCTCGGATTCCTCCGGCGAGCGGCACGACAGCCGCACCAAGGCCCTGGCGGCATACGACGACCTGCTTGAGGGCGTGAGTGTCGAGGCCCGCCGCGATCAGGAACGTCGAAACCTCAAACGAAAAACCAACCCGAATACCAAATGAAGATTTCACCGCGGAGGCGCGGAGAACGCGGAGGAGAGAAAACTGCAAAGAAACCCGTTCGGCAGGCTCAGGGCAGGTGAAGAGACAAAGGAATCCGACCTTGGCTCGATCTGGCTTCCGGCTTCTGGCCTCTTTGGATGCAACTCTTCGGCTCCAAGATGAAAATAAAAATTCTGGGGAGAAACAAACATGATCCCGGCCTTTCCTCCGCGATCTCCGCGCCTCCGCGGTGAAATCAACAGACCAATGAACATGATGTACATACTGCTTCAATGCATGGATCGAAAAATCCGCCTGAGAATGCCGCTCCTTTTTCTTCCTTCTCTCGCCGCGCTTGCTTTTCTCACGGGCTGTAGCACCGCCCCATCGACCGCTCGGCGCGCCGGGGCGGTGGCACTTGGGGCTTCAGTGGCTGGTCTGGCGGCGCACGAGGTGAGCGGCGGAAATGCCGCGGCAACCGGCCTCGGCGCGGCGGGAGGCGCGCTTCTCACTCACTTGGCGCTCGGGCAGGATCGCTCCGTGATGCAGGCAGGCTTCGATCAGGGCTATTTGCAGGGGCAGAGCGATGCGATCAAGCGCCAGTATTTCCTCCGCCAGGAGATGGAGCGGAAACCGCTGACCGCGCCCCGTGAGGGTGAGACTGTCATCTATTCGATACCCCTTCCGGCAACCGCGGAAGATGGAAGCAAACGCGCGCCTGCCTCGGTCGCTGTTCGCGTCGTGGAATAGCAAACCCAGGGAAAACCATGCAAACGACATTTGCCCGCAGTTCAGCCATCTGGAGCCTTCGCCCGATCCTGCTCGCAGCCCTGTTTCTTGGAATATGCCTCCAGCCGCTTCACGCGGTCTATGGAGTCCTCGATACAGTGATCATCGTCGGAGATGAGACCGACTTGATGAAATGGCCGCGCGAGCTCCAGCAATGGAACCGGGTTGTTTACGAACTCCAGCAGCAGGTGCGGAAGAGCGAGGAACTGCTCAAGCGAAAGGGCACGGTCTCCAGTTCCGCTCCCCAAATGGCCGGTGCTGTGGCCAGCGTCACCGACGCCTCTGCTGCGGCCCTGGCTCTCGAAACGCGCAATCAGGCGTTGGAGCGCGGCAAGCAGGAAAACGGTCTGAGCCAGAAGCGGCGCACCGTGCGAGCGAAAGCTAAAGTGGACCCCTCTTATCAGGTGCTCGGTGCGAAGTACCAGCGCGATGAGAAGCGCTACGAGCCGCTGGCGATGCAGGAGGCCCTGCGCCAGCGGCAGACCGCCGCGATCGACGCCCAGGACAAGGTGGCGCAGAAGGAATTCACCCTGCAGCGCGGCCTGCTTGAGAAGCTTCGCGCCGCGAAGACCGAGGCTGATGTCCAAGCCTTGCACGCCGCCCTTGCCGCCTCGCAGCAACGCATCGAGCTGGTGCGCCAGAAAACCGAGCAGGCGCGCGACGACTGCGCGCTCTTCGAGGCGGAGCTTGCCCTTGAGACCGCCCGCAAGCGCAGCGCCGACGAGGAGTGGGCCGAAAAATTCGTCGAGAAACTCCGCGCCCGCGCCCTTACCTCCCTCCATGCCCAAAAGGGCGAGAACTCGTGATCCGGCGGGCTCTCCTTCCATCCCTGCTTCTGTTGGTCCTCTGGCCGGGGCCTTCTGCAGTCGCGCAGGATGATTCCTTGCCGCCAATGGCCACCGGAAGGCAGGGCGATGTCGCTACGATCTTCCACCCGGCAAACGCGGCCGATGAATTACGCCATGTCTGCGAACCCATCCTGTTGCTCAGTCAGTTGGGCTCCGTTGCGATCGTCATGGGAGGTTTCCTCTCGCGCATGCGCCGCGACGAGGCGCAGTTGGAGAGCATCGCAAGCATGATGATCAAGGTGGCCTTCATCGCCTCTGTGCCGCTGTGGCAGAGCCTGGTCATGGAGATCTCCGATGCCGTGGCGGACAGCCTGGGGCAGAGAGCCCTGCCCACGAGCAGCCTCGCGACCGATGCCACCGCGGATCGCAAGGCGATCTCCCCGTTGATGCAGCGCGTGGCGGATCTTGAACGTCACTGGAAGCTCGATACAAGCCCCGTGCTGGACTCCCTCGGCGACCGGCAGGCTGTGCAATCGGGAAAGGAGGAGGAATGGCTGGCCAAAGGCTGGAACTGGGCCAGGAGCTCGCATATCGCGGCGGGCTCCGACGCCGAAGAGCAGTGGAGCATTGCCATGGACGCCTCGCGCGCCGGACTCGTTCATCGCGCCATTCTCGGAGTGGGTTTCTGCGTCCAGATGAACCAGATCGCGTTTTACCTGGCCGAGATGCTGAGGCTCCTGCTCTTCCATGCCGGCTTCTCCCTCCTACCGCTCTTTGTCGCAGGTTTGGGCTCCGCCTCGCTGCACACTCCCTCCCTGCGCGCCCTTCTCGGCGTGGCGGGTGTGTCCCTCTGGCCGGTCGGCTGGGCGGTCGCGAATGTGGGCACGGCTTCCATGCTGGACCCTGCGCTTGACATCCTCGGCAAATGCGCCGGTTCCGCGATGTACCCCCAAGTGGCCGAAGGCACGACCCGCACCATAGCCCTCGCCGCCCCCTACCTCTCCTGGTCCCTCCTCAGCCTCCTTTCCGCCATCACACTAGCCCTGTGCCTG
>JBAZHQ010000295.1:0-5716 GCA_041652235.1 Opitutaceae bacterium | reverse complement strand
GCCTTCAGATTGCATTTCAATAACCTCGGGGATGTGTCCCCAGAGATTCTTCATCTTCTTTGCGGACCATTCATCGACCCACTCACCCATCGGTGACGACGGCGTGATCGGATAGATCGCAAACAGTTCGCAGACGCGGAAGGCCACGTTGGCTACAGCCTCATTGGCGTCGAGTGTAGACAGGACAGGAGAGAGGGGCTTAATCACGATCCTACCATAATGGAGGAGGTGCCCGTGGAGCATCTCACCCCTTGCCCATCGCAGCGCATTTCTTGCGCCCCCTGATCATGCGCTGATACGGTCTATTAGCCTGCATTCATCCTACCGCGGCAGAGCCACAACCAAAGAGGCCCGTTCAGCGAAAGCTCCCTGCCTTTGGATTCCTTGCTTCATCTCCGCTTCTCCGCAGTAAAAAATGGGTTGGCGTTCCGATCATCCAATCCAAAGACAGTTTTACTGCGGAGAAACGGAGAATATGGCCGTTCAGATTCCTCGCAGCCTGAGATGATTCGCATAGATAGTAGTCAGACTCACGCGTGTTCTACTGTCTCTCCGGATCGTGCATGGCTGCGACGATTACCCTATGGCACGAGCTCTTCGACAGTTTGTACCGACTGCCGATCGCCGACAGCCAAGACCTGCTTGAACTTAAAGCTTACTACTTACGTCTTTTAGCCTCTTTGGCTGCGGCTACGCCGCGCACTGTTTTTTCGAGACGATCAACTGCGCGCTTCGTGAAGCAGCAGGCGACCCTGCAAGGCCCAAGGGCAGGCGGAGTGTGAACTCATCCCATTCAGAGGGCTTACAGAAACTATCCTATGGGGCTGGTCAATGAGTGTCGCTACGACAGATGAGATGACTACCACAGCCAAGTGCTTGGAGTCGTGGCCATTAGTGCCATTCTTCGAGGAATGCTTCTTGCCATTCGTCTTTCCGGGGACCGCCACATTGGCCGCTTCGACCTTTCTCAAGCGTTCTTCAAGCTCCTCGATTCTCGCATAGAGGGCGCCAAGGGCTACCGGAGTGGCATTTGCAGCCTGAACACGGTGACCATTTTTTAAACGACCGGCCTTGATGCGACTGGGCTTTGATATATTTATCAGCATGGTTATCAATGGGTTCTATAGACTCTACACTGCGCTATCCACCTCACTCTCTGGCCAAGCTGTTCGTAGTTCTTTCGGTCGCTTACGGTGCTAATCACGTTCGCAAAAGAACCAAGGGGTCTCGCCCAGTGGCGATGTGGATCTCATGCGAACAGGGCGGCACTTAAGCAGCAGTTTTCGTCAGGTGTCAACGTACTTATCTATAATCTTATATAACACGTTGTTAGATTTGATATCGATAAGTGGTTTGTGTTAGTTCGGACATAAATCCAGCACCTATACGATGCAAATCCGAGTGATTTCCGCACCGGCGCCGGGTTCTCCCTGGAATTGGGAACGGACCTGAGGATCACACTCCACCCTTTCGCGACAATATAGGGATATCTCCTGTCTCCAAACGGTGGGAGAACTTAAAAACTCATCCAAATAACTAGCCTCCTATGAATCGCTACGGCCTACCCATCATATCAGCATTGGTTCTCGCAACCGGCCTGTTTGCCCAGGACCCCAAGGTCCAACTCCCCCAACAAAGTCCTCTCTGCACAATAAAGCAAAGCGTAGGTGTGACCGACATCGGCATCGCGTATTCACGTCCTGGCGTCAAAGGGCGTGAAATCTTCGGCAAGATGATCCCGTTTGGCGCCGTCTGGCGCACGGGTGCGAACTCGTCAACCAAGCTCAGCTTCAGCACGCCGGTGAAGCTCAATGGAACGGAGATTCCAGCGGGCTCCTACGCCCTCTACACCATTCCCGGTGAGAGCGAATGGACGATCATCGTGTACAAGGATACTTCGCTCTGGGGCGCCTACGGTTACGATCAGAAAAACGATTTCGCGCGCATCAAGGCAACCCCTGTCAAACTCGCCGAACCGGTTGAGACCTTCACGATCGACATCAACGACATTCGCACCGAGTCAGCCACTCTCAACCTGATATGGGAGAAGACCAAGGTCCCAGTCCGGCTCGAATTCGATACCATATCCAAGACGGTTGCGCAGCTTGAGGAAACCATGGCGGCACAAGGCGAAAAGACGGCCGGTTTCTACTACCAGGCACTCGATTTCTGCCTTAGCAATAACACCGCGCTGCCAAAAGCCCTTGCCTGGGCGAATCAGGCGGCAGTTCAATTTCCAAAGGTTTTCTGGGTTATCCAGAAAAAGGCATACATCCAGGCCAAGCTAGGCGACAAGACCGGAGCGCTGGAAACCGCCAAGATCGCAGCCGCAGCGGCCAAAGCTTCGGGGAGCGACCAGAAAGATTTCCTGAAAGTGAACGACGAATTCGTCGCCAGCCTGCGCTGATGAAGTCACACTTGCCGCTTCCCAGGCCGGCGCAGTCTATGCGCCGGCCCTTTCATGCCCTGCTCTGCTTCATCGGCCTTTTGTGCGGATCGCGCTTCGCCATGGCTTCCCCGGAATCGATGCCTTCCTCCATAATCCTGCAGGAACTGCACAATTTTCGCGAACTGGGCAGCGTTCTCTATATCGCCGCGCATCCCGACGATGAGAATTCGCGCCTCATCGCCTACCTGGCGCGCGGACGGGGTTGTCGCACCGCCTATCTATCGCTCACCCGGGGTGACGGAGGGCAGAACATCCTGGGGCCCGAATTGGGCGAAGCGCTCGGCGTCATCCGCACCCAGGAGTTGCTCGCAGCCCGGCGCAACGACGGGGGCCTGCAGTTCTTCAGCCGCGCCCTCGATTTCGGTTTCTCGAAGAATCCCAATGAGACCCTCTCGATCTGGAACCGGGAGCAGGTTTTGGCGGATGTCGTGCGAGTGATCCGCATCTTCCGTCCCGATGTGCTTGTGACCCGGTTTCCCATCGAACGGATCGGCACTCACGGGCATCACACCGCATCGGCGCAACTGGCGCTTGAGGCCTTCAAGCTCGCCGGAGATCCCCTAGCCCTGCGCGAGCAATTCGGCGATCTCCCGCCGTGGCAGCCGAAACGCATTCTCTGGAACGGCTGGCCGTCCGATGCGC
Organism: Opitutaceae bacterium; assembly: GCA_041652235.1. GTDB lineage: Bacteria > Verrucomicrobiota > Verrucomicrobiia > Opitutales > Opitutaceae > MWDT01. The sequence continues at coordinate 2,625 of JBAZHQ010000295.1, read as the reverse complement.
GCCGCAGTGGCGGCATTCCGGATGAACAAGGCACGCTTAAGCTCGATATCGGCGGCTACAATCCCCTGCTGGGAGAGAGTTACCCCGAGATCGCCGCCCGCAGCATCAATGCTCACAAGAGCCAGGGGCTGGGTTGGTATCTTACCCGCGGCCCTGTGGTGGAGCGTTTCAAAGTCCTGGCCGGAGAGCCCGCCACCGGGGATATCCTCGATGGCGTCGAGACCACTTGGAAGAGGTTTGAAGGCGGCGCCGAGATCGATCGGTTGGCGGCGGAGGCGGAAGCTCGCTTCCAACCCCAGGACCCTGCCGGCAGTCTGCCCGCCCTCCTCGCGCTGCGCAGCCGCTTGGCGACATTGCCGAGCGAGGTCTTGGTCACAGACAAAGGTCGGCAACTCGACCGCATCATCCAGGCCTGCCTCGGGCTATATTGGGAGACCACTGTTCCCCAGGCGGAAGTCGTTTCAGGCGAAGTGCTGAAACTTCACCACGTGGCAATCGTGCGGAATAATTATCCGGTGCGCTGGCGAGCGGTGCGTTATCCGACATTTGGTCAGGAGCAGACGGTCGCAATCGATCTCCAGGCCAACCAGCCCGCCAATCTTGAAACGTCCCGGACCCTTCCGGCGGGAACACCCTTGAGCCAGCCGTACTGGCTGCGAGCCGCAGGCACAAAGGGCATGTTCCGCGTCGACGATCCCGCTCTTATTGGACGACCGGAGAACCCTCCCGTCTTCCCGGTGGAGCAGGTCTTCGAAATCGACGGTCAAACGCTGGTCCTGTCGGACGAACCGGTCCAGGTGACCAACGAGCCCGCAATTGGGGAAACCCGGCGGCGCCTGGACGTGATCGCTCCGGTCGAAATCGGGCTCGGCCAGGAATTGGAGCTTTTTGCGCCCGGAGGGACGCGTCCGTTGACGGTAAAGATAACAGCATCCCGTCCAGGGGAAAAAGGCACGGTGCGACTCGAAGCTCCGGCAGACTGGCAGGTGGCGCCCTCCTCACAGTCCTTCAGCTTCGCGACTGCGGGCGAAAGCGCTCAATTCACCTTCACTGTCACGGCACCGGCGCGATCCACCACGGCGGAGATCGTCGCAAGCGCGGAAATCGACGGCGCGCGCTACCGCAATCGGAGGGTGCCCATCCGCTACAGCCATCTCCCTCCGATGCTGCTCCAGCCACTGGCCCGCATCAAGGCGGTGAGCCTGGAGCTCGCGATCCGCGGCAGCGTGATCGGCTATCTGCCCGGTTCGGGCGACTCCGTCGCGGAATGCCTGTCGCGCATGGGTTTCACCGTCAAGACACTCACTGGGGAGGATCTCACCGCCGGGCGCCTGAAGGGTTTCGACGCAGTCGTTGTGGGTATCAGGGCGTTTAATACGCGAAAGGATCTCTCATCCCGGCTTCCCGCGCTCTTCGCCTACGCCGAACAGGGCGGCAACGTCATCGTGCAGTACAACACACTGTCCAACCTCCAGACTGAGCAACTGGCGCCCTATGCGCTGAAGCTGTCGCAGGATCGCGTGACCGATGAGGACGCGCCCATGACGATCCTGGCGCCGGACCATCCGGCGCTGACGACGCCCAACCGCATCACAACGGCGGACTTTGACGGCTGGGTGCAGGAGCGAGGCCTCTATTTCCCAAGTGAGTGGGATGCGCGCTTCACCCCGCTCCTGGCCTGCAACGATCCCGGCGAATCGCCGAAGTCGGGCGGCCTGCTCGTGGCGCGCTATGGGAAAGGCAATTTCATCTATTCCAGCCTTTCCTGGTTCCGGCAGCTTCCGGCCGGCGTGCCCGGCGCCTATCGCCTCTTCGCCAACCTGGTGTCTCTCGGGAAATGAAACCTCACCTGCCAACGGACCCGTCCGCAGTCCCTTCGTCCTCCGAGCAGGTGGCGGATGAACAGACCGGCGTGCCCGGCCTGCGCTCGTGGCGCGCGGTGTACCTTATTGTGCTCGTCAACTTCGTGCTCTGTGTGGCGCTCCTGGCCCTCTTCTCGCGTGCCTTTGCATGAACCCACTCGATTATATCGTGCTGGTCGCGACGATGGTCGGCATAGCGGCCTACGGGGCATGGCACACACGCAACACTCGGGATAGCACCTGCTATTTCAAAGGCAGCCGGAATGCGGGCTGGGGCACGATCGGGATCTCGGTGATGGCCACGCAGGCAAGCGCCATCACGTTTATTTCCATTCCCGGCCAGGGTTACGAGAGCGGCCTGGGATTCGTGCAAAACTACTTCGGCCTGCCGCTTGCGCTGATCGTCATCTCCTTCGCATTCCTTCCCATCTACCGGCGGCTGGATGTCTTCACCGCCTATGAATTCCTCGGCCGGCGTTTTGATGCAAAAACACGATTGCTAGGGGCGGGATTGTTTATGCTCCAACGCGGGCTGGCGGCGGGAGTGACCATCTACGCCCCCGCGATCATCCTGTCGACGGTCCTGGGCTGGCGCCTCGATCTCACGATCTTGTGCACCGGTTTTCTGGTCATCTTCTACACGGTGACGGGAGGAAGCGCCGCGGTGAGTCTCACGCAAAAGTATCAGATGGCGGTGATCTTCGGAGGAATGGTCACCGCTTTCATCGTCGTCCTGGTCAAGATGCCCGGCGGTATTGGACTC
>JBAZHQ010000294.1:0-5726 GCA_041652235.1 Opitutaceae bacterium | reverse complement strand
AAAGTCCAAAACCCCTGTGATGAACTGCGAAGAAGCGAAGAACCCAAGAACAAGCCGGAATGATTGAGAGAGGTGGTCCAATTTCTCTTTAATCCGATCTTCGATTCTTTGCCTGTCCTGAGCGTGTCGAATGGGCTTCTTTGCAGTTCAACATGTCTCGTCAGGCTGGGGCGAGGCCTCGTTAGTCTTTATGTCTCAATGCGAATACCTGGTTCGCATGCAGTCTCCTCTGAGGTTAACGCCCATCCAACCCATGCCGCGCTAGGCGCCGGCATGAGCCTTCAAGATAACTGACCTGTCATCGCCGCGCGGATCGGACGCGGGCGTCTCCTTACCCGACTTTGCGATATTTCTGCGGTGGAATCTTGAAACGATGCCCGGAATCGAGATCGGTGAAAATATGCCAGTGCGAGTCGTTAGTATTGTGGATGGCGACTTCAAGCTTCTGACCTATCTCATAGTGATACTCTTCAGACTCGAAGAGGTGATCTTCGTGCTGAATTGCTTCACCGATCTCTCCACTGTGTGGTTCGAGGATTTCGATCTTGCAGATCATTGAGCATTTTGGGTTGTGAGCACAGCCTCCGTGAGTCGGGGTACGGCGGGCGGGATTTGCGCTCGGTGAACTAAGCAGTGATAAGGAACGTATGCCTTGGGATGGCGCTCGTAGTCTGCCAAGACAGATACTGTGGTCAAGCAGAGGCGGCGGATTTTGCGGAAAATTTTCCTGAGCCCCGCAGGCTTTGACCCATGTGCCGCAGAACATGTCAGTTCTGGCATTTTTAGCCTCTGCTACGAAGTGTAGAAGAAGCTGATAGCAAGCAGGTAACAATGCGCTGCCGGAACCTTACATCGACGCAAGAAGACGACGGAGGATTTCGTCCACGACCTTGGGGTTGGCCTTGCCTTTTGATGCCTTCATCACGGGACCCTTGAAGCCGTTGATGGCGCTCTCTTTGCCTGCCTTGAAGTCTGCCAGAGCCTTCGGGTTTACCGAAATGGCATCGCGGCACCACTGCTCGATCTCACTTTGGTTTGTTTCGGCCTTAAGACCTTTGCGGGCAACGATGAGCTCAGGCATCTCACCGGAGGCAGCCATGTCCACGAAGACTTCCTTTGCGGTCTGGTTTGTCAGGGTGCCCGCCTCGATGAGCTGCACGAGAGCGGCGATGTGCGCGGGTCGCACTTTCGATTCCGATAGAGTGATTCTGGCCGTGCCGAGCTCGCGCAGGAGATCGTTGGCAATCCAGTTGCCCACGGGCTGTGCTTTTCCGGGTGCGAGCTTCGCCGCTTCTTCGAAGAAGTCGCTCAACGCACGATCCGGAACAAGAACGGAGGTGATGGTGTAGGGAACCTGATACTGCTCGAAGAAGCGCCGCTGCTTGGGGAAGGGAAGCTCGGGACATTCCGACATGATGCGAGCCTTCCATTCGGCATCCACTTTCACCGGCATGAGATCGGGATCGGGGAAATAGCGGTAATCGTGAGCCTCCTCCTTGGAGCGCAGGGATTGGGAGTTGCCAGTCTGGCCGTCGTAATCGCGAGTTTCCTGCACGATGACGCCACCGGCCTGCACGACCGCGATCTGCCGGGCGATCTCATGTTCGATGCCGTCGCGCACGAACGAGATTGAATTGAGGTTCTTCAGCTCGACCTTGGTGCCCAGCTTCGTCGCGCCGACAGGGCGGATCGACACGTTGGCATCGCAGCGCATCTGGCCTTTCTCCATGTCGCAATCCGAGATGCCGCCATAGATCATCGTCTGCTTGAGTGATGTGAGATAGGCGAAGGCTTCCTCGCCGCTGTGTAATGCCGGATCGGAGACGATCTCCATGAGAGGGGTGCCGGCGCGATTGAAGTCCACCAGCGACTCGCGGGCGAAGTGGTTGAGCTTGCCGACGTCCTCCTCAAGATGGATGCGCGTGAGGGGAATGCGTTTGTGCTCGCCCATCGTGTTACGGGACGGGCCTGGAAGCTCGATCTCAACGAAGCCCCCGATGCACATGGGCTGGTCATATTGGGAGATCTGGTAGTTTTTTGGCGAATCGGGATAGAAGTAGTTTTTCCGGTCCCATTTGCAGACAGGGGCGATCTCGCAACCCAGCATGAGGCCCGCCTTGATGATCTTGTCGATGGCCTCCTTGTTCATCACAGGCAGCACGCCCGGCAGGGCGAGCACGACAGGATCGGTGAGAGTGTTCTCCGGCCGACCATAGCCCGCCTCGACACGCGCGAACATCTTCGACCGGGTCTTGACCTGGACATGCACTTCCAGACCGATGACAGCTTCGTAATTCATAAGAGGGTAGAACTCCTGATAAGCTCTGTATTTCTCATATGTCCTATATGACCTATATGTCTCATAAGACCTATCTTCAAAGTGCCGGTGTTCTAGTACACCAGGCATGATCGCGCTCATAAGCCTGCGCGATGGCGAGCAGCCCTGCTTCCTTGAAGGGCTGGCCTATAATCTGCAGGCCCAGGGGCAGTCCGGCGCGGGTGAAGCCGCAGGGGATGGAGACGCCCGGGAGGCCGGCGAGGTTCACGCCGATCGTGTAGATATCGAGCAGATACATCGCGAGTGGATCTGCGGACTTCTCGCCGATCTTGAACGCGGGCGTCGGCGAGGTGGGCGTGAGGATGGCATCTACCTGTTCGTAGGCCTTGAGAAAATCCCGGCGGATGAGCGTGCGCACTTTCTGAGCTCGCAGGTAATAGGCGTCGTAGTAGCCGCTCGAAAGCACGTAGGTTCCGAGGATGATGCGGCGCTTCACCTCGGAGCCGAAGCCCTCGGCGCGCGAAAGCGAATAGATGTCGAGGGCATCCGTCGCCTTGGGGCTGCGATGGCCGTAGCGGATGCCGTCGAAGCGCGCCAGGTTCGAGGAACACTCAGCCGTGGCGATGATGTAATATGCCGCGATGGCATACTGCGTGTGGGGAAGGCTCACCTCGACAATCTGGCAGCCGAGCTTGCGATAATGTTCGATCGCGGTTTGCACCGCCGCGCCCACCTCGGGATCGAGGCCTTCGCCGAAGTATTCCTTCGGGATGCCGAGTTTCCAGGGACCGTGACGCTTGCCGAGCTCTGCACGGTAATCGGGAATGTCGGTTTTGAAGGATGTTGAATCGAAGGGATCGTGACCGACGATGGCCTGCAGCAGGATCGCGGCATCCTCAACGGTGCGGCCAAAGGGACCGATCTGGTCGAGGGACGAAGCATAGGCCACGAGGCCATAGCGCGACACGAGCCCGTAGGAAGGTTTCAGGCCGACAACGCCGCACAAGGCGGCCGGCTGGCGGATCGAGCCGCCGGTATCGGAACCGAGCGTGGCCACGGCTTCGCCGGCGGCGAGTGCGGCGGCGCTTCCGCCAGACGAGCCTCCGGGGACGCGTTCCAGATCCCAGGGATTGCGGGTGGGGCCGAAGGCAGAGTTCTCAGTCGAGGAGCCCATGGCGAATTCATCCATGTTGAGTCGTCCCCAGCACACGGCTCCCGCATCCTTCAGCTTGCGCGTGACGGTCGCGTCGTAGGGAGAAACGAAATTTGCCAGCATTTTGCTGCTGCAGGTGAGCGGCTGTCCGGCGACTGCTATCAGATCTTTCATTCCGATGGGAATACCGTCGAGCGCTCCAAGCGTCCTGCCTTGGGACCGGCGTTCATCGGAGGCACGGGCCTGGGAGAGGGCATCCGACTCATCGAAGGAGTTGAAAGCCTTGACCCTGCCTTCGACGGCTTTTGTGCGGGCGATGACTGCCTGCATCAGTTCGACGGCGGATAACTGCCGCGTCTCAAGCCTGGCAGACAGTTCAGCGAGGGTTTGATAATAAAGAGGAGAAGACATGCTCGATAATCTGGATTTGGAGGTGCGAGCCCGGAAGCAGGGTGAGAGGAACTTTATTCCAGCTCCGGGCTTCTTGTTCCTGATTGCCTCGGGATCATTCCACCACCTTTGGGACGACGATCATGTTGTCGCGCTGGGCGGGTGCATTTTTCAGTGCGAGTTCCACGGGTAGTCCCGGAGTGGCGACATCCTCGCGCCAGACATTGGAAAGAGGGAAGGCATGGGCTGTCGGCTCCACTCCGCTCACATCGAGCTCCTTCAGGTGCTCGATGTAGTCCAGAATGTCGTTTAGCTGGGTGGAGAATCCGGCCTTTTCCTCAGGGGTAAGCGTCAGACGGGCGAGGTTGGCCACATGGTCGATATTGAGATCTGTCTTCATTCGCGTGAAAGCATGAGAAGTACGTTTTGACGCAGGGAGATGGCAATAGGCAAAAACGGTCATATTGCGATTTCGAGGAGGTTTTTTGAAGGCTCACGGGTTTCGGGCTTCTGAACATTGGAAAGTTTCACTGGATTTCGCTAGAGCTGATAGCCGACGACCTTTTCTTGGGCAGGTTTCCCAAATCCGAACCATCCGCAACTAAAGGATGAAGCTTGCCGGACTCCCTGCGGTTGATTGTTCTGAGGTTTCTCTGTCCCAGCTAACACTTAGCCCCATGAAGATTCTGGCAGCCGACGACAATCCCGTTGCACGCACTGTCCTGCGCGCCTTTCTGGAGAATTCCGGTTACATTCCGATCATCGTCGAGGATGGTGTGGCTGCCTTTAAGGAGATGCAGGAAGCCGATGCGCCCCACATCGCCATCCTCGACTGGATGATGCCGGGCATCAGCGGCCCCGAGTTATGCGCCAAGCTGCGCGCCACCATCAGGCCCATTCGCCCGTATGTGATTCTGCTGACCGCCAAGGCCGAGAAAACCGACATAGCTTCGGGGTTGGACGCCGGGGCGGATGAGTTAATAACCAAGCCTTTCAATCAGGTGGAGATGCTGGCCCGCCTGCGAGTCGCCCAGCGCATGATCAGATTTCAGATCGAGCTGCAGGATCGAATCGATCAACTCGAGGCCATGGTGCAGCGCCACCGCCTTCTGGGAGAAATCATCGCTCAGCGCAGCGACGGTACTGCCACGGTCTTGGACGCGCAGGAGCCAATTTCTCAACCATCTGCTTCAGATGAAACCCGCACGGAGGACCCATCGCCAAAGACTTCTGCTTTGGAACTGTCGGGAATTGGCGAAGCTTTCAAACAGGCCTTGAACGATTTGGGATGGGATGATTGCCCTCTTTCCTTTGGCAAGGCAGAGGGTTCCTATCGCGGGGCATCCATGACGGCTTGGTCTGGCATCTATATTCCGAAGTTGGAGCTTTGGATCGACCTTCTCCTCGAGGTCGAGCCAAGTCTGGCGCTTCGCCTTTTCGAAAAGCCCATGAGGCGGCATCCCGTCGACGACAGGGAACTGCTCAATTTCCTCGCAGAGGCGGTCACTCTGATCACGGCCAAATGCAAATCGATCCTTCAAGCCAAGGATTGCACGTCTGTGTCGCCATTTCTTCCCAGAGGCTCGCGGCTGGGCAAACTAAGTCGGCCCATTCCCGTGCCTTCGCAGCGCGAAACCTGTTCCGTGGAGATCCTCGGGGAGAAATTGAACCTGACGATCGCCCGCACTCCGTCCCCGACCAAACAGAAGACCACGGGGCAGCTTAATCCCTCGGATATTCTCTCGGAGGCGTTCCAGCCATCGGAGGATCTCTGCCTGCCTCTTCTGAACCAGGGCACGGTCCTTACTGAGCGTTTTATCGAGCGCCTCGTCGTCTATTCGCAGAACGAGATGAAAAACCTCAAGCTGCCCGTGACCGAGCCTTCCCCCGTCACCCTGTACTTCC
>JBAZHQ010000293.1:0-5746 GCA_041652235.1 Opitutaceae bacterium | reverse complement strand
CATTGAACCAAAGTGTTGATACGCTACTCATATAAAAGGCTTATGCGGATGGGAGCTCGACCTTGTTCTCCCGGCACCACTCCCGCAGGGCCTCTTCCTCACGAAGGCTTTCGAAATCGTACCAGTCCTCCAATAATCCCCTGTGATCCAGAAGGTCATTGAACCTGCGGTAGGCGCCACGGTGGCTGAAGCTATCCTGGACGCGGGCCAAGTCGTTCGGCATCTGCTGCTCTACAAATTCGGCGACAAGGCTCTGACCCAGATCAAGCTCATTCTTGTGGGGGATCACCAGAAAATTGTCGCAGTCGAATTTGTCTTCATCCAACTCATCTAAGACTCCATCTTCGGAATGGAAATATATTTCACCGTTATCCAGGCAGAAGACCGCTCTATTCATCCCGTAGCCGTCTGAGCTGACGAATAAGAATGCATCATGAATCTCGTCGAAGGTGGCCATTTTTCCCTCTGAGTTTATTTATTCATAATTCTCTCCAGCTCAGCCTTCCTGATCTGAAGCTCTCTCAGTCTTTGTTCAATTTCTGCTATCTCTTTCTTGATTTTGGGCAGCTCAACTTTGCCCTTGGCTTTCGCCAGGTATTCTGCACCCAACTCTTGTGCAATATACTCTTCAAGCTGGCGCCTTAGAACTTTGATGAACGGACTTCCCCAAACGCAGGCGTAGCGACACTCAAGTTTGCCGGTCTCAATGCCTTTGATGATGAATTCTTGATCCACCTTGTACTCTTTGCGTGCCGTTTTGTCGCTGAGCGTGGCGCCCTTTCGGTTCCACTCACCATATTCGGCCATTCTATCCTCTTGCAACACTATTCGCTTCTGGGCTTCGCCATTTCTCTGATCATTTTTGCATCCGCCCCAATCCTGTCCAGCAATGAACTGTCCTTGAGGGCGCCGAAGTGTTGGCATGATCATTCACACCGGTAGGTAGTCGCCGGGAAGACTTCTGCGTCGATATCTGCATTAAAGATTCCGACACCTGATAAATGCCTTCATCAGAGACTGGATCGACAATAGATGGCTCGCTCTGCAAGACGATTTTGCGGTTGGCTTTATCATTCAATGTCTTCGATTGAGTGTACACGAATGAGTTCCTCAGCCCGGATGTTTCTGAACCGCCCACAGCGTGAACGTCCCTGGGAAGCCTTTCATGGCCACGCCATCGTGCCGCTGCCATGCCAGCCGCTTGTGCTGCCCTGCACCGAGCCGATCGATATCCTCTTTGGCCCGATCGCTCAGCCAGATCTCTGCGCCCTTGAAGGCTCCGACAACGCGGGAGGCGAAGTTCACTGTGCCGCCAAACACATCGCTTTCCTCCACGTGCATCGGGCCGATATGAATGCCGGCACGAATTTGAATCTGCGGGTGGCCCGTATTCCTTTGAAATGCCACAGAGTAGTCCAGCGCAGCGTCCGCAGACTTGAAGGCTGCCATGAAACTGTCACCGATGGTTTTGATTTCCCGGCCTTTGAACTGGGCGATCAGTTTGCGGCTTTGGGCAAAGTGCGCCCGCCGAACTTCGTTCATGGCCTCGTCCCTGATTTCTTCGCCAAGGGCAGTCGAGCCGACAACATCTGTGAACACAATCGCTAAAGTGACCCGCTCGCTGCCTGCCCATTCATGAAAGCTTCTCGTGCTCGTCTCGCCTTTGGCCGACATGACGAAGACATCGAAGTCACGGTGCTGGTCGGCGCATCTTTCCATCGCTTCGACTTCTGACCGGAAGTGAATCCGCTCCTTCAGCTCGATTAAGGGAACAGTCCCTCCGCAGGGACAGTCAAATTCCGTCTTTCCTTTTTCCCTGAGTCGTTTCACATAGTTGTCCGGTACCGGATCGCCACAGTCAGGACAGATAAAGAACCGCACGAGTTCCACCGTGTTATCCAATGCACGAAGCTTAGCATGAGCAAGGACGAATTCCTCTAAGTGAAAGCGTGTCTCAGCGCTGGCGTTCTCGTCAAAGAAGAGGATCAATCTGCCGCGAGCCTCGGCAAACTCATGTAAGAAAATTCCGCATTTTCCTCCCGCTTTGGCGGTAAAGACCGCCGCATTGCGCCACATCTCTTCTCGGCCTGTGGTGAACAATCCACTGTGGCCTAGCCGTACTGCTAACGTCGCGTAAAGACTCTGAACTGGACCATCGAATGTGATAGCAACAGCTTTTCCTCTCGGCTCGGGAGCATCTTCATAGTCCCGGTTGAATTGAGACGGAAAGACCAGGTAGCGCCCATCATCCGCGTTCTCCCTTAGCGCCAGGTCATGCTGCACAAGTTCCTCAACAGTCGCGTGCAACAGCAACTGCTCCTGACCGTGGTCTGTGACCTTTTGCTCCTTTGGCACGAAAAAATTGCCGACCAAGGCGACCTCTTCAGCCAGCGAGCCAAGGCCGTCCGGTTCCTCCTTGGCCGTGTTGACCATCGCCGAGGCGTAGGCGTCGAGCAGTTCGGGCTGGAGAAGAACATAACCGCCGAAGCTCAGTCGGCGAATTAAATCGCGGTTTTCTAGTCGCCCGATGCACGTGTCAAACTGGTCCCTCAGGTTCGCCACTTTTGCAGCCGTATCGGGATGATTGCGAGCGAAATCATCGTAAAGCTGGCCTTCCGGCGCAAGTAGCTGACCACTTTCCTTTACTTCCATCAGGAATGACTTTATGTCGGCGAACAGCTGCGAAGACGAAACCTCCGGCAGATCGTCCCAGGGAATAGCTTTCTCGATGGCTGCCCGTAATTCTTTAATCTGCCAACCTTCCATGGCACTTGTCTCGAAATAGTCATCAAAGCCAAACTCATTGAGAAATGCCTGCAGTCTTTCCTTACTCACCGAGATGGTCCCGCGATCCGTGCGAGCTGACACGAGGAACTTCTTCATTGGCACACACGATGTCCCTTGACGTCGTTGCGCCAGGCGCAACGCGCGTTCCCAGTGCCGAACTCCAGCCAAGGGGTCCGTCTCACTACGTGCATCGAACACTACCAACGCAACTGACACTTCGTTGAGGTGCAACTGGTGGATGACGCGGTAACCCGGCTGGCCTGCTAAATCCCACAACAGCGTCTCGCGAGTTTGTTTAATTCTGCCCTCGACATCTACATCCTGCGAATCTAATGTCCAGACACGCCTCCCCGGTGTGGAACCTGGATCCCCAAATGGCTGGTTATTCAGCACCAGACTCAGGCCAGTTTTTCCCACACCAGTATCGCCCACCAACACCACCTTGGCATTGACGTAGTGAGCGCTTGACTCTGCCAACTGACGGAGCAAGACCGTAAGGTCCAATTCATAGATGTGGATGACATGGTCGCGTCCCTTGACCGGCGTGCCAGGGTCCGATCCAACTGTGGCGAGGAGCGGCATGTTTGGATGGAAGACGAGGTTAGGCAGCCACCTTTCCGAAGTCAACTCTGGAATTATCGCCAATCTTGATCCTGTTTCACTATTCCAAAGGTGAATCGTACCGTCGTCTCCACCTCCTTTCGACGCTAAGATCGTTCCATCGAACATGAACGCTACGCATTGGACGGAGCTGGTATGTCCTTCAAGCGTGCGTAGTAAACGGCCACTGTTGACATCCCACAGCTTGACAGTTCCATCCTCGCTTCCGCTTGCCAGCATTTGGTAACTCGGATTAAACGCGATACACCATACTCCGCCATTTTGGACTTCGAACGAGTTGATCAGTCGACCGTGTTCCACCTCAGTCAGCTTGATCGTCCCGTCATCGCTCCCGGATGCCATAGTGCATCCCTGGGGATCAAACGCGATGCAAAAAATCCCCTTACGATGACCTACAAATCTTCGAAGAAGCTTGCCCCTGCGGGAGTCCCACAGAAAGACCCTCCTGTCCCTACTGCCGCTCCCTAGAGTCGGTCCCCGCGGATCGAAGGCAACGCAAGTGACAAGATCACGATGTTCGGCGAGCCGATGTAAAAGCTGTCCGTCGTCTAAATTCCAGACTTTTACGGTTTTGTCCCAACCTGCGCTCGCCAGGGTCTGTCCCTGTGAATCAAAGGCGACGCTCGAAACACCTTTATGTTGCCCCTCCAACATGCGAATATTCTGACCTGTCTGAGCATCCCAAATCCGAATGGTATCATCAATAGACGGCGACGCCAGCATTCGTCCATTAGGTGACCAGGCGATGCGCCCGATCCAATTCGTGTGGCCTCGCAGCGTGCGCACGAGCTTCACGCCTGGAGGCAGGTTCTTTCGTACCTCTTCATCGGCACGCTCCCATTGCGCCTCCTGTTCAGCCCTCTCCGGAGTAATCTGTGGAGGCTGCAAATCCTCATGTACCGTAGCACTCTGTTTTTGGGATCTCAAACTCGCTAGCACTTGATCGAAGGCGATCTGAGTCTCGTCCCGATAATCCACATATTTGTAACGCCTCAGAGTGTCCGGGATTTCGCAATCGTCCAGCAGTAACGGGATAAAGCGCCGTCCGATATTTGACGGATCGCGAAAAAGTGCTGTGCTTCGCTCCAGCGACACCCAATCCGATCCCAGAGCAGCTGGCGACAAACATAGCACCAGTGTGCACGCTGCTTCCAGCCCTCGCTCGATAGCCAGATAAATGTCGTCGCCCGGCTGGATAACCCATTCATCGAACCAAACGCGCATCCCTTCCGCACGCATCCGTTCCGCCAAAATACGTACACGTGGCTTATCGACCTTGTTGTGGCTCAGGAAAACGTCATACTCAAACTTCTTGCTCATCGATTCTCCGCGGTCCATTTGGGTGTCTGTGTTGTTTCCTCTCGATGGTAATAAGACTACGCCTTTCTTTTCTGACTGAGACCTGGAAACACCTATCTCTTTGAGAACGAGTCCCCAGGCTACCAGCCCCCCAGTCCCGCTATCTTCCAAAGAATCCCGGATAGCTCACATCCACCGCCTCCGCCCTATCGATTCGCGCGCCTCCAGTCACAAATCCCGCCACCCTCGGCGCCATGCCCCTCCGGCGCTCTTGGCCGTGCCCGCCGGCCCCGTGCAGCTTTCCGCTCGCGCTCGCACGGGCCCGTCCGGACGCTCCCGGCCCCGGCCATGCGGGCCCAGGCTCCTCGGCCATGGCACGATCTTCGACTCGATCGAAGGGCTACTCATGCTTGCCCCTCGCTCAGGCGCTATCCAGAGATCTGCTAGATTTTTTAGAGATCCTCGGTCGAGACGACAAAAACGATGCATGTAAAAGTTTATTGCCCAAGATCTACCTCTCTTACTATCATGAAACAAAATGCATTATTATTGATCCTGGCGCTCTGCTTCGTCATTTCGCCAGCTATTGGACAGCAGGAAGCAGGCGAACGGCTTGCAGCCAGCAATGCCGTTGCAGATGCTTCCGAACTGGTAAATTCGAGCATCCCCTCCGGCGACCAGTTTACCATGGTGAATATCTTCCAAGTAGCAGAAGAAAATCCCATCGATGCCAATCTCGGATACATGAGAAAAGAAGTCCTTTTCGGCAAAGAGGCCAGCGTCAACATGACTGTGTATATGCCGGGCATCTCTTCCGGAGCGCATTACCACAGTGCCACGGATGAGATCGATTACGTAGTCATGGGCCAGGCGAATTTGACTATGAACGGCAAGGATTATCCAGTCAAAGCCGGGGATTTGATCTATATTCCACCGTTCAATGTGCATGATTATCGGGCTGCGGAAAATGATACCTTCCAGATCATGGTTTTCTTTATGCCTCCATTAGCCGGGAACGATAGAGTCTACGTTTGAAGCC
>JBAZHQ010000292.1:0-5748 GCA_041652235.1 Opitutaceae bacterium | reverse complement strand
CCACCACCGCGTCGAGCAGGGCGTAGGCGAGATAGTCCGCCCCAGCCTTGCGGATGAACCCCTTGCCACTTTTGATGCGCTCCACGATGGGGTCGAAGATGTCGCTATGCTGCTCGCGGAAGGACAGCACGAAATTTTTCCCCAGGATCAGGCTCACCTGTTCGGCGGCGACTTCCCCACGGCCGTTGAGAGACAACATTTTCAGCACGATGTAAACGTAATCGCCGAAATCCTCCATTTTCGGGCGCTGGTCGGTGTTCATGATGTCTTCCAGCACCAGCGCGTGGAGCCCGAAACATTCGCCGATGCGCTGAAACAGATCGATCTGGTGGATGCCATCGACGTTGACCCAGGTGATGCCTGTGGTTGCCTTGGCGGCGCAGTACTCCTCGGGGGCTTCCGTTTCCTTGTCCAAAAAACTGGATTCGTCGTAATTGATCAGCCTGATACGGGTCTTTTCGCTCCGTTTTTCTCCGATGTGAACCAGCGTGCCGGGTGGCAGGCCGGCTTTCTTCGATCTTTTGGCAAATTTCGGCATGTTTCCTCCGCGTGTCGGAAATTCAACTGTTAGCGTAAACCATTGGGAAACAGAAGGCTATTTGTAGATTCCGCTATCGGAAGGCAGGGTCTGGCGTGCGACGGCCTACCCACCATTGGTGGTCGGTTACGCGGCGTTGATGGTATTGCGAGAGTTTTGGCATAGATAAAACATCGTCATGGAATATAGTGACAAAAATCAATTGGATGGAAAGAATTTGCTAAGTATATATTTTATACATACTATGGTCGCTAGTTAAAAAACAGACGCAAGCAGCCTTTCTAAAAATAGCAAAAAAGGGGAAGAACGTGGTTTCGTTATATTGGCTGCAATGCGGCGGATGCGGGGGCGACACGATGTCGCTCCTCGGCACGGAAGCCCCCGATTTGCCGACCCTGATGCAGTCGCTGGACGTCGATCTGTTGTGGCACCCCTCGATCTCCAATCTTTCTCCGGCCGGACAAGCGACTCTGCTTGACGACCTGAAATCCGGCGCCAAACCGCTCGACGTGCTGGTTGTCGAAGGTGCGGTGGTGCGCGGCCCGGCCGGCACCGGCATGTTCGATGCGCGGGGCGGGCAACCGCGCAAGGATGTAGTGGCGGCGCTCGCCAATCAGGCCCAATTTGTAATCGCACTGGGCACCTGCGCGAGCTTCGGCGGTTTTGGCGCCGATGGCGAGATAGAGGCAACCGGTCTGCAATTTACCAAGTCGCAAAAAGGCGGCTTGCTGGGCGCTGATTTTCGAGCGAAGTCCGGGCTGCCAGTGTTCAATCTGGCCGGCTGCCCCTGCCACCACGATGTGCTCGGCAACGTCCTGATGGCGCTCGCTGCCGGTGCCAAGATTGAACTCGACGAGTTCCAGCGCCCGCTGGACTGGTACGGGATGACGGTGCATCAAGGCTGCACCCGCAACGAGTACCACGAATACCGCGTCGAGGAGGAAGACTTCGGCCAGAAGGGCTGCCTGTTTTTCCACAAGGGCTGCCATGGCCCGCTGGTTGGCGGCACCTGCAACAAAACCCTGTGGAACCAGCGTTCATCGAAGACACGCGCCGGAGTGCCGTGCTTCGGCTGCACCAGCCCGGAATTTCCCGCTGCCGACCCATTCTTTGAAACCCGCAACATCGAAGGCATCCCCATCGCCCTGCCAATGGGCGTCAGCCGCGCTCATTACATGGTTTACAAGGGCATGGCCGCCGCCGCCGCACCGGAACGACTGAAGAAGCGGATTACCGAAGTCTGACAGAAAGCGCGTCATGAGCCTTACAAGAAAAATAATCGATATTCCCTTCAACCGTGTCGAGGGCGATCTGGAGGTGCGCGTCGAGCACGATGATGGCGTAATTACTGACGCGTGGAGCGCCGGCACCCTGTATCGCGGCTTCGAAAACCTGATGATCGGTCGCGGCCCCCTCGACGGACTGGTGATGACGCCGCGCATCTGCGGCATCTGCTCGACCACCCACCTGATGGCCGCTGCTCGTGCGCTTGATGCGATTGCCGGCGTAACCCCGCCGGATAACGCCATCCGCCTGCGCAACATCGCGTTAATGGCGGAACATGTACAAAGCGACGTGCGCCAGAGCGTGTTGATGTTCATGGCCGATTTCGCCAATCCGGCGCATAGCCGGCATTCGCTGTTCGAACAAGCGCAGCAGCGCTATACCACGATGGGCGGCAGCTCGTTCATCGACGTCATCCGCGAAACCAAAAAAATCCTCGAAGTCGTCGCCATGATTGGCGGCCAGTGGCCGCATTCCTCCTACATGGTGCCGGGCGGCATCGCCTTTGAGCCCTCGCAGGCCCATCTGCTGCAATGCTTGCAGATCGTTCGCAGCTATCGACAATGGTATGAGCGTCGCATCCTCGGCTGCAGCATCGAACGCTGGCAGGCGGTGGATAGCCGCGCCGCGCTGGATGCCTGGCTGGATGAAAACAGCGCGCAGCGCGAAAGCGAAGTGGGCTTCCTGCTGCGTTTCGGACGCGAACTGGGGCTCGATGGCATCGGCCGCAGCAACGAGGCGTTCCTGTCCTATGGTTCATTTGATTTGCCTGCCGACACCAGTGTGGTCGCTGCGACTCGGCAATGGGTAACAGCCGGCGTCGTTCGCCGCGCAGCAGCAGAGGCCTTCGATGCCGCAAGAATCGCCGAGGATGTCTCGCATGCCTGGTACAAGAAGCCACTGGGCGCTCTTCATCCTTTCGATGGCGAAACGCAGCCCTACGCGTCAGGGCGGGAGAGTGGCGCCTATTCCTGGATCAAGGCGCCGCGCTATGATGGTTCGGTGGTTGAAACCGGGCCGCTGGCCGAAGCGGTGATCGGTCGTTTCCCCCTGTTCATGGATTTTCTCGCCGGGCCGGGCGCATCGGCGCTGACCCGGCAACTTGCCCGACTGACGCGGCCGGCGACGCTGCTGGCGGTGATGGAAACCTGGCTCGGCGAATGCATCGCCACGCATGGCGCGGCTATTATCGCCGGCGATGGTCAGGTGCCTGATGGTCGAGGTTTCGGCCTGACCCAAGCCGCGCGTGGCGCGCTTGGCCATTGGGTAAATATCGAAAACGGCAAGATCGCCCGCTACCAGATCATCACCCCAACTGCCTGGAACGGCTCGCCACGCGATGAAGGCGGCGCGCGCGGCGCGTGGGAAGAAGCGCTGGTCGGCACCCCCGTAGCCGATCCGGATAACCCGGTCGAAGCCGGCTATGTCATCCGTTCTTTCGACCCCTGTCTGGTTTGCGCCGTGCACACCGTGAAACGCAATAATTAATATGGCGACTGCCCGCATTCTCTGTATCGGCAACCGCTATGTCGGCGGCGACGATTTCGGGCCGCGAGTCTACGATACGTTGGCGGGCATGGTGCGCCCGGCAGACGTGGAAATCGTCGATGGCGGCCTGGCCGGACTCAACCTGCTGCGTTACCTCGAAGATGGCCGCCCGGTAATCTTTGTTGACGCGGTCAGCGGTTTTGCCCCGATTGGCGAAATTACGATCATCGACGGCGATATCATCGCGCGCCAGGCTACGGGCGGGTACGACCACGAAGCCGGTCTGCCTTTCTTGCTGCAAGTTTTGCCGGCGGTGGTCGATAATCCGCCGCCACGGATTCGTCTCGTCGGCTGTGAAGGAGGCGCATCGGACGGCGTGGTGCTGGACGCCGCCCGCCTCAGTCTGCAACTCGCTCTGGAGGCTCAGTGAGCCGCTTGACATCCGCTATCGCCCGGGCTGAAGGTAGCTATTCATGAAACATGATGACGCTATTCTGGCCGCAGCAAACAGCCGGTACATCGCGCTGGAAGAGGAAAACCTCATGCTGCGCGCGGAAATCCGCGTGGCGCGGGAGGCGGCGGAAATTACCACCAGGCTGGTGGTCGAGCAGTTTGAAAAAACAGACGCCATCCTGACCCGTTTCCAGGCGGCCAATGTTCGTCTGACAGAAACGAATGACGAACTGGAGGCGGCCAAGGAGCGGCTGCAAAGGCTCGACCAACTGAAGTCGGATTTTCTTTCCTCGGTTTCCCATGAATTGCGCACCCCGCTCACTTCGATCAGGGGATTCGCCCATCTGGTCGAGCGAGAGTTTTCCCGCAGCTTTGCGTCCCTGGCGACTGAAGATGCCGGGCTGCACAAGAAATCCGAACGTATCCGGGAAAATCTGACAATCATCCTGAAGGAGTCCGATCGCCTCACCCGTCTCATCAACGACGTGCTCGACCTGGCCAAGATCGAGGCGGGGCGCGTTGAATGGCGCGACGCGCCGACCCATCCCGGCGTACTGGTGCGCGATGCGGTCAACGCGGCGCGCGGCATGTTCGACCAGAAACCCGGCATCGAACTGCAAATCGAAATCCAGGATGGGTTGCCGCTTCTTGTCGGCGACACCGACCGCATGATGCAGGTGCTGGTCAATCTGCTTAACAATGCCGTGAAATTTACCGATCTGGGCATGGTGACGGTGAAAGCCTTTCTCAACCCGGAACGCTTGATCCAGATTGACATCATTGACAGCGGCATCGGTTTTCCCCAGGAAGAAGCTGAAACGATTTTCGATAAATTCCAGCAGGCCAAGCATGGCGATACCCTGTCTGATCGACCCAAAGGCACTGGCCTGGGGTTGGCCATCTCGCGCGAAATCGTCGAGCGGCACGGCGGGAGCATTAGAGCGCAATCGCAGCCGGGCAAGGGCAGCGTGTTTACCGTGCTATTGCCGCCAGCCGCCGAAAACCTGGCGGAAATTGCCGCCATCACCGCGCATCTCGCGCCATTCGGCGTCGAAGAAAAATGCCGGGAAGCGGATCTGGCATTGTCGTCAGCCACGGGTGGGAAATCCAGGGTGCTGGTGGTGGATGATGATGCCGGCGTGCGCGACTATCTCGTCCAGTTATTGCAGGAGCAGGACTACGACGTCATTACCGCTGCGGACGGACAAACGGCAATAACTCTCGCAAAAGCCTATCGCCCCGACTTGATTACCATGGATATCGCCATGCCGGTGATGGATGGCCGCACTGCGATCACCAAGCTGCGCGCCGACCCCGGTTTGCAGCATATTCCCATCATGGTGGTATCGGCCCTTCCCGGCTGGGAGACGGCGGGCGGGGATTTGGCCATGGCCAAGCCGCTCGACGAGACGCGTTTTCTGAAGAATGTCCGTTTGCTGCTGGGCGGCGGCGAGCTCGCCGAGTTGAGAAAAATACATTTCCTGGTGCTTTATGAGACTGAGCCGGATTCGGCGCTGGCGCCAAGCGGCCTTGCGGCGCATTGCGAGATGGATTTTTGCCCTCTCGATGAGCTTTCATCCCGCATCCAGGCCGGCTTTCAGGGCATGGTGGTGGTTCCCACCGATTTGCTCGACAAGGTCGATTTGCACATGCTGAACGCGGCTCCGTCGCTGGAAGTCATGATCATGCCGGTGCAGGCGGCCGCGAGCGAAACCCGGCGGGAAATCACAGCGTCGCAACACACAATAAACACAGGTGAACATAATGCATAGAAGCGTAAAAATCGCGATTGTTGACGACGAAGTTCATATCCGCTCGCTGCTTGAGCAAACCCTGGAAGACCTGGAAGGCGAGCCGGAAATCCTGATCGCGGCCAACGGCGCGGAAGGGCTGGCGCTGATCGAAAGCGAGCAGCCGCAACTGGTGTTTCTGGATGTGATGATGCCGCTGATGAACGGCTATGAAGTGTGTGCGGCGGTGCGAAA
>JBAZHQ010000291.1:0-5773 GCA_041652235.1 Opitutaceae bacterium | reverse complement strand
TTGCAGCGCCGCCGAACTGACCGTTTGGCACGATTGTTCCGCTCGTATTTGGGACCATGAGCTCAGGCCCCTCTTCTCCCACAAGGTACGGTCTTCCCGCCGACACCGGTCCGCCAACAGCCCTGCCGGAGAAGAATGTTGGTAGAGCGGTGTAGCCAGTGAACCCGCTGAACACTAAATTCATGAGCGGATTGATGATCGCAAGCCTTGCGCTTATTTCGACCATGCTTCGCAGGACCATTTCCGCTAGCGCGTCGAAGGCGTTCTCTCCGTCCATGACCATCTGCGCGAAAGCTTCTGACGCGCGGTCTGCCACATTCTCCCACATTAGCCCCATCTGCTGCTTGAGCACTTCTGAGCCCTGCTTGATCTGCTGTGTGGATCTTTCGAACGCTTCTGCACCCTCGCGAAGCTCGCGCAGGTCAGACGCGGTGAGGCTGTTGTTGAGGTCTTCGATTCCGTTAGCCAGCCAGTCCGTGCCCCTGGAAACATCAATCTTCGGCCCCTCGCTCAATAGCCGCGCGGCCTCGGTGTCGATGTACTGCTGGTACTCGTCGATACCGGATGCCACATTACCGTCGATCTCGGGGAATGGGACCATATCTAGAGCGGCAGCACGAACCTTCTGCATCTCTTCCAATTCTACGCGGTACTTTTTCGCCGCAACCGCCGCCGTCTCAAAAAGTCTTTGCTCGGCTAACTGTTTGTTTCCTGCTGCTCGGGCGCCATTTCCCGTCAAGGGCGTTGACGTGACGCCGCGCCCGCCCATCCATACGGGGAGGCGCTGTATGAGTGCCTCGAAGTCGAGGTGCATCATATCGACGAGCGCACCGGATGCGGCGTTCTTAACCCTGTTCCACGCCGTCTCCCCCCTGTCTCCAAGGTCGTCTAGGGTCTTGGCTGTGTATTCGTCGAGTACCTGACCGGCAGCACGCGCCTTCCTTGCCATTTCATCGAAGCCCTCGGCACCGAGACGCTTCAGCATCTCAAGCATTTTCGGAGCGTTCTTGCTTCCGAGTAAATCCATCGATGCGCTGAATGCCTCATTGCTGTTGTTGCTCTTGAGAATAGCTTTCCCGATCTCCTCAAATTGGCGCTCGGGTGCCATGTTTCGCAACGCCGCCCAACTCAAGCCCAGCACGTCGAAACTTATCTGCGCCTCCTTCGATCCGTTGGCCGCATCTTCGATCTTCTGTGCCAGTGTTGTTGCGCTGCGCTGTAGTTGATCGATCTGTACACCGGACTGACGCGCCTCATATGCGAGCACCTGGAACTGCTCGACGCTCATGCGCGCGGCTGCGGCGGTATCCACAAGTTGCCCCGCGCCGTCAACAAGGCTCTTGGTGAAAGCGACAATGGCACCAGTAGAGAGCGCCGGAAGGATGGACATAATTTGCGCCTTGGCGAACTTAGCCATATTCTTCCACTCTCTATTCATCCCCGCCGTCTGCGTTTTTATGCGACGATTGAGCGTGTCGATCTGCCCCTGCATTTGGGCAAGCTCCATCTGGACCTCAACGGTCAGTGTCCCGACTGTGTTTTTACCGCTCATATTACTTTAATCCCCCTGTTTCGCGGACGTTTCACAGCCCTCCTGCGGCAAATCATCGCCGCCATTTTCAGCTCCTGGGAGAACACTGCGGCCATCTGCTGCATCGCGTTCGGCGCGTGCCGATCAAACGCAGGCCGCAGATACGGCTTTGCCGCCACGCGCTTCCCTGTCTTCTTGTTGACATATCCATTTTCGAGCAGATGCGCGTAGTTCGCTGGCTCGTTCTTTCCGATCCCCATTCCGCGCCGTGCGCCGATGACGGCGTAGGTTCTCCTCCCTCTGTGGTACTTGCGAACAAAGAAGCCGATGGCCCGCTCCAGGTCGCCGGTGCGTCTGTGCTTCGCGACGTTTTGCTTTGCCCCCTTGACGATTGGCTGAACGGCGGAAATGACAGACTTCAACGCGGCATCCTTGGCCACCCTTGCGGAGATGCCGGTTAGCGTCTTTGCGAGATCGTCGCCGCCGTTTAGTTTGAAGTAGAGCATTTCAGAACGTCTCTTGAAACAGTCGGAAGATGTGCCTTATTCGTTCGTCCTCGTTAGCGTATTTGATTTTTGGATGCGGCATTATGTCTGCAACCGTCCAGATCTTATCGCTTTCCTTCTTACGGAAAGAGTTTCGGAACTCTGCGTACCACTCGCACCGGTCTGCCATCCTGCGCTTTTGTTTCTCTCCCCACGCTTCTATTAGTGCTTCCTCTTCTGCTTGTGTCGTGCGTAGGTATTCCTCTGTGGTTAGCCCCAACTCTATTCTGGCGAAGGCCCAAGAGTTGAGGCGCTTGAGTTTTTTTCAGATGCCCCGCCCAGGTCGAGGCACTTCTTCAGCGCTTCGATTGCTGGCTTGATCTCTGACGTCTGACATACAGCGGCAAGGTGACTCGGAGAGTCGAACGGGTTATCGAGCATGTAGAGCCAGAGCGAGTCGAACACCGTTGCTATCGCCTTCCGCTTGTTACCCATCACGCGCGGGCACCTGGATGCGTTGTAGGCGGCGAGGCCGCTGCTCACGAGCAACTCGTATTCCTCGCCACCGATTATTACCTTCGTTGTTGGAGTCATTTTAGGAAACAGGCGGAACTCCCGTGGGCTTCAGGTTGAGCGTGCGAATCGCCACGCCGTTGAGGGGGTTTGCGCCAGACTCGAACGAAATAACCTCGGCGTTGAAGAACACCGGCGCAGCGGGGGCGCTCGCAAGCGTCAGTTGGAATTTCTGAACCGTGCCCACCATACCGGGGAGAAGCAGTTGTCCAGCGTCGGCAGGCTCGTCGTTCATCGTCGCCTGCACGTCTGTGTAGGTGAACGTTCCGGTTGGCGTGTATTCACGAACTCCTGACGCAGAGCTGTGGTTAGTGCTGTCGGCAGGCTCGTCAGCTTTCTTCGACGGCGGTGATATGTCCGTGAGATGTTTGATCTCGGTGTACGCGTCGGGTTCGACCGACGTGTCCCACACGTAGAGTTTTAGTCCAAAGGTATTCGCTGCCATGATACGGTTCCTTTGTTTAGGATGTCGGGTTGACGCCGGTCGCCTTGGCGGTGCATACGCGTGTCGCCTTGCCATTCACCGGCTGAGGGCCGGGGGAGAAAGAAATGATGATCGCGTTGATGTACTCCGTCGTGCCAGCGGCGCTGACAAATTTGAACTTGTACGATGCGCCGATTCCAGCGAGCACGGCAACCTGTCCGGTGTCGGACGGAAGGTCGTTGCACTCAAAAGAAAAATCCGTGTGGTCCTTCGTGCCTGCCGCTTCATACTCGCGGACGCCAGACGCAGAGCTGTGGCTAGTGACGTCAAGCGGCTCGTCTGCTTTGTATGACGGCCAAGTAACGTCGAGAAGCCCCCCGATCACCTTGTAGGCCGAGTCGTAAATACTCAGCACTCCGCCGAATGTTTTTGATGCCATGATGTTTTCCCTGGTTGAGTTGTTTGTTACTTCTGGTAGCTGACCATAAAATCGCTCGACGCCATGTAGAGCGCGGCGCCGTCCTCGTATTGGTCGGGTAGATCGCCTGCGTGCTGAATTGCATTAATGGTGCTGCTCCCCATCGCGCCCTTGTACCCGTTGAGTGCCGCACAAACCGCCTCGCGCATTGCGGCTGCATCGGCAAAATTCGTTGCGACGAAATCGATTTGCAGGCGCATCTCTAGTAATCCGCTCTCGCCACCGTGCGTAAGGTCGCGCTCGCCGCTTACCTGCGTCAGCACGACATGCGATAGCGCCGAAGAGTCCTGTGGTGCCGTCAGCCAATAAGCGCGACCGCCAGCCTTCGCGGCTACAGAGCTGTTTGCGGCTACGTATGCGACTAGGTCTCCCTGGATCATATGCGGCCTTTCACTTCCTTTGCCTGGATAAGCAGCGACCCGCGGCGCCCTTGTTCCAGCGGCGGGGCGGTGATCTCGAACGTGCGCGCATCGCAAACAATGCGGTGCTCGGCGGTGATTGTGGACAGATAGCGGACTGTAAATATTGCGGTGGTTTCTGCGAGCGTCTCGCCAAACAGGCGAAACTCCCTTGACCCCTGCTCGGCCTTGCTCGCCCACACTGAAGCATAGGTCGTCCATGTGAGCGTCGGCGCACCGGCCGCGTCTTTTGTAGCGGTTTTCGACTGCAAGGAAATCAGCCTGTCGAGCTTGCCCGCGTTCATGGCATTTCCCTTCTATCCAGCCGCTCCTTGATCGCGGCCGTGCGCTCGTCGATGCGTTCAAGAAGCTGCTGCGTTTTCACGCTGGCCTCCTCAAGGCGCTCGACGCGGCGCTCTATGCGCACGTCGCGTTCCTCGCCCTGGGCAATCTTTGCCTGAGCCACCCCATAGGTGATGCCGGCAGAAGCGACGGCCATGAGGGCGCTTATGGCTACCGCGAGGCTGATGCTTACAGTTGTCTTTTCGCTGAGTTTTGGCTCGGTGCTCATGGCTTGGATTTGGCTTTGATGTTCGCGCGAATGCGGTGGACGGATGCTTTGACCTTGGGTCTCATGCCGGTCTTGGCGTCCGACAGGCGCGAAAAAATGGTGTCTTGCAGCACGGCCTGCTGCTCTGGAGTAGCCGCAGCTTTGGCCTCGTCCAGCGTGGGGACGAGTGTCTCGGCAATGGCTGCCTGTTCCTTGCGCTCGGAGTGAGCCCAAGAGACGGCGAGGAAGATAAGCACCACGACGGCTATGCAACCAAGAACAGCCCACCGAAACCAAGGCTCTCCGACGATCTGCGAAAGGCCAAAACACATGGGAGACGCCAGAGCAAACACGCCGGAGGCGAGCAAGAAACGTCCCGCGGCGCCGATGAAAAACCCAGCGAGCACGGCAATGACTGCGAGTGCTGCGAAGGTGACGCCGAAGCGGTTGAGCCATTCCTGTTGCGAGCGCGTGTTCTCGGCTTTGATCTTGGCGAGAGCTGCGACGTGGGCGGCCTGTATCCGCTTTATGGACTCTTCTGAGGCGGTCTTCTGCTTGGCGAGCTCGGCATCTTTGGCGGTGATCTTGGCGCTGAGATCGGACCTGCTCGCATCGGCCTCGGACTGCACTGCGGCGAGCTCGGCCGCTGCGCTTGCAGCCTCACCTATAGCGGCATCCCTAGTGGCCGCTGCCTCGCTTGCGCGTCCCTCCGCGTTGGCGCGGGCAATCTTCTCGCCAATGAGTAGCTGGGCGGGATCCGCCTGCGCGTGGCCGTTGTTAGCCTTCGCCATTTTTATGGCGTCTCCAGTGGTAGCCTTTGGCGGCCCGTCTGGATTGCCCTGATTTGCCTTCGCTGCGGTCTCGAGATCGGCGGCGACCTTCGCTCGCTGAGTCTGCGCAATGGCGCGCTCATGCTCGGCCTGGACCGTGGCCCGCGCTGCGGCCTCTGCCAGGGTGGCAAGGCTTGTCACGTCCGGCGAGGCGACGGGCGGCTGATCGGGTTCGGTGACGCACCCGGCGAGCAGCAGACAGAGCAGTATGGGCATCCACCTCATATTACTGGCGCCACTGTGCCTCGAGGGCTTCAGCCTCACGCTTGGCGGCATCGAGAAGCTTGGTGCCGCGCGTCTTGAATTTCTGCGCGAGATCGGGGTTGTTGGCGGCGATGAAAATGCCGAGCAGCGTAAAGGCTGCGGCGAAAGAGATGACGATGATAATGGTGAGCATAGTGATGTTGTGGGGGTAGGGTTACCTGACGGGAAACGGTGCGGTGGTCTTCATGGGTTCAGCGTATAGACCTTCACCAACACTCCCTTGACGCGGGCAACATGCAG
>JBAZHQ010000290.1:0-5794 GCA_041652235.1 Opitutaceae bacterium | reverse complement strand
CTTGAAGGACTGAGAGAGATCCCGCAAATATCCGTCGGAGGGGAGGTGGCTCTTCCCGGCTGCGTGTTTGTGACGCTCTACGATGAACAAGGCGACTTGCGGGGATGCATTGGAACCTTGCGCCCCTGCGAACCGAATCTCGCGCGTGAGACTTGGAAGAACGCCATCTCGGCGGCTTTTGGAGATCCGCGTTTTCCTGCCGTGCCACCAAATGAGCTGAAGGATCTGCGCATCTGTGTGACCGTCCTCGGAGGGATGGAGCCCGTGCAATCCGATGCCCAGCTCGATGCAAGCATCTTTGGCGTTGTCGTCAAATCCGCGGACGGCAGGCGGGGCGTTCTTCTTCCTGATATCGAAGGAGTGAATACTCCGCGGCGGCAGATCGAGATCGCCAGGCGCAAGGCGGGCATCGGAAGCGACGAGCCAATCGAGCTTTTCCGCTTCAGAGCCCGTTGCTTTGAGGAGTAGGCGGATGAGAACGGCATCCAATGAATGATGCAGGCGCCAACGTCCGGCCGTCCGCCAGGCATCGCGCCCTTTGGTGGGTCTCGCGCTCCGACGGACGGCTCGAATGCCTCCTCTGCCCGAGGAGATGCAAGCTGGCCGAGGGCCAGCGCGGCTTCTGCGGCGCGCGTCGCCGGGAGGGGGGGGCGATCGTGCTCGCCGCCTATGGGCGCATCAGCGGCCTGTGCGTCGATCCCATCGAAAAGAAACCGCTTTATCATTTCCATCCGGGTTCGCGGGCCCTGTCTTTTGGCACCGCGGGATGCAACCTGGGCTGCCGTTTCTGCCAGAACTGGAGACTCAGCCGCGCGGTCGGCGGGACGGCGGTGGACGCTTTGCCCGAGGTTATCGCCAGCACTGCCCGGAGCGAGGCATGCCGCTCGGTCGCGTTTACCTACAACGATCCGGTGGTGTTCGCCGAGTACGCGATCGACGTCGCGAGAGCCTGCCGGGCCACGGGCGTGAAGACCGTGGCAGTCACCGCGGGATATATTTCAGGCAAAGCCAGATTCGAATTCTTCTCCGCCATGGATGCCGCCAACGTGGACCTCAAGGCATTCAGCGACGCCTTTTACCGGCGCATGTGCGCAGGCCGGCTCCAGCCCGTCCTTGACACGCTGGAGCACATCCGGAAGGAGACGAACGTATGGCTTGAAGTCACCACTCTTTTGATACCTCGGGAGAATGACAGCCGGGAGGAACTCGAGAGGGCGGCGGACTGGTTTGTCCGGACGCTGGGTCCGGACGTACCCTGGCATTTCACCGCTTTTCATCCGGACTATCGTCTTCTGGACAGGGACCGCACTCCCGTCGGCACGCTGGCCGCGGCCAGGGAGATAGCCCGCGCCAGGGGCATCCGGTATGTTTACACGGGCAATGTGCGCGACTCGGGCGGGTCGGCGACCTGCTGTCCGTCCTGCGGCGCAGTGCTCATCCGGCGAGATGCGTTCACGGTCCTGGAAAACCGTCTCGTCGGCAATTGTTGCCCCATCTGCCGATCGGCGGTGGCAGGCGTGTTCGATGAGGCCCCATCGATGCATCGCACTTTTTGACCAGATACGCATTTCCCGCGTCAGGTGTTTTGCCTTTTCGCGTTGCTGTCTGGAGTGCATGGGAGGCAATAATATGGCATGAAGGTCGCGTTTATCAGCGGCACGAGCATCGTGAACTCAAGCCTCTTCTCTTCGTGGGAACAATGCGGCATTGAGACGGCGCACGGGCCGGTTGCCTATAGGAGGCTCGGAGATCATGTGCTGATCAACCGCCATGGATGCGCCTTTCCCCTGCCGCCGCATTCGATCAACCATCGCGCGAATATTCGAGCTCTTGCGGATCTCGGCTTTAAAGACATCGTATCGCTGAATTCCGTGGGTTCCCTCAAGGCCGAGTTGCCTCCCGGAACTTTCGTTTCCTGCAGCGACACCGTGTGCCTGCAGCAGGGGCCTGCGACTTTCTTCGACAAAGAGCTCAAGGGTGGCGCCCCTGGCATTGCCAATAATCTCATTCCCATCCTGCTGAAGGGCCTCAGCCCGGAATTTGTCATCGAAACAGGGAAGATATATGTGCAGATGCGCGGCCCCCGCTTCGAGACGAAGGCGGAGATTCGCATTATCAAGGACTGGGGAGACGTCGTTGGCATGACCGCCGCACACGAGGCCGATCTATGCGCCGAGCTCGGCCTGAACTACAACAGCCTTGCCGTGGTCGATAACTACGCCAACGGGCTCCAGAACAGAGGAATCGATTTCTCGCTTTTTAAGGATCTAGTGCTTGCCAATCGGGAGCGTGTGAATCGTCTTTTCTCCCGGATGATCGAGATCCTTGGCTGAGCAGCTCAAAAACGGATTTTTATGAAGACTATCGGCGTCATCGGAATGGGGATTATCGGGCGTGCTTGGGCGCACCGCTATTCGGTCGCCGGCCAGTTGGCCGGCACCTGGAATCGCACTGCCAGGCCGGAATCGCCTGCTTGGAAGGCAAGCGCCGGGGAAGTCGCCGAGGAGGCGGATGTGATCCAGATCGTCGTGGCGGATCCTCCGGCGGTCGAGAGCGTGCTCATGCAGATTCTTCCGAACCTTCGCGCAGGAAAATCGGTCGTGCAATCCAGCACCATCGATCCTCGGAGCAGTTCCCGGTTCCAGGCTATGGTGGGCAAAACGGGAGGGGCTTACATCGAGGCTCCTTTTACCGGCAGCAAACCTGCTGCGGAGGAGGGGAAAATGATCTTTTTCCTCGGGGGCGACGAGAGGGAGATCAGGGATATCGAGCCTTTGCTCAGCCTGATATCCGAGACCCGCTTCCACATCGGCACTGGCGAGCAGGCGGCGACGCTGAAACTCTCCATGAACTTGAATCTCGCAGCTCTCATGGAGGCGTATGCCGAGAGCCTCAGTTTTGCGCGCCGCGCTGGGATCGGCGATGAGGTCTATTTCAGGGCGCTGGCCCGGAATGCCAGCTACTCCGGCTTGGCGAAAATGAAGGAACCGAAGCTCAAGGCAGGGGACTTTGCCCCGCAGTTTTCCGTCAAGCACATGGCCAAGGACATGCGCCTTGCCAGTTCATCCGCGGCAGGCGCCGATTACCCGGTGCTCGAAGCCGTTCGCAAGCGCCTGAAGGACGCGGAGACCAGAGGCTATGGCGATCTGGACTTCAGCGCGCTCATCAAGCTGCTGCAGGACCGGTAGGTGTGCAGGAGCTAATTACCACGAAAAGGCGCAAAAATTTTAGAGGTGAATACTGAACTAAAGATGCGCCTATAGGCGCGCCACGATTTAAATCGAAGTCTCTGACTCTTATCGTACCCCAGTGTTCTTGATTCATTTCGGGGTGAGAGAAATTTAAACGGACGGCACCGAAAGCGGTGCCGTTCCACTCGGCGCGCAGCGCCCATTCTCGCTTCTCGATTCTATATTCTATTCCCGCACTGTGTGCACGCCGAGCTTGCGGTAGCGCTCGTAGCGTTTTTGCAGCAGAGTCTCTGTATCCAGGCTTTGGAGATCGGCCAGATGCCTGCGCAGGGCGGCGCCGAGCGCCGATGCGGCCTGCCCGGGTTCGCCATGCGCGCCGCCGAGCGGCTCGGGAAGCACCTCGTCCACCACTCCCTGCTCGAGCAACATGGGTGCGTTGAGCCTGAGGGCGCCGGCCGCCTGGGGCGCCTCGGCTGCGTCCTTCCAGAGAATGGCGGCGCAGCCTTCCGGGGAGATGACCGAGTAGTAGCTGTTCTCGAAAATAAGCACCCGATCCGTGACTCCGATGCCCAGCGCGCCGCCTGAGCCGCCTTCGCCGAGCACCGCTGAGATGGAGGGGACTCTGAGCATCGCCATTTCGCGGAGATTCACGGCGATGGCTTCCGCGACATGGCGTTCCTCGGAGCCGATACCGGGATACGCGCCGGGAGTATCGATGAAGGAGATCACGGGCAGGCCGAACTTTTCCGCGAGGCGCATCAGGCGGAGGGCCTTCCGATAGCCCTCGGGTTGGGCCATCCCGAAATTGCGAGCTATCTTGTCCTTCACTTCCCTCCCTTTTTGATGGGCGACGATCATCACGGGCTTGCCGTCGAAAAAGGCCGTTCCTCCTATCAGGGCGCGGTCGTCGCTGAACTGGCGGTCGCCGTGAAATTCCTGGAAATGAGTGAAGAGCGCCGCGATATAATCGAGGGAGTAGGGGCGGCTGGGATGACGCGCGATCTGGATGCGCTGCCAGGGGCTCAGGTTGGAGTAAACCTCCCGCCGGGTCGCCTCGAGCTTCTGCTCAATGGAGGCAATCTCAGTCTTGAGATCGACTTGGGTTTCCAGTGACTGCTGGTGCAGCGCTTCCAACTGGCGCGAAAGCTCACGGAGGGGTTTTTCGAACTCCAGCGTGTAGGAGTATTTGTCCATCGCTTCCGATGCTTGTATGGGTTGGTTCCGGAGTCAAACGGCGACCATGGGATGCGGGCGGCGCGGGTTTCCACGAAAAAACCGGAGCGGTATCCGCTCCGGTTTTTATTTAGACCCCTTACTATATGCTATGTATGCCCCCAAAAGATATCTCTTGCCGGGTCAGCGTTGCAGATCGGCTTCGACGTTGATATTAACCTCCACATCGTTGCCTACCATGCCCTGCCCGTAGCTGAGCCCGAAATCGCGGCGATCGAGCGTGGTGCTTGCCTCCCAGCCGGAAATCATCGCCCCCGCCATGCCCGGTCCGAATCCCAGGGAATTCACCTTCAGAACGACGGGCTTGGTGACATCCTTGATGGTGAGATCTCCAGCGACTTCATACGCGGTCTCGCCGGTTTTCTTCCATGAGGTGCTCTTGAAAGCGATCGTGGGGAATTTGCTGCTCAGAAAGAAATCGGCGCTTTGCAGATGCGCATCGCGTTGGGTCTGGGCGGTGTTCACCGAGGCGACCTCGATGGAGGCCTCGACGCTGCTTTTCTCGAGGTTTCCGCGGTCGACTTTGATCGTTCCCGAGAATTTGGTGAACACGCCGGGCACCTTGGTGAAGAAATGGCGGATGCCGAAACCCACGGAGGAATGGGCGGGATCGATCTTGTACGTCTCGACCTGAGCCGTGGCCGTGAGAGCCGCCATGCTGGTAAACAGAGCCAAGAGAAGCAGTGGGCGAAATGTGTTCATGGATTAGGGGAGTTTGATGCCGGAGTCTGCATCATCTTAATGAGATGCAGACTTGCGCTTTTGCAACCACCCCGGGCATTTCTCGGAACGGTCTGAGGTCCTGCGACCCGCGTCGGGGCGTCTCCTGATCGGCTTCGGCAAGTCACCAGGGAATCTTACCGCTCTTCACTGGCTGCTTTGCCTTCCGACAGGCAATTATTTTCCCGGATCAGAAGGATCAACCTTTGAAATTCCGGGTGCTCCCTGAGACTGAGCAAGTCGGGGTCCTGGGCCATCCATGCATGATCGTTGTAGCCAAGCTCGACTGCCAGCGCCAACTCATCAAGGGCTGGCGTCTCGCGCTTCATCAGCGCGAGACTGCAGGCCAGATTGTAGCGGGCCGTTGAATTCTTCGGCTGCAAGCGCACGAGGCGGCGATCCATCTTCAGGCCATCCGCGATGCGCCCCTGCTTTGTGTAGAGACCGCCAAGAATCTCGATGACATCCGTGTAGCTGCGATCCCTCTTGAGGACGGACTCGAAGAAACTCGTCTCGAAACCGATGTCGCGATTGGGCTCCTTGTGCATCTTGGACGGTCAGGATTTGCGCGGGCAAAGGCCGGTTTGCGTGAAGGCGTTGCAGTGGGCGCTCACCTGGATGCGCTGAGAGACCGGAGTCAGGCCGAGCTT
>JBAZHQ010000289.1:0-5803 GCA_041652235.1 Opitutaceae bacterium | reverse complement strand
CCGAGCCATTCCGCCTTCCTCACGGAGGCTTCCGTGAGCGACGCCCGGATATTCCGCACGCCGCTGGGCGACACGGCCATTTCCGAGCGCGCCCGCGAACTCGCCAAGCTTCCGCCCTTCGCCCTCGAGCCAAAGTGCCAGGTGCAGCGTCCAGGCTGGTGGCAGAGCTCGCGAAAGCTCGCACCGCTCCCCATGGACGACCGCGCCGACACCTGGGAACACGCCGATGAAGTACAGGTGCCCTTCATCCAGATCGCGCTCCCGGAAGCTTCGGTGCTTCCCGTGATCATGGGAGAAGTGGACCCCTCGGACGCGGCGCGAGCTCTCTCCCGGGTGATCGATGACAAGACCCTCATCGTCGCAAGCTCCGACCTGAGCCACTATCATCCCTACGAGGAGGCGCGAGCGCTTGACGCAAAGTGCATCGACGCCATCTGCAGGCTGGACCCTTCCGGCGTCGGCGAGCAATCGGCCTGCGGACGGATTCCCATCCGCACCGTCATCGAACTGGCTCGACAACGCGGATGGAAGGCGAAGCTTCTCGACTATCGCAACAGCGGCGATACCGCAGGCGACAAGGCCAGCGTGGTTGGCTACGCCGCGATCGCATTCTATGCGCCATCGGAGAAAATCACCGCCGCCCCGGCGGTATCCGAGGCCCATTACACCGTGGAGGAACGCCGGGCCTTGTTGGGCCTTGCGCGCAAGGCGCTCAGCTCCGTGGTTTCGACGGGCAGCCTCCCGACACCTGAAGCATCCGAAGCGCGGGAGAAGTTCCAGCCTCTCAAAGGCTGCTTCGTGACCCTCACCAAGCAGGGGCAGCTCCGCGGATGCATCGGTCACATCGTCGCGCAACGCCCCCTCTACCGGGCGATCATGGAAAACGCGCGCAACGCCGCACTGGAAGATCCGCGCTTCAGTCCGGTGACCGCCGACGAGCTCAAGGAGATCGAAATCGAGGTGAGCGTGCTTACAGAACCGCTACCTCTGTTCTTTTCGTCGCCCGCCGACTTGCTCTCCAAGCTCCGCCCGCACAAGGACGGCGTCATCCTCCGCATCGGACAGCGCAGCTCCACGTATCTGCCCCAGGTATGGGAACAACTTCCCGACAAGGAAGAATTCCTCAGCCATCTCTCCGAAAAGGCCGGCTGCCCGGCCTCCGCCTGGAAGGAGGCCGGAACAATGGTCTCCACATACCAGGTCGAGGCCTTCAAGGAATCGGAGATGAAAACCGAAAAACCATGATTCTATCGAAATTCCGCGAACAGAATGGCCACGAAAAGGCACGAAAAGAGTCTGGTGCTTCGATTAAGATCGTAGCGCGCCTATAGGCGCATTTTTACGCTCTGTCATCACCCCTGTGATTTTCGTGCCTTTTTGTGGCAAATCGATTCCGTCTTCTCTGATCCATTCCCCGGATGACACGCAGGCTCATCCTTCTCTCGACCGCCGTTCTCGGCGCGGCGGCGATCGCCACCCAGCTCGTTCTGATGCGCGAGCTCTGGGAGGCGCTGTCGGGCAACGAACTCGTGGTAGGGATCACCCTCGGGAGCTGGCTGCTTCTCAGCGGCGCGGGAGCCTCCCTCGGTCGAAGACTTCCGGGGCGCTTCTCAAATGACAATGGGTTGGGCCTGATCCAGGCGGCGCTGGCATTGCTTCCCTTCGCCCTGATCCTCGCCATTCGAGCCGGCAGGAATGTCCTGTTTTTGCGCGGGGCAAGCGTCGACGCCACGGGGGCCATCGCCACCAGCCTCCTCCTGCTCGCGCCCTATTGCCTGCTCTCCGGAGCCCTGCTTCCCCTTCTGGCAACAAAGCTGGATAGCTCCGGCGAAGACGGCGCAAGAGCCCTGCGCTCCGTCTATGTTTCCGAGACCCTTGGCGGAGCTGTGGGCGGGGTCGTATTCAGCTTTCTGCTAGCTCCGTTCCTCGACCCGTTCGCCCTGCTGGTCCCTTTCGCCGCGACTCAACTCATCCTGGCGATGCTGTGCGTCTCGGGGCGCCTGCGCATCATCATCCTCGCAGCCGCGCTCGCCTGCCCTCTTGTGGCGCTGGGCACATGGGGCGATTTAAACCTGGAGCGCCACAGCACCGCGTTGCAACACCCGGGGGAACGGGTGCTGCAGCAGTCCCCTTCTCCCTACGGACGGCTGGTGATCACCGAAGCTTCGGGACAGTTCGCGTTCTATTCCCTGGGAATTCCCTGGCTCACAGCCTCCAACACGGAGGAAGTCGAGGAGACCGCCCACTTCGCACTTAGCCAGCGCCCCGATGCGCGACGCGTGCTCCTGATCGGCGGAGTTGTCGCCGGCATCGCCCGCGAGGTTCTTCGTTATCCCAAGATCGAAACCGTTGTCGGCGTCGAACAGGACCCGGCCGTCGCCGCCGCGGGACGACGCTTCGCACCGGGCAATCTTGACGATCCGCGCCTGCGGCTCGTGATCGATGACGGACGCCGTTTCTTGCGCTCTCATGACGGGCTCTTCGATGTAATCATCGTCGTGGCCCCCGATCCGTCCTCTGCGCTTCTCAACAGAGTTCACACCGCGGAATTTTACGGGGAAGCCCGCAAACGGCTTTCACCGGGCGGAGTCCTGGCCATCGCGACCGGTCGGTATGCCAATGCAGTCAGCCCCGAGCTGAGCGCCCTGGTTTCGTGCGAGAGAAAGACCCTTGAGTCGGTCTTTGCCCGGGTGTTGCTTATTCCCGGAGGGCGTATCCACTTTCTCGCGTCCGACGGCCCTTTGCACACGGACATTGCGTCCCGGATCGAGAGCGCCGGGCTAAAACCTGCCTACGTCAACCGGCACTCCCTCGATGCTCTGCTTGCGCCCGACCGCCTCGCGGACCTGGAGCGCGCTTCATCGGCGCCCGCGGAAATCAACCGGGATTTCAATCCCATGCTCTACCGGCTCATCCTCCGCCACTGGACAAGCCAATTCAGCGACGGCCTCGCAGCCTGGCTTGTCCCGGCGATCGGGCTGATAGCGCTCGGGGCTTTCTTTCTGCGCCAGTCCGCGCCGGCAAGGATGCTGTTCATAGGCGGCTTCACCGCCACCACGCTGGAAATGGTGCTGCTTCTCGGATATCAGAATCTCTATGGCACTCTCTATCGCCAGACGGGCCTCTTCGTCGCCGTCTTCATGGCGGGAATGGCCCTTGGCGGTCTCGCACCCATCGCCCGCTGGTACGCTCTTCCAAGCCGCCGCTCGCTCTCCCTGACCGTCATTGCAGCGATGCTAGCCCTCGCCGCGGGGCTCATTCCCTTCGTTCTCCGATCGAGTGCGGCCTTCGATTCGCTCGCGGGTTCTGCGATTCCCGGCCAGGCTTTGCTGCTCTGCGCCACGTTCGTCCTTGCGGCGGGCATCGGGCTGCTCTTCGCCGCAGTAGCGATCAACGACTCATCCGGTTCCACCGCTTCACGGGCAGCGCGCCTATTCTCCGCCGATCTCCTCGGCGCGGCCCTGGGCGCCTGGATGGCAAGCGCCTGGCTCATCCCCCGCTTCGGTTTTACCGCCGTGTGCCTCTTCGTCGCAGCGCTCAACCTCCTTGCTGGCTGCCTCGTCTTCAAGCGATCTGCCGCCTCCTAAATTCCACAGATTGAATAGCCACGAGAAACCTAACGCGGCGAAACCGCAATCACATCAACCCATCAATTCAGATTAAACAGAAGGCAACGAAGGTAATGAAGAACCAAGGCAAGAAATGAAGCAGGACTTCGATCTATTCTCGCGCAGTGACGCTGAGACGCAGAGGAAGGACACCAGACTTCCGAGCTCAAAATGGGCATTGATTGCGGATCGAACCTTTGCGTCTTTGCGACTCTGCGCGAGAACCCTGATCGATTCCAGATTTTGAAGCTCTTGTTTTTCGTGTCCATTCAGCCGCACTTCCAAAGCTCATGAACTCCCTCAGACTCATCTGCCTCAAAGTCGTTCGTTGGACGGGCTGGCTGCTGCTGCCTGTCGTGCTGGGATTTCTCGTCACAGGCTATGCCATCAGCGGGCGCTATGGCATGGGCGTCCTGGTTGACGAGGAAACTGCGCTCGCCTTGCATCGCCTTTTCCACCTTCCCCTGGGGCTTTTGGTGCTGGCTCATGTGGTGCCCTCCATCTACCTTGCGCTCCTGCGATGGGGTTGGATCAAGACAGGTCCGGAGTGAGCCACAGTCAATTGCCGCAAAAGGCACAAGACTCACAATAACAAATACTTACGGAAGCAATCTACTAAGCGGGAAGGTAATTGAAATGCAAACGATGATTGTATTTCATGCCTCTTATCTTCGTGCCTTTTCGTGCCTCTTTGTGGCTATTCAACAGCGATTTCTAAAATGAGCATGACCCGCCGCCGCGCACTCGCCTGCGGCGCTGGAGCTGTCATGTGCGCCTGCGTCTCGCCAGGCGCAAAGGCCGCTTCCTGGCTCGACCGGGTTCTCAACTTGCGCGATTCCGGAGAAGCTCCTGCCGAGATTTTCAAAGGCGACGCACCCGACGACGACACCTGGGACCTCTGGCGGAAGCGAGGCTGGGTGCGCGAGGGCCGACATTACTTGAAGCTCGGCAGGAACGTGCAATGCAAGGTCTGCCCCAACAACTGCATCCTCGCCCCCGGCGACCGCAGCCATTGCCGCAACAAGATCAACCGGGACGGCACTCTTTACACGCTCGCCTACGCCAACCCCTGCACCTTTCACGTCGATCCGGTGGAAAAGAAGCCTCTCTTCCACTACTTGCCCGGATCGAAAACATTTTCCCTGGCCACCTCCGGCTGCGTCTTCCGCTGCCTCAATTGCCAGAACTGGGAGATCTCTCAGAAAAAGCCCGAGGAGACCAAGGACGCCAGAGGCCCCTCCCTGCGTCTGGGCGCCCCGCTTCCCGAAAGCCTCACGCTCGAAGACATGAGCGCGGCCTGAAAAACATCCTCGTCACCTGCGGTTCCATCGAGGATCGCCCCTTCCGCGACCTGGCGCGCTTCGTGGACGCGGCGCACGTCGATCTGAAGGGCTTCAGCCCCGAAATCTACAGGCAGCTCAATTCCGGGAAGCTCGATCCCATCCTGCGAACGCTCAAGTCCTATCGCGATCTGGGCATCTGGTTCGAGGTCATCAACCTCGTCGTCCCCACTTATTCCGACAATCTGGACGGCATTCGCCGCATGTGCGGCTGGATCGCCGCGGAGCTCGGACCCGATCGCCCGCTGCACTTTTCCCGCTTCAATCCCGAGCACAAGCTCGAGCACCTGCCTCCGACGCCCGTCGAAGTGCTGCTCGCTGCAAGGGAGGCCGCTCGAGCCGCGGGACTGCGCCACGTTTACATCGGCAACGTTCGCGGGGTGCCCGATGCGGAAACCACGTTCTGCCCCTCCTGCCACCGCGCGGTCATCGAACGTGACATCTTCTCAGTCACCCAAGTCCGGATCGATGAGGGCCGCTGCCGCTTCTGCAAGACGCCCATCGCCGGAGTCTGGTCCGCCGCCTGATTCCGCAAGAGGGTCGCCCAGTCCCGGTTAGCGCCGGAGACGAACCTCGCCGGAAACGCTCCATTCGATTTCAATCCCCCCCATTCCTCGGTCGGAGCTTGGCACAGGGTAATCTCCGGCTATTCTAACTGCTCCATTCTCAGCCGCCCGAGCCAGCGGCGACCCCTTCGGTCGCCCTCATTATTTCCCACGCCTTTACGCCCCTCATGAAATCCACCAAGGACATTTACCTCGAAGCCATTGCGAAGATCGAAAAATTCTCGCCTGCTCCCCGTGTTCTTGGCCGGGCCATGACCCTGCTGCGCGACGCAGATGCGGACCTCAACGA
>JBAZHQ010000288.1:880-5830 GCA_041652235.1 Opitutaceae bacterium | reverse complement strand
TCACCAACTGGCGAAGATCGGGCTGGGCCGTCGGATTAAGCCAGGCTGCCGAGCGGCACATTTGAAGGCGTGTATTTTGCGCCGGGGAGGCCGTCGTGCAAACTGACAATTCAGGCCGGGCGAAAATCATCGAGGCTCCGCAGGCTCCCTCGTCTAGGACACCTTTCCCTTCGCTGGTTGCCGCTTCTGATCTTTGCGATAAGCCGCCAGAAACACCCGCCGTCCTAATCGAAGGCGCGTTATATCGAGGGGGAACGATGCTGATGGCCGGACCGAGCAAGGCGGCCAAGACCTGGACCATGATGGACCTGGCTTTATCGGTGGCGAGTGGTGGCCGGTGGTTAGGATTCAAGACGACTCAGGCACCCGTCATCTATTGCAACTTCGAGTTGCCGTCATTCGTAGTTGCTCGACGCTTACATGAACTGTGCAGCCATCGCGGCATTAAACCGCCGTCGAACCTGCACCTCTGGAATCTGCGAGGTTGCTCGGTGGAAATTGCAGACCTTGAGCGGGAACTACCGGGGAAAATCGAAGCCTTGAAAGCAGGACTCTTTGTGATTGATCCACACTACAAGGTTTCCGCTGTCTCAGGATTCGAAGAAAATAGCAATGACGGCCAGGGTGAGCTTCTGGCCCGAATGGAAGCCATCGCCACAAGAGGGAAAGCCGCTCTTGTCATCGCGCATCATTTTGCCAAGGGCACTGCATCGGAGAAAAGCGCCATAGACCGCGCAAGCGGCGGCGGCGTCTTTGCCAGATGGCCGGATGCCTTCCTCTCGATGACTCCACACGAAGAGGATGACTGCATGACGATGGCGTTTGTATTGCGTGCGTTTGCACCCGTACCCGATCGCGTTGCAAGGTGGCATTTCCCTGTCTGGGAAATCGACGCCTCTCTTGATCCGAAGAAACTCAAAAAAAGTGTGGGCAGGACCGAAACCTACTCAGCGGACGAAGTGATGGGGAAACTACAAGACGGAGCCAGCAATGCGGAGTGGCACAAATCCACCGGACTTTCCGACGGCACTTTTAGGAGAAAGCGGGATGAACTGATGCAGGCTAAAAAGGTGCGCTGCACCTCTGGACTTTATTACCGCGAATGAGCACCGCCGCCATAATCGCCAGAATCGCCAGAATGATTGCGGCGACTCAGCACACGCCAGCCGCCATATATCTTAGATATGGCGGCGGCGGCGGTGCAGTGATGATGACCGCCATAACAGCCATAATTCCGTGATCGCTATTTCAAAGCTTGAGCACGCACGCATCCAGGGCGGTGCGCTGATCGCACGCTGCCCCGTTTGTGCCGAGGCTGGCGCTGACAAATCAGGCGAACACTTCTTTGCAGCCGATGAAGGGCAAGGCCCATTTGGTTGCATCGCATTCACTGGCCCAGGCGGAGAACAACACCGCAAACGAATCTTTCAGCTTGTCGGAGAGCGTACCCACGCCAACACTACGCCCGCACCTAGAAAGTGTGCCAGGATTGAAGGAAAGGCCACCTGCGGGCATCCTAGACTCCCTGCATTGTCTCGCCCGACGATTGAGGAGATGGAGCGCATCGCACAGTTGAGGGGATGGCATTACTTTCTTGGTTTGGACGCTCTCGCAAGCCTCGGCCTATTGTTCACCGGGCAGGTGTTCGATGCTGGCGAAGATCATGCCGCATGGATCATAACGGACAGCACACGTCGCAACGCACAGGCAAGGCGCATGGATGGGAAGGCATGGGAGGGCATCAAAGGCGCAAAAGCAAAGTCCCTGCCCGGATCTTCCGCATCATGGCCGATTGGATGCGCCGACATTGGCGAACGTCCGCTTGTGATGCTCTGCGAAGGTGGACCTGACTTCCTCGCTGCCCTTGGTGTGGCTTGGTTCGAAGGGATAGACCTGGATGCACTGGCGCCCGTCTGCATGGCAGGCGCTGGGCACTCCATACCCGAAGAGGCTTTGCCCTGCTTCCACGGCAAGCGGGTTCGCATCGCCTTCCATGCTGATGGGGCCGGGCGCGTGGCGTTTGGTAGGTGGGCGAACCAATTGAGGGAAGCAGGCGCAGGCATGGCCGATGGCGTCGACGTATCGGGCATTCGATTACCCGATGACCAGCCATGCAACGACCTTGCCGACGCGTTCCGCCTTTGCGTTCCCGACTCCGAAACGGAAATCAATCTCGGAATTTTCGAAGGATTCACGCCATGAACTATCGTAACCCGTTACCCACCCCCATACAGCAATATCTTTCCCCAGAGACACTTAAAGCAGGGTCAGCGACCCCGGTTCATTTTCCGCACACATCCTAAAAATCCAATCCGCCACCAGAATTACACCTGAAACAACAAATCACCAAATGAAAAAGACAAAAAACACACGCGTTTCTAAAACAGAAATCTCTCGTCGGCTTGAATGCCATCGGGAAACCGTTCGCCGTTATCTAAGCGAACCCGGGGCACCGCTGCCCGATAAGAGGGGACGATATGATTTTGAAGCTGCTAGGGGCTGGCTTCAGTCCCGGGCACCGAGGGCGGCGGCATCGCCGGAACTTCGCCGAGAGCAGATTCGGCTGATGCAAGTTCAGACGGAAACCTTGAAACTCCGGCTGGCGGTATCCAAGCGGGAATATATTCCCCTTTCAGAATATCAAAGGGTAATCGCTCCGCTCATGTCGGAATTGCAAATGCTGATGAGGCAGAAGTTCCTGGATGAACTGCCCCCACAATACATCGGGCGGAATGCTGACGGTATTCGGGCACTTAACGAGAAATCGATTGATGAGATTATCGAACGCTTTCGCACCGGAATTCTCCCATTCAAGCCAGCGGAAAACCAAGGAGCCGCGAAGCCGTGAACACTGTAACCACAAAACCATTACCGTCATATTTGACGCAGCGCCCTCTTGAGGAATTCGCCTTTACATCGGAAGGCTTTGAACCCGCGCTAGGGCAGCGGGTTTTGTCAGTGCCTCAGATGGTAGAGCACTGGATGAAAACCGGACGTTTGCGGGCGGTTGTTGTCCTGGAGGCATCCGCGCTTTTCTCCGTCGAGCATCTCGACGCGATACGGGCACGGTCTCTGCGACATGCCATCGGAATATTGAGTCACGCTACCAGCGAAGAGGTAGCGGGCGTGATTCTCTCCACGGTGCCGGGTATCGGGCTAGCGGATACGCCTGAGAAACAGGAGGCTCGCGAGGGTGCGATTGCCATCGTCTCAGAGCGAATCGCCGTGGGACTCGCCGAGGTCAAATCCTGCCCTAGTTGCCAGCCGTTATTTTGTCAGAAACTAGAATCCATAAACCAAATACAGAAGGAAAACCACACATGAAAGTTGCACGCATATTGAAAAAGATCATCACCGGAACCTCCCATATCGAGTCATGGAGCCGACTAGTCACCGAAGCAAATGCCTCAGTTTCCGAGGCATCGGAAATTGTCAACAGCCTCTCCGAACCGGCGATTGCTACAAATGCGGCAGTCACCGCTTTCTTAGCGAAACCGAGCGAGCGGACTCTAAATGCCATTATTGATGCCAAACTCCGCGAAAGCGTTTCTTGTGAGATCGCCCAACTCCTGCGCGAGATTCTCGAAGGTACCGTCTCGGAGCGAATCCAGTCTCAACGGTCGTTGTTGGAATTGGCCATCGGCGAGACGCGCAAAGCTCTCCAGGTAGCCCGGGAGGAGGTCCAGTTCAAGACTCAGGCGCTTGGAGTGGAACTCGGCGTCGCGGTGAATGGCGAGGCAGGCTTTCAGGAGATCGACTCGAAACTCACATCCCTGAGCCGTGCCGACGAGATGATGAATCTCGGTGATGCGTTCCAGTCGAGCCGCGGCTTCCTGAGGCAGGCGCTCGGTACCACCGATCCGATTTGAGCACACCTTCCGCCGGAAGTAGTTCCTCCGGCGGGATAGAAGATAGCGTCAACAATGGCCGCCGTCTCTCGCAAGGGGGGCGGCGGTTCTTTGCTGTCACCCCGTCCGCAAGCTGGGGTGGCCCTAGAGTGCGCTTTCCTTGCCATTTGGCGCGTTTTGCTGGCGTATCCATAGAACGCATACTCTCGGCTGCGATAGTGGCTCTAATTGGCTGCAAACCGTATCAGGCAAGGGGCGGGGTTTTTGCTGGCAGTAGGGAAAGGCGGTTACAAAACCCGCCAAATAGTCCAAATAAAAGTCCTTGAATACCTACGGCAACGCCGTATTGTAAGCCTTATGATTAGAACCTTCTACCGCGCCGCAAACGATGACATCATCACTGATTGCGGATCGTTCGCCGAGACCCGCGAGACTGCCGAGCTGTATCGCAGCAATTCCGGGTTTGGGGGTGCCAAGCTTTACCGCGCTGAGTGTGAAATCGCCGAGGCCACCCTGCTCGACCTCGTGGATTGTATCGACGCCATCGCGCTCATCTGCGAGCGGACCGGTCTGGAGGCCCCTGGAGCCATCGGAGTGGATGAGTGGGTACCTCGTATCTCCTACGCCCTGCGCGAGGCTGGTATCGCCTGGGTGAGGGTCCGTGAGAGCTTCCCCGCCGATACGATCACCTGGATTTACGTCGGTGCCGACGCTCCCGAGATGGAGGAGCTAACATGAGCTGGCCTAGAGACCTCATTACTGCGACTGCCCCACTCACAGCGAGCGAGGCGGCTCGCGCCGTCTCTCCCCTGCTCTCAGTCCGCACGATGGAGGACTGGCTCCAAGACAGACGCACCCCGCCAGCCTGGGCGCATGAGTGGATCATCTCCCGCGTCACGAGCGCAGTCCGCAAAAAGGAGCGTAAAAATGCACGTGCATAAGCACATACTGGCCCGGCTCTACGCACTCGCCCGGCTCCTGCGCCTAGGCAAGCCCATCACCAGTGGGGCGGTGTGTGAGCAGCTCGGCGTGTGCTCCCGAACGGTCAAGCGAGATATGGCACTGCTCCGCGATCTCGGATGGGTGATCCGCTGGGACCGGG
>JBAZHQ010000288.1:0-870 GCA_041652235.1 Opitutaceae bacterium | reverse complement strand
AACGCCCAAGAGGTTTTCACCGAGGCCCGCTTTCTACCACGAGGCGGGCTTTTTCGTGTCAGTAGGGCCGAGGGGATGCCAAAGCGGGCAAACGCCCGGGAAAGTGGCGGAGCAAGTGGCGGAGCAACGTACAGTGAAGCGTTCAAAGCTTCATGCCGATTACAGGAAACCCCGTCTCTTTCACGAAGGGCTCACGCATGAAGGTAAGCGCATCTTCCATTCAGGCCGCTGAAGCGCAGAAAATCTATGCCATGCTCGTCTCTGTCGGTTGGAATGAAACCCTCGTCAAATTCAAACCTGAGAGTCTTCCCAAGCTAAAGCCGGGCACGGTTGGCGAGGTGACACTGGCAGCCAGAGGGCTCTGAAACGTCCGCCCTATCACCCGCACACAGGCAGAACCCAGGCTGCCCTGGTTGCTAATTTCCTTTCTACACCTGTCTTTCTACACCTTTCACTTTTTTTGGGCACTTTTGGTAAATCTTCGGAAATGGTGTTCTCGCTCTTTCTCCTCTGAAAGTCAGTATTTGAAAATATGTGACAAAGTGGGAAATGCCTGAAATGTGTTATCGTAAACCGCAGGTCGTCGGTTCGAATCCGACTTTTGGCTCCACCTTTTCGAATCGAAAAGGTGCCGCGCCGTAGTCCCGTAGGGCGAAGGCGGGCAACTCCATCCGCGACTAAACTCGGCCGATATTCTATAGGACCTATAAGTCCTATGGGACCTATAAGTCGTATGGGACTTATAAGTCCTATCTTCAGCTCATAGAAACAGGAAGCCGCTGGCTATCAGGATCG
Organism: Opitutaceae bacterium; assembly: GCA_041652235.1. GTDB lineage: Bacteria > Verrucomicrobiota > Verrucomicrobiia > Opitutales > Opitutaceae > MWDT01. Next base: position 75 of record JBAZHQ010000288.1, on the reverse strand, counting down.
GCAAGAGGATGGGCAGGCTGTATTTTAAGATGTAGCCGAAGAAGGTAGGTGTCTTAACGCCTGACGATTCGGCGA
>JBAZHQ010000287.1:0-5885 GCA_041652235.1 Opitutaceae bacterium | reverse complement strand
ACTTTGACATCAGTAGTTACCCGGCTCGGATACTGGCGTTGGAGCAAGTTGTTGTCGCCCAATTGTCCGCACCCATCCAGACCGAAGGCCCACACTTCCTGGAGCGCCGCATTCGCGGATCGTTGTGTGAGCGTATGTGTTTCACCATTCACCTGGATTGTCGCGCTACGGTCGGCCCCCGTCGTGTTGGCCGATACCGTCACCAAAATATTGGCTTCCTGCGGCCCGCTGGTGCTCGATAACATCACCCAGTCCGTATTCTTAGTCGCCGTCCAGTCCGTGTCCGACCTCACCAGAATCTGGTACGTCACCACTCCGGCGCCCACCTCGTGGCTCGCGGGTGTGATCGAGGTCAGCGCAAACGCGGATGCGCAGAACAGCAGGGCAAAAAAAGCGGCTAGAATACGCGATGGAATGTTCATTTAACGAACGGTTGGGCAAGGGCGAGCAGGTGTAGCCCGAATAGTACTCAATTAACAAAACGCAGTTGGATGACTATGACATAATCGCGAAGAAGCACGAAAAAAGAGACTTAGGAGAGTGTGTACCTCTCATCCCTTCCATCTCTTCCATCCCTGTTAACAAGGCCTGGAGATCGAAAACGCCATTCAAAGAAAATTATTCACAGGGATTCAAAGGATGAAAGGGATGACAACCCTGTATCATACCTTCTCGCGGCAGATCTTCTGCGGTTTGAAAAATCAGGGCACCGAGGGGCGTGACGGGGAAGGCTTCACCTGAAGGAGAAGCTCAGCTGGTTTCAGACCGGGGGACTCGGCGATGAGCTTGAGAGCGCCCGGCTCGCCGGTGTTTTGGACGATGATCTGGGCAAGGCCGTTGAAGAGGCTGCGGGTCCAGGTCACCGGCGCAGACTTGCCCGGGAAGCACAGGGCCGCGCCTTTGTTCACGCCAGCAGCCTCGCCGAAATTGGCCATGGCGATGGAAATCGTGTTCTCGCCCTCTCGGAGCTGGACCTTGATGCCAAAGACCGTGGCGGCTTTCGGACTGCCACCATTGCCGATCTTTTGCCCGTTTAGGTAAACACGGACATCGCCGCTGATCCTGCCGAACCAAAGATCAACGGATGATGCCGCCAGTTCCTCGGCGGCGATGGTGAATCGGCAACGGAAAACGCCGCTCTCGTTTTCGCCGAGCGGGCCTTTCTCGGCGTTCACATCGAGTTTGGTCCATTTGGAATCGTCATAGTCCACGGCAAGCTCGGGAAGGTCGCCCTCGTAGATCGTCCTGACCTTCTGCCAGCGCCAATCCTCGATCGGGCGGATGCGCGGACTTGCGGTTCCGATGAAGACATCCGGCTCGTGGCAGCTCGGATCGCCATTGCCCACGCCAAGAATGCAGCCGGGGCCTTCAAGGCGGAAACTGACTTTATCGCCGGCGGTCGGCACAGGGCTGCCCTGCGTGTCGAGGGCGGAGATGGTGATGATGAAAATATCCTCCCGGTCGGCCTTGATCTCGGCGCGGTCCGGGCTGAGCCGGAGTGCTGCGGGGGCGCCGGTAGTCTCGACCTTGTCCTCGGCCGCGAGGCGTCCGGCCTTGAAGCCTTTGGCGGATAGCACGCCGGGCTCGTATTGGACTTTCCACTTCAGCTCGGAGTTCTTGGCCATGTCCTTCCGGCCCAGGCTGCGGCCGTTGAGGAAAAGTTCGACCTGGTCGCAATTGCTCAACGCCCGCACGTCGATCTCCTGTCCTTCGCGCCCGGGCCAGTTCCAGTGCGGCATCAGGTGCAGCACAGGGTCCGAGGTCCACCAGGATTTGAAGTTCCAGAAGTTGTCCTTCGGAAAGCCGCAGGTATCGAGGATGCCGAAGTGGGAACTGATACAGGGCCAGCGGTAGGGCTTGGGTTCGCCACGGTAGTCGAAGCCCGTCCAGGCGAAGCCGCCGGAGAGCCAGGGCCGGGCATCGAAAAAGCTCCACCAGGACTTGGCAGACCGAGCCCAGTCCGCGTGATCTTCGTCGTAGGCGTCAACATAACCGTGCTGCGCATCGCTGGCATAGATGCCGCGCGTGCCAACCGAGCTGCCCTGCTCGGTGCCCAACTGGGGCTGCGTCGGATGCGCCTTGCGGTAGGCATCCATTCCCTCGCCGACGTGGTAATTCCATCCGCGCACTTCGATGACGCCGTTGATGCCTTCAAAAACGTTGCCGTTGCTGACTGCGGACGTGATGGGGCGCGTCCGGTCGAGGCTACGGATCAGGCGTTGCATGGAGCTGGCGACCCTCGCGCTCGAGGGAGTTTCCATGACGTTATATTCCTCGTTGCAAATGGACCAGAGGACGACGCTTGGGTGGTTGCGGTCGCGACGAACAAGGCGCTCAAGGAGATCGAGCCTGGTGGCGTCGCTGCCGAGAAGACGGTTTTCATCCATGACCAACATGCCAAGGCGGTCGCAGGCCTCGAGCAGCTCGGCGGTGGGCGGGTTGTGGGATGTGCGATAGGCGTTGCCGCCCATTTCCTTCAGGCGGCTGATGCGGAAATACTGGAGCCTGTCAGGCATGGCGGCCCCAACACCGGCGTGGTCCTGGTGGTTGCAGGTTCCCTTGATCTGGTAGGGCCTGCCGTTGAGAAGGAACCCCTTGTCGGCATCGAAGGCCGCCGTGCGGATGCCGAACTCCGTCTCTACCCTGTCGATGACCGCTCCGCCGCTGCTGAGCGTGGTGACCAGCTTGTAGAGCGTCGGGCTTTCCGGAGACCAGAGCTGCGGGGCATCCACCGATGGGGACTGGTTCAACTCGCTATATCCTGATGCGGCATTGGCCGACTGCCGGGCAGAGGCAACCAGCTTGCCGTCCTGCGAAAAGACCTGCCAGTCGACAAGGGCGTCGGCAGGCGCGGATTGGAAATTGAGCAGCCGGGCCTGCAAATTGATCTGGGCAGACTTGGGATCATCGCCTGAAAAGGCGGTGGAGACGAAGATGCCGTCGGGGGCGATTGCGAGCGGAGCGGTCTTGACCAGCCAGACGTGGCGATAGATTCCGGCGCCCTCGTAAAACCAACCCTCAACCTGGGTCGCGTCGACCCGCACCGTCACCACATTACGGCCGCCGCATTCTACGACATCAGTGACATCGTAGCGGAAGCTGCTGTAGCCGCTCTCGTGCCGGCCCACCATCCAGCCGTTGACGAAGACCGTGCAGTCGCGGAACACGCCGTCGAATTCGAGCCAGATGCGCTTGCCTGCGTCGCTCTTCGGCAACTCGAAGCTGCGACGGTACCAGCCGATGCTATTCTGCGGATAGGCTTCGCCGAGAGCTTTGTACCCATGCGAGATGTCGGCATTGGGATCGAAGGGAAGCTCGACGGCCCAATCGTGCGGCAGGTTGACTTCGCGCCAGCTCGCATCGCCGTAAGTCACGCTGGCCGGGCCGAAGCTGGCGCCAGCCTTGGAAGGATTGGTGCCGGAACCCCACTCGTTGCCGAGGTGGAACCGCCAGCCGAAATCCATGAGCAGGCGCTCACGCTGGATGGGGTCGGCAAAAGCGGCGGTGCGCAGGGAGCACGCTGCAAACAAGGCGCAAAGGAATAAGAGAAACTTGGAAACAGCTGTTTTCATGGGGGGATGGCGTAAAAAAGCTCCAGCACAGAAACCGCAATTGAATGACCACTACCGAGCGCAGCAACATCAGACTGAGAGACGAGCAGACGAGCAAAGCTCGTCACCGAGGCGGCGGTGCCGCCACTGAGGCCGCTCTGCGGCCACGGTCCGACAGAGGCGGCTCCGCCGCCACAGTTCGGCTCTGCCGCCACCGTGTGGTGCAGCAGCACCACTGCTGGTTCACTCGGTCACGGCGTACTCGCCATTCAGATCAATCGCCGCCGATGAATGACCGACAAAGACGGTGAACTTGCCCGGCTCCTGCTTCCACGCATGGCTTTGCACGTCGAAGAAGGACATGGCTCGCGAATCGAGCGTCAGCGTTACCCGCCGGGTTTCGCCGGGTTTCAGGGAAACACGGGCGAAGCCCTTGAGCTCCTTCACGGGGCGCGGCACGCTCGCCGTCGGGCTCCCCAAATAAAGTTGCGCCACCTCCGCACCTTCGCGCTTGCCGGTGTTCGTCAGGTCAAAGGAGACCGCCACTGTTTCACCCAGCTTTGGCGCTTTCGGGGTGATGCTGAGATTCTTGAACCCAAAGGTGGTGTAACTGAGGCCATGTCCGAACGGGAATAGTGGCGCCACGCCATTGTGCTCATAGCCTCGATAGCCGACAAAAACGCCTTCCGTATATTTCACAGTCTTCTCAGGCGCGTTGAAGTAGTAGCTGTCGTGCACGGGATTGTCCTCCCAGCGCAGCTCGAAGCTGATCGGAAGATGGCCCGACGGATTTACCTCGCCGAAAAGGATTCGGGCCAGCGCGCAACCACCCTCCTGGCCGGAATACCAGCCATGCAGAAACACAGGCACGCGATCGATCCACTTGCTCACATCGGCGCTGCCTCCAGCCGTCAGCACGACAATCGTATGCTTGTTGGCCGCACTGACAGCTTGCACCAGTTCGTCCTGGCCGATCGGCAACCCAAACGAGCGATCCACGCCTTCCTTCTCGGAATTGTTATCGAATCCCACACACACCACCGCTTGGAATCCCCGCGTCCCCCACGATCCAGGCAGTCTCCAATGCCACCTTTGTCACGTATTACGTGACAAAGCAGTCTTGGGATGGACCATGGTTTTTATCAACAAGAGGTTGTGCAATGGTGTGATTCTGTTTGGCTGAGGGCGAAATGCCGGAAAATACCCCTGATTCGAGCAAGACCGCCGATGTGGCGGTCATCATTCCCGCTTACAATCCTGAGATCGACCTGCTGCGCAACGCAGTGGCTTATTTCCTGGATAACGAGCAGAGTCTGGTTGGCGAAATCCTGGTGATTGACGACGGCTCTCGAAAACCCGTCGAGCTCGCGGAGGTGCTCGGTACCCGTGTCGATTCCCGGGTGCGTGTCCTGCGCCGCACAAACGGAGGCGTGGGTGCGGCGCGCAATTTCGGCGTGTCGCGCTCTCAGGCGCCCATCGTCGCTTTCCTCGACTGCGATTGCCTGCCCCAACCCGGGTGGGCGGCCAGCCTCACGACTCCGGTGCGCGAAGGGCGTGCCGTGCTGGCCTGCGGTGCAACACTGACTTTCGACATGGCTCCGCTCGTCGCGCAATACGCAGACCTCATGGGATTCCTTCGGGAGCCCGTGCGCCACCGCGGCGAGATCGAAAACGCCGTGCAGGCCAACTTCGCGGTGCTTCGCTCCCTTTTCCTGGAGCTCCACGGTTTCGAGGAGGCGCTGAGGCGCACCCAGGACCTCGACTTCACCTGGCGTCTAATCCAGGCGGGGCACCAGGAACGCATCGTTTACGTGCCCGAAGCTCGGTTGCTGCACAAGCACCGCGACACCTTGCGCGCTTTTCTCAAGCAGGGCTTTCAAAACGGCCAAGGCGGCATGGCCCACTGTCTCCTCCGCGGACGCGATCAGAGGGAAGTTTTCGCGCTTCGCCCGACTTTCTTCGGAGCCCTCTACCAAGTAGCGGCTGCCATCGTAGTCGCCAGTCGCGCATGCCGCCGCGCGGCGAAGCGTTTTGGAATCGATTACCGGGTGCTTCTCTTCCCCTGCCTGGCCCTGATGCGTTCCGCCTGTTACAATTGGGGCTCCTTCGGAATCTGGCGCAGGTACAAAAAGACCGGAAAGTTAATCTTCACCTGATGGAGCCGGAGGCTTCAGTAGCCTAGAAAACGCAGCTGAATGGCCACAAAAAGGCATAGCGCGGCGGAGCCGCAACCAAAGAGGCCAGATGCCAGAAGCCGGAAGCCAGAGGCCAACGGTCGGACGGTGGTGCTCTGCTGGCCAGCAGAGCACACAGTGGCGGCGGGGCCGCCTCGGT
>JBAZHQ010000286.1:0-5945 GCA_041652235.1 Opitutaceae bacterium | reverse complement strand
CAATCGGAGACATGTGCGGAGCGCAGAATGCTCCGGGCAAAATTTTACTAAATAAGGGAAAATAAATACTATGTGCGCAAATAAAGTCAGGATTGGAGTTGTAGGCCTCGGAATCATGGGGAGCTCCCATGCCCGCACCATTTTGTCCGGCAACGTGGAGAATGCGGAGCTCGCAGCGGTGTGCGATAGCGATGCCAGTCGCGCCCAGCAGTTCCCGGGAATCCGGCATTTCCTGGAAGTTGGCGACATGATTGCATCAGGCACGATCGATGCGGTCATCATCGCGACTCCCCATTACGGCCATGTGCCCGTCGGGGTCGCGGCTTTGGGCGCCGGTCTTCACGTGCTGGTCGAGAAACCGCTTTCGGTCACCTCGGCGGAATGCGACCGCTTTATCGCCGCCCGCAAAAGCCCGAAGCAAGTGATCGCGATCATGTTCAACCAGCGCACCGATCCTTGGTTCGCGCGAATCCGCAACATGGTGCAGGGAGGCGAGTTCGGGAGAATCGTCCGCATGAACTGGACGGTGACCGACTGGTTCCGGCCGAATGTCTATTACGCATCTGCAACATGGCGAGGCACCTGGAATGGCGAAGGCGGCGGCGTCCTCGTGAACCAATGCCCGCACAATCTGGATCTTCTCCAATGGATTTTCGGAATGCCGAAAAGCGTGCGCGCTTTCTGCCATTTTGGGAAATACCACGCCATCGAGGTGGAGGATGAGGTCACCGCCTATTTGGAATTCGAGTCCGGTGCGACCGGTATTTTCGTGACATCGACCGGGGAAGCCCCCGGCACAAACCGCTTGGAGATCGCAGGCGACAAGGGCCGCTTGATCTATGAAAACGGGAAGTTGGTTTTTGTCCGCAACGAGATTGCGACATCCGAATTTTCACGGACGACGAAGGATCTGTTTGCGCCGCCGCCATCGTCCGCCTCGGAGATCACTTGCCCGGATCATGGAGGCCAGCATCGGGCCATACTCCAGAACTTCGTTGCCGCGATCGTCGGCGGGGAGGCACTGTTCGCCCAGGCCGAAGAGGGCAAGCGGTCGGTGGAACTCGCAAATGCGATGCTCCTTTCCACCTGGACCGGCCAGACGATCAATTTTCCGATAGACGCCGGGCTCTTTACGAAGACCCTGCGTCAGCGTTGCGAGGAGTCGGCCGCGCGGTCGCCCAAACGCGCTTGACGCAGGATCAAAGGACACCGAGTAAAAGCCGAACTGCATTCACATGAAAGTCTCACAAGTTGGAGTCCAGCTATTCACCGTCAAGGATCACTGCAAGACGTCGGCCGACTTGGCCGCCACGGCGAAAAAGATCCACGACATCGGCTACCGCGCGGTGCAAGTCAGCGCCATCGGCGACATAGCGCCGGAAGAGGTGGCGAAAATCATGAAAGACGCGGGGCTGGCCATCGGCGCCACCCATGAGCCTGGAGCCATGATTCTGGACCAGCCGGAGCGCGTTATCGACAAGCTGCGCCGCATGGGCTGCAACTTCACCGCATATCCCTACCTGCAGGGGGCAGAGCTTGCTTCGGCCGAGGAGTTCCAGCGTTTTATCCGGAAACTCGACGCGGCAGCCGCCAAATTCGAGGCCGCAGGCCTGCAACTGGGCTACCACAACCACGAGTTGGAATTCTACAAGGCCGATGGCGTCACCGTGCTGGATTACATCTACCAGCATTGCAGCCACATCGTCGGCGAGATCGACACGTATTGGATTCAATACGGGGGCGGCGACTGCGTGGAATGGTGCCGCAAGCTCCGTGGCCGGCTCCCGGTCATGCATATCAAGGACTATAAGATGACGCTGGAGCGGAAACCGATGTACTGTGAGATTGGCCAGGGAACGCTTCCATTTGACCGGATAATCGGTGCAGCCGAAGAGTCGGGATGCCGCTGGTTTTTTGTGGAGCAGGATAGCTGCCCGGGCGATCCTTTCGAATCGCTGCGGATAAGCTATGACTTTATCAGCAAGAACCTCGTCCGATAGCACTTAACCTACAAAGCCACATCATGATTCATGCAATCGTTACCCACATCCTCAAGCAAACCGGCCCGAGGCAGATCTGGCGTCGCTGGGCGGCGGCAACGATGCTATTGGGAATCATGATGACACCCGTGATCGCAGAAGTAAGCCCTGAGGCGGCGAATGCGAGGCAGGCCCACCTGCCGCGCAAGGTTCTGCTGGGGACCGTCGTAGGCGGTCGCATTCCGTCCGAAGCGACGCTCGAAACCCGGCTCGATAAAATGGACGCGATGGTCGAGAAGATGGCCAGGCAGGCTGCGTCCGCCTACCCATCGAAAGGCCTGGATCTGGTGGTCCTTCCTGAATTCCTGCTGATGAGGAACGAGGAGGAGCTCTCGAAAAAGACGGTGCGCCTGTCCGAAGTGCTCCCCCGAATCGCGGCGTGCGCGAAGCGCCACCACTCCTATCTCATCGCTCCGGCGCTCCTGGACGAGTCGGCAGAATCCCCCAAGTACAGCAATGCGGCAGTGTTCGTCGATCGCGAAGGCGGTCTGCTCGGCATCTACCGGAAAGCGCACCCGGTCGCGTTGCAGAACAGCGACAGCCTTGAGGACGGCACGACGCCGGGGCATGAGTTTCCGGTGTTCGACTGCGACTTCGGGCGCGTCGGCATTCAGATCTGCTTCGACATGATGTACGCGGAAGGCTGGCAGGCGCTCGCCGCAAAAGGGGCGGACATCGTCGCGCTGGCGTCCGCGTCTCCGGCAACGGCGAAACCGGCCATGTATGCGTTGCAACATGGCTATTATGTGGTGAGTGCCGTGCCCAGGGACCATGCTTCGGTTTACAGCCCGTTGGGCATCATCGAGGCGGAAGCGCAAAAACCCGGCGAAGTGCTCGTGCATCAGATCGACCTCTCCTACGCGATCCTGCAATGGGATCCCTTGCTTGACGACGGAAAGGCGCTTGCAAAAAAATACGGCGACAAGATCGGCTATCGCTATTACCGCACGGAGGACGCAGGCATCTTCTGGTCCAACGATCCCAAGGAATCGATTGGCGCCATGCTCGCCAGCTTCGGGGTTGCCAATGTGCAATCGGAGCTGGCTCGCATCCAAAAGCTACTGGAAAAAGCCCGCGGGGGGGAAGAGCTCCGATAACGCTTCGTTGCCGGGCGGCAGGCGATTTTCTCTTACTAATCATGGAATCCATACAAGTTGTTTTCACCGGCGTTCGAAAAGTCGAGTTGCAGCTTCTGCCGCGTCCGTCCATCGGCCCGGAAGAAGTGCTGCTGCGCACGGAACACACTCTGATCAGCCCGGGCACTGAGCTCGCCATGTACGAAGGCACTCACATAGCCCTGCCCGATCCCGAGAATCTCTTTGCCAAATATCCGCATCGTCCTGGTTACGCCGCCGTGGGCCGCGTGGAGGAAATCGGTGCTTCCGTGAAAGGCATCGCCGTCGGTGATCGGCTCCTTTTCCTTGGGCAGCATGCGAGCTGGGCCAAACTGAACCCCGCCCATGCGCTATGGGTGCCCGTTCCGAAAAACGTCGATATCGACGTTTTGCTGATGGCTCGCCTCGCGCAGATCTCCCTGACGGCCCGCTATTGCTTCCGCCGCCAGCCCGCGCGATGCATCGTTCTGGGAGCCGGACTGATCGGGATATTCGCGGCCCAGGCTCTCAAGATCTGGGGTGTGCGCAACGTGGTCGTGCAGGATGTGAGTGCGCCACGGCTGGAGCTGGCGCGACGTTGCGGCATCGAGAGAACCGTCCTGGCCGAAGGGGCGGGACTGGCCGCATCCGTCAAGGCCCTGGGGGCCGAACCGGATGGCATCATCGAAGCCACAGGCATCCCCGGCCTGGTTTCGGAGGCTCTCGCCGCCATCGGGCGCGGCGGCGACGTCATCCTGCTCGGTTCCTCTCGCGGACTGGCGACAATCGACGCCTACAAACACGTTCACCGGAAAGGCGCCGCCCTCATCGGCGCGCACGAATGCTCGATTCCGGACCACGCGGAACCTCCTCAAATCTGCCGTCAAAAGACGCTCGAAATGACGGTCGATTGGGTGAAGAGCGGGCAAATCCAGGTCGCCGGGCTTGTCACCCATTCCATCCGTTTCGAAGAGATTGCCGGAATGTACGAGCGCATGGCGCACGACAAGCAGGGGGTCCTTGGCGTGGTTGTCAGGTGGACGTAGCCAGGCATTCACCAGGGGGCTTCTGCGGATTTTTATTGGAACGCTGAGGTCGCCAAGGTGAAAGAAGGACACAAAGGACGGACGGCATTGAGGCTAAAATGTGCATGATCAGTGTTTCACATGGGCTGCACTGAAAGCAGTGTCGCCTGTCCTGAGCTCGCCAAACGGATTGCACTCGGTGTCCCGCCTGCGGGACGCCTGTTCTCGCTTCTCTCCTCGATTCTAACTTCTTCTCACGCCTCCATCAGCCGGCTAGGACGACCACGGATCCTTCGAGCTGGCGTTGACTCCAGCGCGACGGCGATTCGCCTGTCTGACGGCGGAACCAGCGCGCGAAATAGCTTTGATCCATAAGGCCGACGGCTACCGCCACATTGGTGACCTGCACGCCTTTTGCGAGAAGTTCCGTGGCTTTGGCGAGCCGTCGATGCGCGCGCAATTGGCCCAAGGTGAGGCCGGTTTCGCTTTTTACGAGACGGTTTAAATGATCGCGATGGTAGCCGCTGCGTTGCACCACATCGTCGAGAGGAATGGTGATGTCCATCCCATCGATCAGACGCTGAATCGCCGATTCACCTCGCTCGGTCAGCGTTGCGTCAACGGATTCCAGCCAACCGGCGGCCCGCAATAACGAAATGAGCAGTTGGAGAATCATGATTGCTTTCTCAATCTGGGCGGATTGGGAAGATCCGGCCTGTAGTTTCACGAGACGCCGCAACTGGTGACGGATGTTGAGCAATTCGAAACGGGGGATCTTGGCAATTGTCGGCCGGAGCAGGCCGGCTTTCCCGAGCGCGAAATCAATAGTCAGGCAAACGGGTGGCTGCGCAGTCGTGCGCTTGAAAGCGTGTGCCACGCCGGATGGCATCGCGACAAGAGTACCCGGTTTCACCTGTGCCGAGGCTTTTCCGAACTGCTGTACGCCTTCCCCCTGCAAATAGAGCACGAGCTGACTCAGATTATGCCGACGCGGTTCGGCGGTCGCCTGCATCGGTGAATACTGATGCACGGCAAAGCGCACGATGTGCAAACCCGGAAGATGCATATCGGGTTCGTCACATAGGACCGATTGAAAGTTCTCAATCATGACTAGGAAGGCCGGTTCCCAACCAGGAAGCGGCACGCGGCTGGCATGCGCCGTCCCCGAGTAACTTGGTGCAGATGGGTGGAGGTTGAAGCCGTCATGGGGGCGTTGGACTGGGACTCGGTGCGACTAAGGATGTCCGAGCGTGGTCCACCACGCCTGAAGAGAGCAACAGGAGCGCCAGTCACACGGATGACTAGAGCCAGCTCCCTCGGGATTATAGGCGAAGCGCGTTTCCGCAGCGAAGCCGATAGCACCCGGGGTTAGGCATGCCTGCATCGTGGCCACGTGGGCGAGGCGGGTGTCGACGGCGCGGCTTTTCATTTGGAGCTGACATTCTACCTGCGCATCGAGCTTAGATCCACTCAGTCTACGCAAAAGACTATGCGTAATCCGCATCCGTCAAGGCTATGCCTAGCGATGCATTCCACCCGAACCTAAACCCCGCATTTATCCTTAATTCCGCAGACTGAATGGCCACGAAAAACACAATAATCACAATAATAGGAAGTTAGTGAATCCAAGATACTTTCAGATCATTCACCTGCCGAGTGATTGCTTCAAATTCTATATATCTTTATTCTGGTGTTTCTTGTACTACAGTATTTACAATTCATCTCAGGCTGAGAGGAAATCCGAGACGGACAGAACCGATCCCCAACCATCCAATCCATTCTCGCGC
>JBAZHQ010000285.1:0-5963 GCA_041652235.1 Opitutaceae bacterium | reverse complement strand
GCCGCTTCCTGGAGGCTCGACCGGCGGAGGTGTGCAGACCAATCGCTGGGGACCGGGACCCTCCATATATTTTTCCGCCTGGTTCAACACGATGAGGACTTCGTTTGGCATGGCGTTGCATGCGCGGCGGACCGGCGACGACGAGTTGCTTCGGATGACGCAGCAAACCTTGGAACTAGCCCTCAAAGCGCCCGGCGTCGATGGAGCTTTCAAGTGCATTGCCGTGGTAGCCAACCGGGATAAGGCTGTCCTTTGGGCCGCAGGCGATGGCAGTGGCTCGAGCATGCAAGAAGGCTTTTTGGGCTACGACATGAGCTGGACCGCCTATTGGCTCCTGAGGTGGCGGGAGGCCAAGTTGCCTGATAGCGATGCGGTTCTATCGAGATGCCGCGCGCTGGCGGAATTCTTCGCCAAGCGGCAATCACAGGACGGCATGTTGCCCACCCGATTTTCGGAAGACGGTACCGTCATCGAAGACCAATCGCGCACGGTTAAAGCGGAAACCGGTCCCATTGTGCTCTTCCTATTGGAATTGTACGCCCAGGATGCCGATCCCCGATGGCTGGCGGCAGCCAAACGCGGGCTCGCATTCCTTGAGAAAGACGTGATTGGGCGGCGCCAATGGTACGATTTCGAAACGTTCTGGAGTTGCAGCCCGCGCAAACCCGAGCTCGACGAGCGCACCCGGCAGTGGCCGGCCAACGATCTGGCGCTCGGACAGACTGTGGCGGCATATCTGACTGCATTTCGGATCACTGGCGATCACAGCTATCTGGACCGGGGCGAGCGCTTGCTCGATTACCTGTTGTTGTACCAACAGTGCTGGACCAATCCCGCCGTGGGCGGACTGAAGGACCCCACGATGCTTCTAGGCGGGTTCACGACTCAGAATTCCGATGCCGAATGGTCCGATGCCCGACAAAGCCAGTTTGGAAACACCTTGCTGGACTACTATCGCGCAGTGGGGAAGGTCGAGTATCTGGAGCGGGGCATTGCCGCGCTCAGGTCTCAGTTCCCCGTCTCGCCATCTGAAAACTGGGCGCATTCCGGTTACGGTCCGAAATCCGGCATCAGCAGTTTCCATTGGGGCACGGGCAGCGGCATGGCCGGAATCGAGATCGAAGAGGATTACCTCCGCGATGCAGTCGTGGACGTGGCAGCCGGGCGAGGAGTGGGAGTCAACGGCTTGAATGTCACCGAATGCACCGTTGAGGGTGGTGATATCCGCCTGAAATTCTCGAGTCCGTTCCCCTGGCGGCGCTCTCCGATCTTCGCCTTCCTCCAATGCAAGCCGCAGCAATCCTATAAACTTTACGCAAACGGAAAGGAATCGGGTGTCTGGCGGGGCGAAGATTTGGAGAAGGGGATCAAGCTGCCGCTAAGCAGTGCGAAATAGAGCCAACTGGCAGCGCGGGACGTTTGTCCGAAAACCGCGGATCTTCTATCGCTTGTCCCTCCGGGACACCTGAAGCACGACGTTTGGGCGCAAACCGAATGTTGCGATTGGGGCGGCATCCACGGCGTTATGGTTGCCCGCACTTGGGGAGAGGCGCGAGTCGCCGATGATCAGGTCGAAGCCTTCCGGCACAACGGCGGTGGAGAAATAGCCCACGCTTGGCATCGCCCTCAGGTACCAGGGCAGCGGCCATGCGTGATCGGGGCTGCAGACTGCGATGCGCAGCGGACGAGCGGTCTCGAGTCGAACCTGCTCGCGAATGCAGGCAAGGAGCCTTGGGAAATCAGGCGAGGTCTGTTGATAGAAATATGGCACCCGCTCGTCGCCGGCATAGCGAAACAGGGCGAGGTGCGTCCTCCATGAGAGTTCGCCGACGCAGAGGATGCCCAGCGCGACGGTTGCAGTGCGAGCCTTCCCCCGGGGGAAACGCTTCCATGCCTCCACGAGGCCGCTTGCCGCCAGAATGCACACCCCCACGTAGGGAGTCAGCACGAGCCACGGCGTTTTGTAGGGAATGATGGAATACAGGAAGAAGACCGTTGCCGTGAACCAGAAGACCAACCGCATCAGCGACCGCGATCCCGGCATCAAGACCCTGACGGCGCCAAAGGCGGCGCAGACGAGCAGGAAGACTTCGCCCCACATCACGCCTTCCTGGCGGTGGGGCATGAGAATATCAAGGTAGGCATGCCACGGTTGCACGTGGGGCGATTGCACTGCCTTCGATGCATAGGGCAAATAGCTCGTCATGCCGTCGAGGATCCCCCTGGGGTTCGTTCCGAAAGAGGAATAAAACAGGGCGTACACAACGAGGCCGGTCGCCAGCGCGGCTCCCAGGCGCGGCAGGTGAAGCGCCAGGCCGCCCAGTCGGGGTCCTCTCAGCGTCCCAGCGAAGACCAGCGCCGCGGCGATGGCGGCAAAATGGAGGACCGAGGTTTCCTTGCAGGCCTGCATGAGTGCCGCGAGCAGGCCCAGCAGCATGCCCAGGGCCAGGGAGGGCGAAAGAAAATACCGATGGATGGCGAAGAGCAGCGCCCAGGTGAAGAAGCAGAACCAGGCCTCCTGGACGAAGTAGCTCTGATACAGGACGGTCATCGGAGCCATCGCCACGAAAAGCATGGCCAGAAGGGTCCTTCGTTCGCCGAGCGATCTGGCGTTGATGGCCATCAGGCTTAGGAGTGCCAAGCCTGCGAGGACGCTCACGAATCGCAGACGCGTTTCAGTCAGCGAGGAGGACGGCCATCCGGCGACTCGTGCGATTGACAGGGCGCCGTAATACAGGAATGGCCCGTGCTTGTCGCCGGGATCGTAACGGTAGCCTTCCCCATCGAGCAGCTTGGCCGTCTGGCAAGCCTGCACCGCCTCATCGGCGTGAAAAGGCCTGAGGTCGATCTGGCTCCAGCGGAGGGCGAGAGCCAGAACGAGGATCAGAACGGAAAGGGCGATCTGTAACCGACGTTTGGACACGAAGTGGGGTGGCGTGGAGAGCGCGGAGGAGGTTGGCTGCAAAGAAACGAAGAATCAAAGGAATCCTGACTTTGCCCGCTCCACATGAGAAAAGTTTCCGTATGGATTAATGCGCTATTCCCGAGATGACGAACTTGCTACAGAGCGGCGAGTTTGGCGCGGAGGTAGGGGGCGGTGGGGCTGGCGGGGATGGAGAGGATGCCGTTGACCGGGCCTTGGTACATGATGCGTCCGCCTTTGGGGCCGCCGACAGGGCCGAGTTCGACGATCCAATCGGCTTCGGCTAGCAGGTCCAAATGATGCTCGATCACCACGACGGTATGCCCTTGGTCGACGAGACCGTGAAGAAGTTTGATGAGTTTTTCGCAGTCGCTCAGGTGAAGGCCGATGGTGGGTTCCTCAAGCAGGTACAGGTGGCGAGGCTGGATGCCCCGGCTTTTCTCCGTGTAGGTGCGGAGACCCTTGGCCAATTCGGTGACGAGTTTCAGGCGTTGCGCTTCTCCTCCCGAGAGCGTTGGGGAGCTTTGGCCCAAGGTCAGGTAGCCGAGTCCGCAATCGAGCATGAGCTGGCAGACGTCCTTGAGCTGGGAGTGAAACGAGAAGAATTCAGCCGCTTCCGCGAAGGTGAGTTTGAGCACATCGCCGATGGGTTTCCCGTTCCAGGCGATGTCATCGAGTTCGGAGCCGTAGCGGGAACCCCGGCAGGAATCGCAGGGCAGGTAGGCGTCGGGCATGAATGCCATCTCAAGCTTGATGCGACCCGCTCCCTCGCAAGCGGGGCAGCGGCCGCCGCTCGTGTTGAAGGAGAAGCGCGAGGCGGTGAAGCCGCGCATCCTCGCCTCGGGGAGGGACGCGAAGAACTGGCGGATGAGATCGAAGATGCCCAGATAGGTTGCGGGCGTGGAACGCGGGGTCTTTCCGATGGGACTCTGATCCACCTCGATGACGGATTTGAAGCTGTCGCCCCCGAGCAGCTCCTTAAAGGGCAAGGCGCCGCCCGAGCCTGCGCCATCCTCGCTGCCGAAGCGGGTGTCCTTCAAGAAACGGCGGCCTCCCAGTTTTCGCGATCGGGTGGCGATGGCATGGGAGACAGCGGGATGCAGCAGGTCGCGGAAGAGCGTGGACTTTCCGGCTCCGCTGGGACCGGCGACCATGACAAGGCGCCCGAGGGGAAGGCGGAGATTCACCTTCTTGAGGTTTCGGAATGACGCTTCCCTGAGTTCCATCCAGGCGTGGCCGTCGGCTTTTCCGCGCGGCTTGCGGCTTGAAGGAGCGATATCTCGATAGGCGCCCTGGTACGGATGCCTGATCCCTTGGGCCAGGAAAAGACCGGTGAGAGAGGTGGGGCTGCGCTTGACCTCCTCGGGGGTTCCCTGGGCGAGAATTTCGCCTCCGTGGAGGCCCGCGCCCGGGCCGAGATCGATAAGGTGATCGGCGCGGTTCATGAGCTCGTCGTCATGCTCGACCACGAGGAGCGTGTTGCCGCGGTCGCGTAGCTGTTCGAGGGTTTCGATCAGGCGCTCGTTGTCCCTTGCGTGCAGCCCGATGCTGGGCTCGTCGAGAACGTAGAGAACGCCGGCAAGGTTGGAGCCGAGTTGGGAAGCGAGGCGGATACGCTGCGCTTCACCTCCGGACAACGTGGATGTGGCGCGGTCGAGCGAAAGATAGCCGAGACCCACACGGTCGAGGAATTTGAGACGCTCCGCGATCTGCGGCAAAATGTCGTGGGCTATCAGGAGCCCGCGTACGTCGAGCTGGATCGTCTTGAGCATGTCGATCAGGGGCCGGGCGGGCAGGCCCAGGAGTTCCGGAAGTGAAAGAGAGCCCTTGCCTCCTCGGAAGGAGAGTCTCACCGCTCGCGAGATGCGATTGATCCGGGAGCCCAGGCAGTCGGGGCAGAGCATTCCCTGTTCGGAAAGATCGTCTCCCGATTCGATTCCAAATTCGCGCAGGAGCCGCGCCGGGTCCTCGTCTCCCTCCTCCTCGGTTTCGAGCATCCAGGGGAAAATCCGTCCGTGGCCCCGGCAGGTCGGGCACCAGCCTTTGGGCGAATTGTGGGAGAAATGCTTCGGATCGAGCTCGGGGAACGATTCACCGGTCTCGGCGTCGGTGCGGGTGTTTGAGAACCAGCCGGGAATTTTTCCGTTGGGTTGGAGAAGGAAGCAGGAGCCCTTGCCGAGGGATAGCGCCTGATCGAGGGCTTTGGCCGAAGCTTCAACGCCGTCGCCCGCCTTCCCGAGGTCGGCGACGACTGCCTCGATGTCGTGCTCCTTGTAGCGGTCGAGCTTGACGAAGGAATCCACTGCCTGGAGACGCCCATCCACCCGCATCAGGGTGAATCCCTGTCTGGATATCCAGGTTGCGATGGGCTGATGGTGTCCCTTGCGACCGCGGATCAAGGGTGCGCAGAGATAGAGATGGGACAGGCGACGGATTCCGGGCGCCGCGAGGGCGCGTTGAAAGAGCCGGCGCAACTGGGCGCCTGAGAGAGGTGCGACGGCTTTCCCCGTCTTGGGGTTGTGCTGGATGCCCAGGCGGGCATAGAGCAGCCGCAGGTATTGGGCGACCTCGGTGATGGTGGCCACGGTTGACTTCCGGGAGCCCCGGGTCGCGCGCTGCTCGATGGCCACGGTGGGAGGAATGCCGCTCAGGAGATCGATATCGGGACGCGACATCTGCTCCATGAATTGCCTGGCATAAGGCGACATCGACTCCATGAAGCGACGCTGTCCCTCGGCAAAGATGATATCGAATGCGAGAGTGGACTTGCCGGAGCCTGAGACGCCGGTGACGACGTTCAGCCGGCGATGGGGAATCGAGAGGGAGATGTTCTTCAGGTTGTTCTCGCGGGCGCCGGAGAGGCGAAGGGCGTGGTCGGCGGTCGGCGGTCGGATGTCGGAAATCGGAGGCCAGAGGCCGGAAGCCAGAGGCCAGAGGCCAGAAGTCGGAGGCCGGAAGTCGGAAGTGGGACAGTCGGATGGGGAGGGAAGGGGGCGGGTGGTGATCGACTCGGCGGGAGAAGGGTAGAGGCCGGCGAGGG
>JBAZHQ010000284.1:1080-6000 GCA_041652235.1 Opitutaceae bacterium | reverse complement strand
AATCATCTGTCGAGCTTGCAACGGCCAAGGAGCAACTCACCGCAGCCGTGAACGAAAAGACGCTTGGCGCCACCCAGCTGCAGACGCGCACCGCCGAGCTTGAAGCTTCCCGCACCGCTCTCGCCACCGAGCGCAGCGCCCGAGCAGACTTGGTGCTCACGAGCGCCATCAACGAAGGCCGCATCACGCAGGCCGAGCGTCCCGAATGGCAGGGCAAGCTTGTCGCAAACGGAGCTGACTTTGCTGCGATATCGACAGAGCTCAGCACCAAGAAGAAGGCCGTCAACACGAGCGATGCCACCAAGGGCCTCGGCGCACGGAAGGGCGAATCCACCGTCTCGAAGACGAAGATCGCCGCCATCAACGAGGCCGTCTCGAAGAAGATGAGCGATGCGAAGCTCTCCCACCTGGATGCCTTCGCCGCCCTGCGCACCGAGCGCCCGGAACTGTTCTCCAACGCGGCCAGCTAAGCAGCCGCTTCACGCTCTGCGAATACCCAAGTTTTTCCACCATCACCCAACCTCAGATCACTTCCACCATGAAGCTCAAGTCATCCCACATCGGCATCTTTGCCGCCTTGTTAGTCATCGCCGCGCTGGCAATACCGGCGCTCATCGTCCCTCTGGGCATCTGCGCCCTGGCTGTTTGTGTCGTCGCGATCGCCTCGGCCAATGGCTGCGTCTATCTGCGCCGCAGGGGCCACACCCACGCGATCAACACACTGCCGTTCAATATCGGCAGTTCACGCTGTTCCCGCCGCTATCGGGCCACTGCCGCTCTCGCAACGGCCTACACGATTGTGAAGATAGGGGCCGACGATCAGCACTGCGCCGCAGTTACCGCGACCGCCGACAAGCCGCTCGGTGTCATCACCGATGAGGCAGCAGCAGCCGAAGACCCGATCAACGTCGAGCTCCTGGGCGTTACCGACCGCACTTTGCCCATGGTCGCCGGCGGGGTGATCGCTGCGCTCAACGCCGATGTCTATATGACTGCCTCCGGCAAGGTCGTCATCAAGCCCACTGCCGCAGGCACCTATTGGCGCATTGGTACGAATCTCACCACCGCTGGCGCGGATGGCGACATGATCGAGGTGGCGACCACGAAGCCGCGCAAACTTATCGTCATCGCCGCCCTCGGCAACGTGAACAGCGCCATCGGCGCCCTGACCTCCAGCGCCACGACCACGCAAGCGGAATTCAACGCGCTGCGCGATGCCTGCGAAACTCTCGCCGACGACGTGCGCGCCGTCGCCGCAGCACTTAACGGCGATGCCGACGTAGCCCTGGCCACGACCTAAGCGGCCGCGTCTGGCCTACACTCATCTCATCAACCCACACCTCACACTTCAAATTATCTCATCATGAAGAATCTCATCACCGCCTCGCCCGATCTATACGCCCCTCTCGGCATCGATCTCGGCGAAGGCCGCAATCCCGCCGGCCTCATCTGTGCCGCGAACGAAGCCCGATTCACCTCCGGCCATTACTCCGAGCCTCTCACCGCCTACACGGCCGGATGGAAGGACCCCGAGAACATCGACGCCATCCTGCAGCGCCTGTTTCCGGAAGTGGCCGTGTCCCGGCGCTTCGAGTTCAAAAAGGCCGACAACGCCCAGGCTTTCCTCTCCGAGGCAGACGACCTGCGCCCGATCAGTTCCCCCTTCAAGCGCGTCGAATACTCCGGCACCTCCGCGAACGAAAAGACGGTGAACAAGGGGCTCACCATTCGAATCGATCATGATCAGTGTGACGATGTCGAGGCCGAGAAATCGGTCGCCGTCGAGCGCCTCATGCAGCGGCTCGCTCGCAATGAGTTCCGGCGCGGCATCGCTCTGCTCGAAGCCAACGTCGGTGCTCTCACCGCCGGTGCAACCTTCTCCAAGACCACGAACCCAGATGGCTTGATCCGCGCCATGCTCAAAACCAGCGCCGATGTGACGGGTATTCGCCCGAACGTCGTCGCCTATGGCGAAGCTGCCTGGGACCTGCGACTCGATGCTTATGAGGACCCGGCCAGAGTGCAGCCCACGAGCCGCGCCGACAAGACTCCTGAAGAACTGGCACGCTACCTTGGGGTCGATCTCGTCGAGATCATCAAGGCGCGCTATCAGAGCACGGCTACGGCCAAGACGGCCATTGTCCCCGCCACGGTGTACGGCTATCTCGCGCTGCAAGGCGCGGGCAAGGATGACCCGAGCGCCGTCAAGCGCTTCACATCGAAGTCGCGCAATGGCCTTCGCTACGGCGTCTATGTCGTCGATCACGAGAAGTTCACCGATGTCTCGGTCGAGATGTATTCCAACATCGTCGCGACGGGCCTCGGGATTGTGAATCGCACCATCAGCTAAACGCCGAACGCGTGATTTCTTCGAGCCCCGACGCCCAGCGCGCGGGCGGGGCTTTTTAGAACTCATCTCTCCCATGGCCTGGATCACACTCACACAAGACGACCTTATCGGCAGCCTCACTGCCGCCGAGCTGACTGCCGTGCAGACAAAGGCTCTCGCAGTCGGACAGGTAAACCCGGTGCCTCAGAAGTTCGTCGAGGCGATTCAGGAAATCCGGGGCCGCGTTGCCGCTTGCAAGGAAAACCGACTGGGCGAAGGTGCGACCATCCCGGAGGAGCTGAAGCCCGCCGCGCTTGCGATCCTGCGCTACCGCGTGCTCACACGCCTGCCCATAGCGTCACTCATCACTCCGCAGCGTGAACGCGAATACAACGACGCTCTGGCGCTGCTCTCGGCTGTAGCGGCCGGAAAGTTTGTGATCGAGCAACCTGCAACGTTGTCCACGCAGATCCTCACAGGACCCTCCGTCGAAATCGCTCACTCCACTCATCGCCGGGCCACACGCGATCAATTGAGAGGCCTTTGATTTCCATGCCCTTTACTTCCCCCATGCCCTTCGATGCCGCCGTGGCGCGCCTGGAGTCAAAGACTCCGGTGGCCTCGTCGCTCTCGTCGGCACAATGGGAGGAGATCGGTATCGGGCTGCGCGATCGGGCCTTCTTCTCAGCTCGCGTAGAGGATATCCGCACCGTCGCCGGATTTCAGTCCCGTATCGACGATGCCATCACGCTCGCGCGCCGCGACGGCGGGGCCTTCATGGACCGCAGCCGCTTCATCGCCGACTCACGCGCCGAGATGGGAGCCGAGCCGGGCGACTCGGGCGAACTCACCGACATCACGAGCGCGAAGCGCCTGGGGCTAATCTACGATTTCAACACGGAAGACGCGATGGAGTATGGGCGGTGGCTCGCACGCCAAGACCCCGATATCCTCGACGCCTTCCCCGCCAACGAGCTTGTGCGCGTCGAGCACCGCGAGGTTCCCCGCGGCTACCGCAAGGGCGCTCATGGCCGCTTGATCGAAGTGCCCGAGGAAAGCTGGCCCGCCCGCTGGGCTGCCGCCGGTGGAGTCTTCTTCGATGGCCGCATGATCGCACTCAAGGGTGATCCCATCTGGGTCGCCATCTCGCGTTTCGGTCGCCCCTGGCCTCCCTTCGACTTTATGAGCGGCATGGGCCTCGCCGATATCAGCCGCGAGGAAGCCGAGCATATCGGCGTCATGGAGCCCAACGCGCCTGCGCCAAAGCCGCAGGTTCTCGATTTCAACCACAAGCTTGAGGCGAGCGTGCCCGATGCTTCGCCTGCGATCCTCGACGGTTTCAAACAGATCTTCGGCGACCAGGTCGATGTGAGCCGCGAGGGCAAGATCGTCTGGCAGGGCCAGCGCGTCGCGAAGCTCTATGAGACCGCCCTTGCCGATGACTCTGTGCAATGGTCTCTCGACCTGGGCGGAGCAACTCCCGAGGCCGTAGCCGCCGCGAGAGCCATCGGTGTCGATATTGAAGAGGCGCGCCTTGTCATCGACTCAGACGCTGTGCGTCATGCCGATGCCAAGCACGGTGCAGCCGAGACGCGTGGAGACCAGCGTCCGCTCACCTCGCTTGATTTCCAGCTCGTGCCGCAGGTATGGCGCGACCCCGACCTGGTGGAGCTCGGCGACAAGCCCGGCATCCTTGTATTTTCCAAGGAGCTCATCGGGCGCCAGGTGCTCGTCACCTATGACCGCTTGGCGAAGTCGAAGAAATGGGGCGTGAAGACGTTCTACGTAAAAAAGAAAGGAGCTCTATGAAGAAGAGCCCCTTCTCGCCGCCGACTGCCTTGATGTCGGGCTTTCACCCGGCCCCTGGCTTAACGGTCGAACCGCTCACACCGGCGCGCAACCGGAATATCGCACCTGGAGGCGTTCCAGTCAAGCCATGAGCTTCACAGTAAACGTCACCCTCGCCCGCGATGAAGCGAGCCGCGATGTCGCGATCGTGCACGATCTGCTCGCTTCTCCGGAGCAGCGCACGGCTCTCATGAAGGTTGTGGGCCTGCGAGCCGAACAGGAGCTGAAAAGCTGGTTTATCCGCCGCGACGCCGAGAACCCCAACAAGATGGGCTGGCCCCGGCAGCACTTCTGGTCGCGCATCGCGAAGCGAACCGCTTTCGATCCTTCTAAGACGACAGAGCACAGCACGACGGTCGTTGTCTCCGATCCAGCGCTCGCGGCCAAGGTGAACGGTCCCACGACAATCCATGCCACAGGTGCCGTGAGCCCGGTCACCGGCAAGCCAACCCAGAACCTTGCAATCCCGATGCAAGGGGCAGTCTACGGGGCCTGGCCGCGTGGCAATCCCGTTCCAGGGCTCTTCTTCATTCGTTCCAAGACCGGCGTGGGCGGCTTCCTGGTCACCCGAGACGCAGACGGCAAGGGTCTCAACTTCTTCTATCGCCTCGTGCCCGAGGTGACGGTGCCGAAGGATCCGCAGGCGTTGCCGCCCATGGCAGAACTCGGCGCGGCGCTTGGCGCCACGGCGCAGGCGTATTTCCGGCGGCACGGAACGGGAGGAAACTCATAATGGCCGCCCC
>JBAZHQ010000284.1:0-1070 GCA_041652235.1 Opitutaceae bacterium | reverse complement strand
CATTCTTTGCGCTCCAGCAGCGCATCGTCGATCTGCTCGCCGCTGATCCCTACTTTACCGGCCTGGATGCAACCAAGCAGCTGCTCACCGAACAGGTCGGAGACCTGGAATACGTCGTGGAGAACGCACTGCTCCCGCTCGGCTTTGGCGTCGTGATCACGACAGCGGCTGGCAAGCCGATCGAGAACGATTACGAAGCGCTCCTTATGCTGGAGGATCTGAATGTCTCCATCACGCATAACCCAACTCTGGATACAGCACATGATGCGCTCGACGCGCTTTGCGCCGCGAGCAAGGCGCTCCAGGGTAAGTGCGTCTATGCAGTGCCCGGACTCGGAGCACCGCGCCCCTATGACTTTTTCAAAGTGACCGGCCATCAGCGCCGCTTCGACGGACCGCCATCCTGTCATGTGCATGAGCTGCACGTCACGGCTGGCCTGCGCCTCCAATAATTTCCCAACCGCAACCCAATCCTGAAATCCCATGATACTGCACCGCACTGTTATCGGCTCACAAACGAAGATCTTCCCCGAAGGTCTCGCCTTTACCATCCCGTCCGCTGGCACGGCCAGCGCCATTGCCAAGCCCGGCATCACCGATACCGCCTGGATCGACATCGGCCCGATCAAGTGGACCAAGAATAATACCAGCAAGACCGAGGATCACATGGTTGCCTCGCCCGGTGCTTATGTCGTCGAGGATGAAGTCGTGCTTTCGAAGGGCCTGAAACTGAAGGGCAAGATCGAAAAGCAGTCGAATCTCGCCTACCAGCTCGCACTCTGCGCCGCAGCGGCGAGCGGTGCCGCGCTGCCGGTTTCGCCCACGGCTGGCGGCCAATACAACCCGCTCGCAGGCTCGCCGATCCTGCGCGCCTGGGTGCACGTCCAGGAATACGACCAGAACAACACGCTGCTCAACACCGTCGATTACTGGTGCGCGATCAAGGCCAGTGGCGACACGAACAACGACGACAAGGCCGCCGAGACGCCCATCGAGGCGACGGTGCTCTTCTCCACGCTGAACAGCGGAACACTCACATAAAAAGCTACGAGCTAACAGCTATTAGCTAC
>JBAZHQ010000283.1:0-6036 GCA_041652235.1 Opitutaceae bacterium | reverse complement strand
GAGGACGCGGCCCTTGCGGTGGAGAATGGCGAGCGGACGGGTGAATTCCTTGCCCTTGATCTGAACGATCGCGAGCGTGTTCTGCTTCCCTTCCTGCTGAACCGTGGCCAACGGGACGATCGCGATGCCATGGTCGATCTCGACCGCGCGCTTTACCGTCTCGATATTGTCGAACTCCATGACAGGTTCGATATCGAGCTTGTTTTCGCGGAAAATGTGGTCGATCGCCTTGCGCGTCGGGATGTCGGGGTCGAAGCCGATGAACTTGTGCCCCTGGAGCTCGTGCAGTTCCAGGTCGGTGCGCTTCGCCAGGGGATGCGCAGGATGAGTGATCAGGATGAGACGGTCGTTCCTGAAGGGAAGCACCTCGATCTGGCGTGTCTTGGCAGGGAAGGCGACAAGGCCGAAATCAACCGAGTTGTGGAGAATGTCCTCGTAAACGAGGTTCGAACGGCGATATTCGACGCGCACGTTGACGGAAGGATAGTCGTGCAGAAACTTCTTGATATACGGGGGAAGCTCGTGAAGCCCGATGGAGTAGATCGTCGAGATGCGAATGGTGCCGCTGATGACCTTCTTCATCTCCTGGAGCTCGCTGAGAAGCTTGTCGTAGGCATGGAGCAACTCCTTGGCAGACTCATACACTCGCATGCCCTCCCGAGTGAGCTGGAATTGCTTCTGGCTACGGTCGATGAGAAGAGTCTTGAAATGACGCTCCATCGCACGAGCCTGCTGGCTTACGGCTGACTGCGTGATATTATTAAGTTTCGCCGCCTTCGAAAAACTCTTCGTCTCGACTAAATCGGCAAAAATTTTGAAATTCTCGATCTGCATGAAGTCCCTTTAGGTGTTGCGTAGAATGAATAATTCTAATCCCCAGGTAAACCATTAAGTAAATTTTCTAGCATGCAAATCTCCTACGAACAGTTTTACCTCAACACCGTAGCCGTAAAAACCCAGATCTCGGCCGCCTGTGAACGGGCTCATAGGGATACTGATAGCGTTGAACTGTTGGCTGTTACGAAAAACCATCCCGCTATTGCCGCCGAATTTGCCGCACGCTTTGGCTTGAGGGCGGTGGGTGAGAATCGCGTACAGGAAGGGGTCGCCAAACGAGCCGAGTGCAAGGCTCAGATCGCCTGGGAACTCATCGGGCATCTACAGTCCAACAAGGCAAAGCTGGCTTCCGCTCATTTCGATAGAATTCAAAGTGTTGATAGCACAAAACTTATAGATCTGCTAAACCGGGCTGCGAGCGAACGGCAACGGGTCCTACCCATTCTTCTGCAAATCAATGCCGGGCGCGACGAAGCCAAATTCGGAGCAGACATCGAGGATGCAGAATCGCTTATGGAACACGCCCTGTCGCTCGCATCCCTCCGGGTTGACGGTCTTATGACCATCGCCCCGCTGTCGGGCGATCGCGATGTGGCAAGGCGTTGCTTTGCCACGCTGCGGGAACTGCGGGATCGTCTCGCTCAACGCTCCGGGACGCCTCTTGCCACGCTATCCATGGGCATGAGCGGCGACCTTTCCGAAGCCATCGAGGAGGGAAGCACCCAGGTTCGCATCGGCACCGCCCTCTTCGGCGCCCGGGTCTGAGCACCGGCCGTACATCGTACATCGATCCATTCTCACTCGGAGACGCGGAGTTCGCGGAGGAGATAAAACTCCTGAAACACAAGGATTGATGGATCGAACTTTGTTTCTTCGGTTCTTGGCAGTTCATCCTCCTTCGCGCTGCGCTCTTGACTCGGCAGGGAGTCACTTCAAACACTTTCCCAACCTTATGAGCAAACAATACAATAAAGTTGAAAAGAAGAGCCGCCGCCTCGCCTATCTGAAGCGCAAAAAAGCCGCCGACAAAAAAACGGCAAAGGCCAAGAAATAAGGCCGATGACCGCGGCGCACGCCGCGGTTTTTTGTTTCCGCCATTTGCGGCGGACCGCTTTCCCGCATAGCGGTGTTACGCCAATCAACCTTAATTCCTCAGATCAGATAGCCACGAAAAACACCACAACCACAAAATAGGAAGTCCGTGAATTCAGGATTCCTTCAGAGTAATTACCTATGGGTGATTGCCCCAATTTCTACATGTCTTTGTTTTGGTGTTTCTTGTACTACAGTGTTCTCAAATCCTCGCATCTTGAGAGGAATCCCAAAGCTATCGGTATTGTTGCCTCGGGGGACTTCTCCGATAGCCGAAAGCCGACCGCTGACAGCCCCGGTTTGCCCGACTTCCGATCTCCGACATCCGACTTCCTTGCTGGCTTCCGGCATCTGGCATCTGGCCTCTTTGGTTGCGGCTCCGCCGCGCTATGTTTTTTGTGGCCGTTCAACTGCGTTTCATAGGATCAAATGATCAAAGTCAGCCTCATCTCCCTCGGGTGCGCTAAGAATCTCATCGATAGCGAGATCATGGTCGGCCATCTGCACAAGGCGGGCATGCTCGTCATACCCGAGGCGGACAAGGCCGATGTGGTGATCGTGAACACATGCTCCTTCATCGAGGCCTCCAAGTCGGAATCCATCCAGCACATCCTCGAGGTCAACGAGCGGCGGGGCATGCGCAAGCGCCGCAAGGAGCAGAAACTCATCGTCGCGGGATGCATGTCCCAGCGCTTCTCCCGCGAACTGCCGGGCCTGATGCCCGAGGTGGACGCCTTCATCGGCCTCGACGAGGTGACGCGGGTCGCCCCGATCATCGAGGCGATCTTCGCCAGAGAACGAGGCAAGGCTGAGGGACCGGAGACCTTCGTGTCTCCCAAATCTACCTACATTCCCGACTACGACACTCCGCGTTTCAGGCTTACGCCGCGCCACACCGCGTACGTGAAGATCGCCGAGGGCTGCAACCATCCCTGCACCTTCTGCATCATCCCCCGCATCCGCGGGCGCCATCGCAGCCGCACGGTGCGCAGCGTCGTCGAGGAGGCGCGCCGCCTGGTCGCGGAGGGCGTGAGGGAGATCAACCTGATATCCCAGGACACCACCTATTTCGGCATGGACCTTTGGGAGCAAAAGGCCGGCCCGCGCGCGCCGGTCGATTCCGGCAGGGGCACGGCCCTCACCACGCTCCTCCGCGAACTGCAGGCCATTGAAGGAGATTTCTGGATACGGCTGCTCTACACCCACCCCGCCCATTGGAGCGACGAGCTCATCCGCTGCATCGCCGAGTGCCCCAAGGTGGCGCGTTACGCCGACATGCCGCTGCAGCACATCGGCGACCGGATGCTCGGCCTGATGCAGCGCGAGACAGGCGGGGCCTATATCCGCGACCTCGTGCGGCGCATCCGCGCCGGCATTCCCGGCATCGCCCTGCGCACGACCTTCATCGTCGGCTTCCCCGGGGAGACCGGCGAGGATGTGGAGGAGCTTCGCTAGTTCATCGGAGAGACGCAGTTCGAGCGCCTCGGCGTGTTCCGCTATTCGCAGGAGGACGGCACGCGGGCAGCGAAGCTGGAGGGGCAAATTTCGGCAAAGGAGAAGGAGCGCCGCTGGCGTTCCGTGATGGCGCTGCAGAAACGGATCGCCGGAGAAATCAGCCGCCGCCACGTGGGCCAGCGGATGCGTGTCCTCGTGGAAGGACCGGGCATCGCCCGAGGAGAGGCGGATGCTCCCGACATCGACGGCCGCGTTTACGTGCCAAAACAGCTTCCCGTTGGCGAATTCGCCGAAATCACCATCAGCGGTTTCCACGACTACGATCTTCTCGCCCTCCCCGCAGGCTCAAAGCCTTCGTCCTGGATCAAGGCAAAGCAGGCCCAATAGGACAAAAAACGCCGCCGTTTCCGGCAGCGTTTTTCGTAAATTCAGAAAGGGGCTTATTCCTTGGCCTCGGGGGCCTCGGGTTTGGCTTCCTTCGGCTTGCGCTCGCGCCTCTCCTTCTTGGGAGCCTCGGGAGCGGCTTCTTCGACCGGGGCTACGATGGGGTTCTCGGAAACGACGTCGAAGGGAAGGTCCACGCTCACATCGGGGTGCAACTTGATCTTCACCTCGTGCTTGCCGATGGTCTTCACCGGTGTGTGGAGGAGGATTTTCTTCTTTTCGATCTCGATGCCGCCTGCGACGAGTTTGTCGTAGATATCGCTTGCGGTGATCGCGCCGAACATCTTGCCGCCCTCGCCCGTCTTGACGACGAACGCCAGGGAAGCCTTCTCGAGCTTCTTGGCGAGCTCCTGGGCGCCGACGAGTTCCTGGGCCTCGCGGTGAGCGCGGCGCTTCTTCAGGGCTTCGACCTGCTTGCGATTGGCGACGGTAAGAGGCACCGCATAACCGCCGGGAAGGAGGAAATTACGAGCGTAACCGGCGCGAACTTTCACCTGGTCGCCCTCGCCGCCGAGACCTTCGACGGGCTTGAGGAGGAGGATTTCACTTTGGGACATTGTATTATCTTGGTTAAAAATTGGGAACGAAATGCGTTGGCATCAGGTGCGGGTTAAAAGGGCACGTCTTCGTCGACATGATCCTGGGCGGGGGCCGGAGCGGCTTTGCCGACGCTCCGCGCTGGAGGCGGTGTAAAGCCTGCATCTGCCCCGTTTTCCTCGCCGACAGCACCTGCTCCACCGGCGGCACTCGCGCCGCCAGCCCCGCCGCTGCGTCCGAGGAACTGGACGTTATCCAGCACGATCTTGAGACGGCTGCGTTTCTGGCCGCTGGTCTTGTCTTCCCACTGGTCGAGGCGCAGACGGCCTTCGACGAAACAGGGGCTGCCCTTGGCCAGGTATTTGGAGACGAGTTCGCCCTGCTTGCCCCAGGCCTCGATATCGACGAAAGTCGTCTCATCGCGCGTGGCGCCGGATTCGTCCTTAAACTGGCGGTTGACCGCCAGGCCGAACTGACAGATCGGAGTGCCTTTCGGCGTGACCCTTAGCTCGGGATCGCGCGTCAGGTTTCCGATGAGGAATACTTTGTTAAGATGTGCCATGGGGTAGCGGGTGCGCCGTTCCGGGCGGGCCTTAGACGGCCTGCACGAAGGTGCGATAGACGAAGTGTTTTAGACGGAGGCGCTCCTTGAGATGCACGGGGACCTCGGGGGCCGCCTTGAAATCGATCTGCACATAGACTGCGCCGGTGAGTTTCTTGTCGGTGACGCGAATAAAATCGCGCTTGCCGAGGTTTTCGACGGCTCCGACTTCGCCCTGCACCGCGGCGATTTCGCCTTTCACTTCCTCGATGATCTTCTCGATGGAATCTTCGGTGCCGCGATTATCGAGGATGAAAGTCGCGCGGTAGTTGCGTATGTTGGCGTTCATAATGGTTGACGACGATTAAGCTGATTCATGGCCCGGGTGATTCCGTGATCGAGCAGGAGTTCCAGGCCGTTGAGGGTGTTTTCTAAATTCTGTGTGATGAGTGAGAGTTGTTCGGGTGTAAATTTTCCCAGGACGAAATCCTTGAGGTCCATCTCCGGAGGCTGCTTCGGACCGATCCCAAGGCGGAATCGGGCGAAACCCTGGTCGATGTGCTCGAGAATCGAAGCCACGCCATTGTGGCCGCCGGCACTGCCCCGGTTGGTAACCTTGAGCAACCCGAGATCGAGCGTGAGATCGTCGTACGCAACCGCTAGCTGGCTGGGCTGGGCCTTGTGGAAGTGAAGGAGCGCCCCGAGGGAGGCCGCTTTCATTCATGAAGGTCAGGGGCTTCACAAGCCAGAGCGACTGGCCGGAGGAGCGATCCCAGCGGGCAATTTCGGCTTCGAAGCGCGATTGCTTGCGCCAAGCCAGATTGTGCCGGCGCGCGAGGGCGTCGATCACGATCCAGCCGAAATTGTGGCGGGTGTCTGCGTAATCGCGGCCCGGATTGCCCAGGCCGGCGACGATCGAAATGGACATGACTCAAAGAACAATCGTCCAGACCGGCAGTTGTCAAACGGCTGGTCAGGACGGAAAACTTTACTTCTTGCCGTGAGCGGCGCCCTTCTTGTCGCCAGCGGCAGGCACGGCGGGAGCGGCAGCCTTCGCAGCTCCAGCGGCGGGAGCGGCGCCTTTCGCGGCGGCGGCCCCCTTCGCGGCGCCAGCGGCGGGCCTGGCCCCC
>JBAZHQ010000282.1:0-6038 GCA_041652235.1 Opitutaceae bacterium | reverse complement strand
CGGTGTGTTCCTGGCGATCCCGATGAAACGCCAGATGATCAACCGGGAGAAACTGCCTTTCCCGACCGGCATGGCCGCGGCAACGGCGTTGCGCAGCCTTTACAGCGAGGGGAAGGACGCAGTGCGAAAAGCCTATGCGCTCATCGCCAGTCTCGCGGGGGGAATCGTAGTTGGCATTCTCAAGGCGCCCGAGGGGGCCATCGTCCGCCTCGACCACGTTCTGGATAAGATCCACATGCGCCTGCCCGAACTCCTGCCAACCGCCGGCTACTGGCAGATCAACGGGCGGCAACTGATCGGCTTCGGTTTCGAGCCCAGCGTGCTCCTGATCGGAGCGGGCATGCTCATCGGAGTGCGCGTCTGCCTTTCGATGCTCGCCGGAGCGTTGCTCCTCTATCTCGTCATCGGCCCTTGGGTCATCTCGATGGACGCGGCAAACGCCATGATCGAGGGTTACCACTTCTCGATACCGGTCGTCGGCGGCGGCACCGTCTATCATTTGTTCCGCTGGGCGATCTGGGGCGGCACCGCGGTCATGGTGTTCTCAAGCCTCGCGACCCTGGCGCTGCAATGGAAGACGGTCGCACGCTCAATCAAGATCCTGCGGGGCGGGCAGGCTGTGCAGCCCAGCGAGGTGGATCGACGGATGAAGTCCATCGAAGTTCCGCTGAGCTGGCTGGTGGCAGGGCTGATACCCGCCTCGATCGGCCTGCTGGCCGTCCAGTATTTCGCCTTCCAGATCAGCCTTTGGCTGGGACTCATCGCAGTGGGCATGTCCTTCTTCCTCAGCCTTGTCGCCTGCCGCGCCACGGGTGAGACGGATACGACGCCAGTCAGTGCGATGGGCAAGGTCATGCAGCTCCTCTTCGCGGCGCTCTCGCCGGGAAACATAACCCACAATCTCGCCTCCGCGGGCGTCACGGCGAATTCCGCCGCGGCAAGCGCGGACTTTCTCACCGAGCTGAAAAGCGGCTACATGCTGGGCGCTAACCCGAGAAAGCAATTCCTTGCGCAATTCATAGGCGTATTTTTCGGCACCCTGGCCATTGTGCCCGCCTGGTACCTGATGGTGCCTAACAAGGCGGTTCTAGAGGCCTATAATCCTCCCTCGACGAACGTCTGGAGGGCGGTTGCCGAGGTCCTGGCCGGCGGAGGGCTGGACATGCTGCCCATGTCCGCCCGCCTCGCGATCGTCATTGGCGCTCTCGTGGGCGTTGCGATTCCGCTTCTGGAAAATTTCCTTCCGAGATGCCGACCTTATCTGCCCTCTGCGATGGGCCTCGGGCTATCGTGGATTTTTTCATACTCCAACAGCCAGGCCTTCGCGATCGGATCGGTGGGGGTATGGCTGTGGACCCGGATGAACAAGCGCTCGGCGGACGACTATGCCGTTCCCGTCGCCTCGGGCCTGATCGCAGGCGAGTCACTCGCCGCCGCCCTTGTCGCCATCATCGCCACCCTGATCGGCATCCTGCATTTGCAGTGATTGCGTATCCAGTTTCAGGGCACATTCTCGCCTGAGGCCGGGAAGCACCCGGTGCCGCAAGCGGGCGACCTCCCCGAGATCGAAGCGATGCAACGCGCTTTTGAGCGATGCCAGCGCCAGCGCTTCCTCCGGCAACGCCGCCGTCCCCGCTCTCAAGCGCAGGCAGGCGCAGGCCCCGTCGAGCCTGTCGATCGCGCGGTCGGGAAGGCGGCCCGTGGCGGAGGAGGACGGCGCCATGGCCCACTCGAGGGCTTCATCGGGAATTTCGACGCCATGATGCTGTTCCAGCCGCGGCCTGAGGGCCCGGAGCATCTCCAGCGCCTCCGCCAGGGAGGGCTCTGGAACCGGAATCGGAAGAAAACGCCGCGCTAGGGCGGGATCGCGCGCCGCCATGCAGGCCCATTCGTCGGAAGTCGTCGCGCCGATGCAGGCGAGCGCCCCCCGGGCGAGCAGCGGCTTCAGGAGGTTCGCCGCGTCAAGCCCGCCCTCGCTGCGGCCCGCGCGGTCGAGCAGGTGAATCTCATCCACAAACAGAATGCGTCCCGAGCCGGGTCGCGACAGCTCCCCGATCAGGCCGCGCAGGCGCTGCTCGAAATCGCCCCGATATGCAGTGCCGGCGACGATGCTGCCAAGATGCAGGGAGAAAATCCTGAGACCCCTGAGGTGAAGCGGCGCCTCGTCCGAGACCATGAGCTGGGCGAGCCCCTCGACCAGGGCGCTCTTGCCGACTCCCGGCTCTCCGAGGAGAAGCGGGTTGCGCTTGGATTTCCGGGCAAGGACCTGCGCAATGCGGGCGATGAGGCACCGGCGGCCCGCGACGGGATCGAGCCGTCCGGCCCGCGCAAGGGCGCAAAGATCGACGCCGAAGTCCTCGATGCGAAAAACCTCATCGCTCACAAGCCGCCCTCCTTCACCGGAGGCGGGGCGGCGGCATCGTCCACAACGGAAGCCGTGAGGTAGGCCACGAGATTTCGCTGGCTGGCCTTCTTCTCGCGCGACCGGAAGATCGAGCCGAGCACGGGAACGTCGCCCGCGAGCGGCACCTTCTTCACCAGATCGCTCTCCATCATCCCGGAGAGGCCTCCGAACGCGAGCGTCTCGCCCGCCTTGAGAAACACGGTGTATTCGTACTTCTGCGACGACACGACGGGCACGTCCACCGAGTTGAGCCTTCTGAAGCCCTTGAGCACGCCCACCTCGATGCGCACAGCGAGCCGGATGCGCGGGACCGCGCCCTCCTCGCCCGGGAAAAGGGTCGGCACGAGATTGACGGAGGTGCCGATGCGGCGGATGGCCACGTGGGCCTGCGTCGAGCCGAAGCCGCCGTCGAGGGCGCCCGGGCTGATGCTGTTGGAGGAGACAAAGGGCTCCTCGTCGCCCACCGAGAAATAGGCCTCGCGGTTGTTCGCGACGACAACGGTGGGGTTGTTGACGAGCTTGCTCTTCTCGTCGGTCTCAAGCGCCTGGAGCTGCAACTTCAGGCTGTCCATGGCGAGCAGCACCTTGTCAGGGTACGGAGTGGCGCGCACCCGGCCGAGGTTCACCGTTGTCTGGATGTTGGAGAGGCCGATGCCGGGCTGATAACCCGACGGATCGATTCCGAGGACGAGCTTGGGATCGTGCATGGTCTCGAAGAAGCGGGCCTCGATGCGAATCTGGCGCACGGGACGGTCCACGATCTTGAGGTACTCGACCACCCGCTCATGCTGCTGTTGCGTGGCGGTTACGAACAGGGAGTTGGAATCCGGAAGATAGAGGACGTTGCCGCGCTGCGATTCGCCGCCGGTGGGAGACGAGGCGACGCGAACGGCCGAAGCGCCGTCAGGAGACGCCTGGGGCGCCACTGTCGCGGTAGCGCCGCCGACGATCTCCCGAAGATCGTCGATGATCTTCTGGGTTTGCGGGGTAAATACCATGCCTCCCGCCGAGCCGCCCGCCAGGGAGGAGCCCTGGGTTGAAGCGGACTCGGTGGAAAGCAAGTTAAAGGAATTCTGCGATGCCTTATAGACATCGAGGTTCGTATGGCGCAGGGCATAACTCCGGGAGACGCGCAGCGAGGGATCGTCCCGGGTGAACAGCCAGACGCCCTCCTTCCACGACATCGTAAAATGATAGCGTTCGCCCAGGATCTGAAGCAGCCGCCAGGGGTTGACCTTCGCCGACATGGTGACGGGCTCGGAAAACTCCAATGGTGTCGGCGCCACGAAGTTCATTCCCGCGGCCATCGAGATGATCTGAAGAGCGGAGGACAGGGAGGCATCCTGCACAGGGACGCTTGCGGGCGACAGGGCCTCAAGCCGGGCAATCTCGGCCTGCTCACCGCCAGCCGTCGGGCCGGGCGCGGGCAGCGCGCCGACATCCTGTCCTTTTTCCGGGAAGTCGCGCACGGCCTCGCCGAGCGCCGATGACAGGGCGGAGGTATCCGCAAAGGACACAAGCGGAACGATGGCCGCGAATAGGAGAGAAAAAAGGCGGGAAGTCATAGATGGGAAAAGTCAGCGACAGGGATTTAACCGCCGGGACGCATTTGCCGCGCGACGTCGCCCAGAAGGCTTGGGTAAGGCAGGAACATGGCCACCATGATGGAGCCGACGATCAGGCCGCAGAGCACCAGCATGGGAAGCTCGAGGGCGCGCGGCAAAAGCGCAGCCTGGTTCTCAGCCTGGTCCTGCAGATCTACCGCCAGGCTTTCCAGGAGCTCGGGCAGCTCGCCCGTATCGAGACCCACTTCCATTTTGCCCGCCAGGCGCACTCCTGCGGTTCCGAGCATGTGCCGCTCCGCAAGAAACGCCTCGCCCAGATCTTCCCCCTGCGCAACCCGCCGATAGACCATCTTGAAGAAGTCGGCGATGGCTGCGTTGCCGGACGCCTCCGCGGAGAGCGCGAAGATTTCCCGGGTGCACACGCCGCTCTGCTTCAGCAGAACAAAAGTGGAAAGCGCCCGGGACAAGGCGCGGGCCTGCACGAGCGAACCGAGATACCACAGCCGCAGCAGGAGACGTTGCGAAGCGGGGGCGCGGAATAGTCTCGGCCCGATAATCGCGAGACAGACCGCCGCCACGCCGGCCAGCGCGCCAAAGCCGATCGCATGATCCGTGATCAGGCGCGCCGTTTCATAGAACATTCGGGTGACCTCCGGCAGAGGCGCCCCCATCGAGCGGAAGAGCTCCACCATGGGAGGCAGCGCTTTCAGTTCGAGAATCGCAGAGGCGAGCACGGACATGCCGAGAAGAGTCGCCGGATATGCCATAGCCGCCGCCACCTTGTTGCCCAATCTGCCATCGCTCTGAAGCCGGGCCGCAAGCCGCTTATAGACATCTCCCGCCCGATTCAGGCCGGCCTGGCTCGCCGCGCGAACCAGCGCGATTTGAGACGCAGGGAAAACCTCCGGGAATTCCCGCATGGCCTCATGCAACTCCACCCCTCTGCCGACCCGGTGCGCCAGGCATCCCAGGACGCCTCTCATTCTCGGCGAATAGGCCTGCCGTGCCGCGGAAGACAGGGCGTGCACAAGCGAGCGCCCCGCGACAAGGGAGGCCCCGAGGACTTGGTAGAAATCGCAGCGCTCCGAATGCCCGATGGGACGCAGGGCCGAGATCAGTTCCCAGGGCATGGGCCGACCCTCAACGCAAAGCTCGTCCGGATGCACGCCGGCCCCCGCGCGAGCCGCCTCTTGCCCGGGGGCGCGGACGCAGACGCGACGCGGGCGCACCGGGCTTCCCGAGCCCGAGCGCTCCGGCCTCCTGGTCACGATAAACACGTGTGTCCTCCAAGCCGGCCGGGACGCCCAGGACGATGTCATCATTCCTTCCATGAGAAATCCTCCCATACGGATTGCCATTCGCAGGCTTCCGCCATCGATGTGATACCCTCCGCAGCCATGCCGAGGGCGACTTCGTAAACCGTCGGAAATCCATTTCCCCGCGCCCACTCCGCGAAGTCGCGGGCACGCGCCCTGCCTTCGATCAGGCGGGCCACATCCTCGGCGATCGGCAGAATCTCGACGGCTGCCCGCCGTCCTTTGTATCCCTGCCTGCACTCGGGGCAGCCTGCGGCCCGCGGGTGCCAGAGTTCCGCGGGAGCCTTGAACCCATGGCTCTCGAACAGCTCCCGATCCCGGACATCGGCGGATGCGCGCACCCGGCATTGAGGGCAGAGGCATCTCACCAGACGCTGGCTTGCGACCAGAGTCAGGGCGGAGGCCAGCATGTCGGCATTGACTCCCATATCGATCAGCCGCTCGACCGTCTGCGCGCAGGAAATGGTATGGAGCGTGGCGAACACCACATGGCCTGTCAGGGCCTGCCGGATGGCCGTCTCCGCCGTGGCCCGGTCGCGAATCTCCCCGATAAGGCCCGCGTCGGGGTCCTGGCGGAGGAAGCCCTTGAGAAGCGGCTCCCAGGTGACATTGCGATGGGTGTCGATCTCCGCCTGGTTGACGCCCTCAAGCTCATATTCCACGGGATCCTCCATCGTGGTGATGTTGCGGTCCGGAGTGTTGAGCTCGGAGAGAACGGAGAACACCGTCGTCGTCTTCCCGGACCCCGTGGGA
>JBAZHQ010000281.1:0-6023 GCA_041652235.1 Opitutaceae bacterium | reverse complement strand
GTAAGCTCCGGCCTCGATCGAGACCGTGCGTCCGGCACCACTGCCACCTCCTCATATCTGTCGTATATCAACCCGGCCTATAATGCCGACGTATCCGTCAGCATAACACAACCGTTGCTGCAAAACGCCGGAACGGCGGTCAACCGCGCCGCGATCGAGCGCGCCAGGATCGGGGTGAACCGTGCAGGCCTCGATTTCAAAGGCAGCGTCCTTCTGGTCGTGCGCAACGTGGAGACCGCCTATTACAATCTCTGTTTTGCCCGCGAGCAGCTCAACGTTTACAAATCGAGCCTCCAGCTTGCCCAAACTCTCTTTGACGAGGCGAAATCCCGCAAACAGGCAGGCGTAGTCACCGATCTGGATGTTCTCCAGGCCGAGGTGGGCGTGTCCGATGCTCGCCGCAACGTCATCCTTGCGGAACAGTCGGTCCACAACGAGGAAGATGCCCTGCTCAACTTGATCGGACAATTCGAGTTCAACACGCCCGTCGGCGACATCCGCTTCCCCGATTATACCGAACGTGCCCCGTCGTTCGATGTGTCCTACAACCTGGCCCGCGACAACCAGCCCGACCTGCTCTCCGCCCAAGCCTCGGTCAAGCAGGTCGCGATTGACGCCGCCACGAGTAAGAATGGCCGCCTGCCCCAACTGGATCTCGGGGGTGCGGTCGGCTATAATACCACCGAAACATCCTCCCATCGGGCCATCAGCGAGCTGCCGGACAGCAACGGCTATAACTGGGAACTCAGCCTCTCCTTCCGCATGCCCTGGGGCCTGAAGGCGGAAAGAGCCCGCTATCGCTCCGCGCTCAGCACGCTGAACCAGACCCGGGCCCGTGTGCAACAGCTTGAGCAGAATCTGGTGGTCCAGGTGCGCGGCGCCGTGCGTTCCGTGGAAACCAATATCGAAAGCGTCGCTATTTCGTCACAGGGAACCCAACTCAGTGTGAAGAAATACGAGCTCGAGAAGGCCCGCTTCGACGCGGGACTCTCCACCGCCCGCTTTGTCCTCCAAGCCCAAGACGAGCTGGCCACCTCTCGCGTCAACGAGCTGCAGTCCAAGGTCAATCTTCGCAACGCCATCGCCGACCTCCATCGCCTTGAAGGCAGTTCCCTGGAGCGCTTCAATATCATTTTGCCCTGATTTGCCACCGTGCGCGCCGAGCGCGTCACCGTCAGACCGGGGCGACCCTTTCGCCACCGAGGTCGCTCCGCGACCACTGCTACTGATTGCTTGCACGATCAACGACTTCCGCCATTGTAGCGTTCATGAGCGCGACCCTTGCATCGTATCCAAGCCGCTCGCGGCTTTCCGGAGTGCGAGCATTCACTCTCGTTGAGATATCGGTGGTCGTCCTTATCATCGGTCTTGTCGCCAGCATTGCGGTGCCTCAGATAAAGAAATCGGTCATCACAGCCCGCAGCGAAACGGTGATCAACGACATGCGGGTCTTCTCCCAGGCTTTCGAACATTACCTCCAGGAAAAAGGAGACTGGCCCCCGGCGACATCCTCCCCCGGCGAATATCCCAGCGGCATGGAGGGTTACCTCAGCCAGTCGAACTGGAGTCGGCGTACTCCGATCGGCGGTCTCTATAATTGGCAGAATCAAGTGCGCCATTCGGGCCTGAAGATCACCGCAGCCATCGCGATCTCCTCAGCCGAGGGTAACGAAGTCTCCTCCGATCAACTCCAGTTGGAGGACATCGACCGGCGGATCGACGACGGAGACTTGTCCACCGGATCTTTCCGCCTCGGGTTTGGCAATGAGCCTATCTACATCATCGAACTGTAATACGGCATCATGTATAAGGTTTCCACCTACAATCTTTCCGCGGATTTCCGCCATGCCCAGTCCGACCTTGGCTCCAACGAGCTTGGGAGCATCACTTCTGAGCAATTGTTCGAAATTTTGGAGCAGTTCCGCGGGATTGATGCCGTGGAGAGCAACAACGCCAGTCCGCGCATCGACATCTCCATCCCGGCAGGGCGCTTCAATGTGAACACGTCTTCGGGTAAGTTGCTCCTCATCGATACGGCTGATCCGTCTCGCATGGCAAAAGAGCTCACAGCCTTGGAGATCGTCGATTTCCTGGAAAAACCATTGGAAGCCGACGCCCCCGCTCAGGAGCCCGAGATCAATGTCGCCAGTCCGGCAAGACGAAGCTTCAACCACGGCATCTCCTTCGCAATGCTCGTCGTGGGCATGGTTCTCAACGGCTACACGCTTTACTCGGCCTTCTATATCGAGGATGTCAACGCGGCCCCGCCCCTGGTTCTATTGACCGAGAAGGCGGAGATTCGCACGCAGACGGAAATCCTCGCGGGGACTTTCACCACAGGCAACGATATCGGAGACCGCAGCATCATCGTGGCCGCGGATGGCATGTTAAAATTACAGGAGTTTGCCGCCAAGGGCGCAATCCGCACACAGTCCGATCGCCGCCCTTTCAGCCTGGGAAAGCGTGATGAAAAGCTCTTCCTTGCCATGAAGCCCCGCGGGCAGATCGAGGTCACTAATCGCGATACTCTGCTCCTCTACGGCGACACCTATCGGCGGGTGAAATAGGACTGCACTAGCGTGGGCGGATCAGGATCACGTCGCACCACTCGCCCATGGTGCGGGAATCGACGGCCCAGCCGGGAGCCTGCGCCATAAACGCGTCGCGCACGCGTCCACCCTCAAGGGAGAGAATTCCGCTTAGGATCAAGAGCCCTCCGGGAGCCACCGCGGCCAATAGCTCGCTTGAAAAACGCATGAGCACATCCGCCAGGATGTTCGCCATAAGGATGTCCGCCTGTTTGCCCATCAGACCGCTCACAAGATCGCCAACGAAGAAATTCACTTTCCCATCAAGGGCATTAAGCGCCGCATTCTCCATGCTGATGCGCACCGCTTCGGCATCGTTGTCGAATCCCTCTATCTGCTCGAAGCCGAGCAATGCGGCAGAAAGAGCGAGAATGCCCGAGCCGCAACCGGCATCGATTACGCGGAGATCGGCGACGGATGTCCCCATCGCCGAGGCGTGGGAAACCAGGCGTTCGCAGCAGAGACGCGTCGTCTCGTGATTGCCGGTGCCGAAGGCCAGGCCCGGATCCAGCAAGAGCACGACATCGCCCGCCGGAACAGAGTATGAGTCGCGCTCCCACTCGGGAACCCAATGCAGACGTCCAAAACGCCATGCCTTGAAGTGGAACTTGTAGCTCTCCTTCCAGTCCCGATCCCCCAGGGCGCGCACGACAGGTTCGCCCGACAAGCGCACGCCTGCTTCAGACAAAAGGGGCTCCAGGACTTTCCATTGGACATCCGCCTCGCCGGCACTGGCAAAAATGCCAAGCACCCAGGCGCGCCCGACGATGACATCCTCAAGCACGCTCCAGCCGCCGACGCCAAGCTCGAGCTGGGTATTGTCGGCAGCTTCAACGCTCTCAGGTGCGATTTCGATTTTGATCTCCCAGAGATTCATGCCGCGGACCTTCGCGGCGGCGCAACCTCATGGCAAGACTGAGTCATGGATTCGCGGTGGTTCTGCTTGGAACGCAAAGGTCACAAAGGCGAAGGAAGGACGCAGAGAAATAACACACTCAGTCAACTCGGAAGCGCCCCAACCGGCCTTTCCTTTGCGTCCTCTCTTCACCTTCGTTACCTCTGCGTTCCAAGCCGGAATCCCAGAATACACTTGGTACCGACTACCGACCGCCAGTCTTTAGAGGACAGTATTGCTCCGGGGCGGAAAATATACCGTGATGGGACTTATGCTTTCGAACCTCACCATGACCATCATCGCCGGGGATCGCCCCGGTCTCGTGCAACTCGTCGCGGATCGTGTGGCCGCCCATGGAGGCAACTGGCTCGAAAGCCGCATGTGCAGGCTGGGCGGACAATTTGCCGGCATCGTGCGCGTGGCGGTGCCTTCAGATAAAGCGTCGTCCCTCGAAAAATCCCTGAGCGAGCTCGAGAAACAGGGGCTCCGCATTCTCATCCATACCGAAGGCGCGGCTGAGATCTCATCGAAAAAGGGAACCTTGGTGAAACTCGATATCGTGGGACACGATCGACCGGGTATCGTCAGACAGATCACCTCGGTGCTCGCCTCCCACGGCGTGAACGTGGAGGAATTCGGATCGGAGTGTGTCAATTCGCCGATGGACGGCGCACAGCTTTTCCAGGCCCACGCGCTGGTGTTGATCCCTCCTTCCATTCCGTTGTCCCTGTTGAGAGGGGAACTGGAGAAAATCGCCTCGGACCTGATGGTCGATGTGCAACTCGGACCGCCGGGGAAGTAGGAGGAAGTTAGGAGTTAGAATCTAGAATGGGCGTGTACTTCGCCGCACGCCGCCAGCGGCTCGCTACGTTCGCAATCGGCAACAAAAACTAGAATCTTTTCAGCACTTTTTCATGCATGCGCCCAAAAGGGCGCCGCACTTGGTGTCCCGTGCGCGGGACACCCATTCTAGATTCTAACTCCTAGCTCCTAAATTCTTTCAACGGTGCACCAGCAGCTCCCACATCAGCAACGCTCCGGCGACGGAGACGTTGAGAGATTCCACGTCGCCTCCGCCAGGGAGAGTCACCAGACGGGTGCAAGCCGCCGTCATGGCTTCGGCTATGCCGTGCTCTTCATTGCCTAGAATGAGAGCCGCGGGCTTCGAGGGTGCGGGACCCCTGGTTCCGGGTTTGGAGAATTTAGGGCGGGTACCCGGTCTTAAGGTTTCGCCTCCGCGAGTGGCAGCCCCAATCACCTGGTAACCGGCCTGGGCAAGGTCGCGGGCAAAAGCGGCAAGGTCGGAGACACGCCACACCTGCAGGGCTTCGAGACCGCCCTCCGAGATGCGATAGGCTGCGTCATTGGGAATCGCAGCCTGGGGATGCGCGGGGATCACGATGTTGCGCACTCCGAAGAAGGCGGCGGTACGGGCAAGCGCGCCGAGATTGTGGGCATTGCCGATGCGATCGAGCAGGAGGAGAGGCTCGCGATGCCGAACCCAAGCCAGAATCTGGGCGGGTTTGGGTGTCTCGAGCACGGGCTCCGCCACCACGGCGACAATCCCCCCGTGGTGCACAGTGTCGGCGATTCTTTCCAACTCGGCCGTCTCCACGCAGCGGTACACCTTCCGGTTGGCGGCAAGAGCCCGAGAAATCACACCGACTCTCTTGCCGGTCTCCAAGTCGAAAAAGAGCCTTAAAATGGATGCAGGATCGCGGCGCCAGCGCGCACGCACGGCGACAAGGCCACAGAGATTGATTTCGGCTCGTTTCACGTTGGCTGCTTGGTTCCTGCGTTTATCGCCTCATGCGCCGCGCCGCATCGATCGCAATCGCGTAGTCGTGAATGCCCGCCGCGATGGCTTCGGCAATGCGCTGGCGGTACTTGGACGTACCCAGCTTCCGTGCTTCCGCTTCGTTGGACAGATAGCCGCTCTCGATGAGAACGGCAGGACAGACGCACAGCCTCAATACTGCCAGCCGCCCCCGTTTCAGCCCGCGGTCGGGAATCTCGAGGTCCTGCAGCAAGCGTTTGTGCACCGAGAAGCCGAGGACCGCGTTCCAATGATCCTGAGCGTTGCCGGGATTGGGAATACTGGCGTACTGCGGATCTGTTTTCTGATCGGTGGAAAGCTGATACTGCGGAGTCATCGTAAAGACTTCGACGCCCGTCACCTTCTCGGCGCCTTGTTCCACCGAATTGAAATGCACGCTGACGAAGAGATCCGCATCCGCTTTTTCCGCCACCGCGGGCCTTTCGGGCAGCTCCACACGTCGGTCGTCCTTGCGAGTGAGAATCACCCGGTAGCCGTTGCTTTCCAGAACTTTCTTGAGCCGCAGAACTGTATCCAAAGTTAGGTTCTTCTCACAAATGCCGAGGTGCTTGTTGATCATCCCCGCGTCGTTGCCGCCATGCCCGGGATCAAGAACGATCGTTTTCAGGCCTGGCACACTGGAAGCGCCTGAGCCGGGTTGCATGATCGGCGCGAGAAGCTTGTCGGCATCGA
Organism: Opitutaceae bacterium; assembly: GCA_041652235.1. GTDB lineage: Bacteria > Verrucomicrobiota > Verrucomicrobiia > Opitutales > Opitutaceae > MWDT01. The sequence continues at coordinate 31 of JBAZHQ010000281.1, read as the reverse complement.
TCAGGGAAAAAGAAGCCTGCCCTTTTACCAT
>JBAZHQ010000280.1:0-6065 GCA_041652235.1 Opitutaceae bacterium | reverse complement strand
CGTAGATGCCTCGGTGGCTTCCTGCGCAGCATCCTCCCACTCTATGCTTCCGATATGACGCTGCTTACGTCACAACCCGCGCGACCCTACTTCACGTAGGGGATCAGGAGCTCTGAGATTACGTTGCGAAACGGAAAGCAGATGGGGACAGGCGGAAGTATAAGCCTTGAGAGGCCAGAGGCCGGAAGCCGGAGGCCAGCAAAGAAATGGGATATCGGTGATCGAGAGTCGGAAGCCAGAGGCCGGAGGTGTGAGCGACTGCGCTGCGGGCTGAGAGCAATCGGAAGCGGAGTCCGTGAGAGTGGAGGAATCGTTGGACGATTTTCTCCGGGTAGCGTCCGCGAATGCTCGCCATGACCCATCTGCGTTTTGCGATCGTCAGACGTGGCAGTGGTTGATCAATCGCCAGAGAGTCGAGGCGCTAGTTTGGGATGTCTTTGTTTCAGCCAAACCCGTGTTTCATCGCGAAGCCCACTGGCAAAGTCGATCAGCTCGTCTGCATCCTGTTTGCTCGCAAAACCAGCCCGATCGTACTCAACCTTATTGCGAATCTGTCGGCAGCTATCGAGGTAGTCCGCATCGTCCTTTCGATGTGGCTGGATAATCGGAAGCGTCTGGAGAATCCGATAGTGGGCAAGTTGGCCTTTGGCCGGTTCGTAACCCTCGGCATAAAGCAACAACGTGCAAAGTTGGAGGGCTGCATTGTATGCGATGTTGAAACGCCAGTCTTCCGAAATGCCTCCCTTTGCCGCGTCGTTAATGTCCCGATCCGCAAGTTGCCACAAATTGCCGATTTCCTCAGGGCTGGTCTTGTGTGGACGGAGCAAGGCCAATTCCAAGAGCTTTTGTAAATCCATTTTCATCTCCTTTGATAAAGAGCTTAGGTTTATTCAGGACATCCTTTAGAAAGTGATCCTGTTTTGCTAGGCGGCTGGAGATTTCATCCCAACCGTAGATGTGGGAGTTGACTTCACGACCAAGCTGTTCGGCTACTCCGCGCAGCAGAGTCACGAGTTCACGGCGTCCGATCTGTCCAACAACCATCAAATCCACGTCACTGGCCGCATTCTCACTTAAACTGGCTAGTGAACCGAAGACAAAAGCGTATTCGATACTTCCAGAATTAAGGGCAACTTTCAGAATATCATGTAGTCCAACGGTCTTAAGAACAATGCTATGCAGTTCTGGATAAAGCGGGTGTGTCTCATTTGCACAATAGAAACGAAGCGTATGTTCTTTGGTAGTGGTTAGGAGTTCGAGATCGACAAGTTTTTGTAGCTTCTCTTCGACCGAGCCTTTAGCAAATCTTGTAAATCTTATTATTTCAGCGCGATACATCTTTTTAGGTCTTAAACCAAAAAGAAGTCGAAAGAGTTCTGCGCGGACTTCTGAGTAAAAGAGTGGGGCAAGTTTGTTCATAGGTTGCATGGCGCTACCAGGCATTAGCCTGGCATCACCAGGTGGGCGCCTGGCAGTGCCAGGCAACAACCTGGCACCACCAGGCAATCGTTTGCAAGCATTATTGATTTACATATGCTATAACCATCTTGTTGTAGGCTGGTTGGACGGTAGTCGCGATTTAATGGGCTTCTCTCCTAGCACCGACTTGAGAACCTCAACGCGAGAGACAGATAGGGACAGGCGGAAACAGGGTCCAGAAAACGAACGGCGAAATTGCCTGTGGGTTTCTCCGATAGCCGACAACTAATCGCCGACAGCCAAGATCCGTCTTCTGGACTTACAGCTTACAACTTAAAACTTACAGCCTTTTGGCTCTTTGGTTGCGGCTTTGCCACGCACGGCTTTCGTGGCTGTTCAAGCTGTGGAATTTGAGGTAGAAAAGAGGTGTTACCCCATGCATCTCCGCACACGTTTGATCCCCGTCGTGACCGTCTGTTTGCTATGTCTTTTTTTCGGATGCTCCAGGAAGAGCGAGCCGCCGCAGAAACAGGCAACTCCTGGACCGGTTGCTCAGGCCCCGGCAGTCGCCAAGGAAAACACGCAACTCGTCAAGGCCATGGCGTTCCACAAGGCCTTCCTGGAGGACTTGTTCATGATCGGAGGCGTTCGTAACCTTGATTTCTACAGACGCCGCGTTGAATTCGCCGAGAAGAAGCATGGCGAGACAATCGTGCTCCTGAAAGAGAGTCAGGATCCGAAGGCCCAGAAATTTCTCGTAGATCTCGCCTTTCTCCTCCTGCGGTATGCGGATTCCGGACGAAAGGTGATTTCCACCGGTGAACAGATTCAGAAAAGCAACAAGGCGATCGAGGAAGGAAGAGCGACTCTCGGGCGTATAAAGGATCCAAGCAAAAAATTGTTGGCATCGATGATGGTAGATTCGATTGCAAGGGGCCTAGGCGTCTTTTACGACGCTCAAGCGCGCAACACGGGGGAGCTCGACAAGATCGTACGTGAGCTGAAAGAACTCAAATAGGCCTTAATTCCGCAGGCAATTGCCCTGGAGCGGCAGAGCCGCGACCAAAGAGGCCAGATGCCAGAAGCCGGAGGCTAACGGTCGGACGGTGGTGCTCTGCTGGCCAGCAGAGCACACAGTGGCGTGAGGGCCGCCTCGGTCGGACAGTCGGCGCTGTTGCGCACTGTGGCAGCGGAGCTGCCTCGGTGACGAGCTTTGCTCGTCTCGGTGGTGCCGGAGGCACCTCGGTCGGACGGAACGGGGCTGTCAGCGGTCTGCTTTCGGTTATCGGAGAAACCCCATGAGACAACAATGCCGATAGTTTAGGAGATCATCTCAGACGGCGGGGATTTTTGGAATGACAGACAGTGTTGTCTCGTGGGGTTTACCCGATGGCTGAAAGCCGATCGCCGACAGCCAAGGTCCGTCTTCTGGACTTACAGCTTACATCTTACAGCCTTCGGGCTCTTTAACACTACCACCCGAGCACGCCCCAGAGCTTTCCGGCAACGACAAGAATGATGAAAACCGTCATGAGCCAGCCCACGAGGTCCAGCACGAGTCCGGCCCGCACCATGTCTTTGAGCCGGATGTAGCCGGTGCCATAGACCAGCGCGTTGGGGGGCGTCGCCACCGGCAGCATGAACGCCATCGAGGCGGAAATCGCGGCGGCCACGGCCACGGTGACCGGGTTTGCTCCGGTCTTCAACGCGATGGCGATGACCACCGGCACCATCATCGATGTCACCGCGGTGTTGGAGGTCACCTCGGTGAGAAAATCGATGAGGAACACCACGGCAAAGACCAGCACCACCGTGGAAGGCGAGCCCAGCAGCCCGACAAACGAAGTGGCGATCCATGAAGCCAGGCCCGTCTTGAACATGGCATCCGAGAGCGCGATGCCGCCGCCGAAAAGGATCAGCGTGCCCCAGTCCACGAATTTCGTGTCCTCCCAGGTGAGCAGGAATTCGCCCTGGCGGAGATTGATGGGGATGAAGAACAACAGGGTGCCGCAGAGGAGGCCGATCAGGTATTCGTCGAGCCAGGCCATCTGGGCAAAAAGCGCGGACGGCAGAACGGAAGACCAGAAAGGATTTGTCACCCACAGCGTCACGGCGATCAGAAAGACGGCGATCGTGCCTTTTTCTCCCCGGGAAAGCGGGCCGAGCGTGGAACGTTCCTCCTGCAACCGGGCCTTGCCGCCGGGCAGGGCGCGGATTTCCGGCGGGTGCAGGCGCATGAGGATGAACCACGCGACCGGCAGGAACAGCAGCACGTAGGGCACGCCGAATTTCATCCAGTCCAGAAAGGTGATCCGGTGGTAGAGGGGATCGTGCGCAAAAGTGTTGTTGAGGATGCCGATGGCGATGCCGTTGGGCGGTGTGCCGATGAGGGTGCCCACGCCGCCGATGGAGGCGGCCCAGGCGATGCCCAGCATCAAGGCCGTGCCGTAGGACGACTGGCCGGGCTTGGCCCCGGTCAACGAGAGCACGCCGATCCCCAGCGGCAGCATCATGGCGGCGGCGGCCGTGTTGGAAATCCACATCGAGATGAAGGCCGTCACAGCCATCATGCCGAAGAGGACGGAGCCGGTGCTGTTGGCCAGGTTGCCGCGGGTGAGGAACCAGAGGGTGAAGCGGCGATCCAGTTTCCACTTCTGCATCGCCCCGGCGATGAGGAATCCGCCGAGGAAAAGGAAGATCACCGGATTGGCGTAGTTGAGCAGTGTATTCCTTGGGGAGAATTCAAACAGCGCCTTGCCCTGCACTCCGGTGACTTTCAACAGCGGGAACAGCACCGCCGGCAACAACGCCGTCGCCGCGAGCGGCACCGCCTCGGTCAACCACCAGACAATCATCAGCCCGAGAACGGCGAGGACGGCCTGCATCGATTGGGCCAGCTGCGGCGCGGTCAGATTGAGGGTTTGCTGGCCGATGCTTTGTTGAGCCGAAGTCACGAAGGATGCCGGGGTGGGCAGGCAAAGAATTGCCGCAAACAGCGCGAGACCAGCCAGGAAACCGACGGCTTTGATCTTCATAAACGAGGGGCAGGGGAGGATTTTGGGATACGCCAGTTTGTTACCGTTTTCGGCGGTGGTCAGCGAGTCTGCATTTGTCGAATGAAGCAGGTGGCTCGGGCTGTGTTTCCTTTCCCCACTCAGCCTTCGTTTCTTTGTTTCTTGGCAGTTAATCCATGTCACCGGATTTTTGATGATCCGATTTGCAGAGTGGTCATTCGGCCGACGATCTTTACGGTTTCCGGCGATGGCGTCGCAAAGACCAACTCGCTCCTCCTCCCAACCCGTTGTCTGGGGACCGTCGCGCATTCTCTACGAGGATAACTGGCTGATTGTCGTCGATAAGCCGGCCGGTTTGCCGACGCAGCCGACCCTGGATGCAGCGCGCCCCAGCGCGTTTTCCGAGTTGAAAGCCTTCTTGGAAGCGCGAGAGGGCGCCTCTCCCTACCTGGGTTTGCACCATCGGCTTGATCGGGACACCTCAGGGGTGCTTCTCCTTACGAAGGATCCCAAAGCCAATGCGGGAGTGGGCGCGCTGTTCGCTGAAAAGACCGCGCAGAAAACCTATCAGGCGCTGGCTGTGTTGGGCGCGGGCTGTCCGGATGAGTGGGAGGTGAAGAACTACCTCGGCATTGTGGGCCGGGTGGGCAAGGCCAGTAAATTCGGCGCGGTGCGCAGCGGCGGCGATCCCGCGCAGACGACCTTCCGCGTGCTTGAGCGTTTTGACGGGGCTGCGCTGATCGAGGCACAGCCGCGAACAGGGCGGACCCATCAGATCCGCGTGCATCTCGCCGGGTGTGGAAACCCGATCCTGGGTGATGAATTCTATGGCGGGCCGGTATCGCTCAAGCTTGCCTCGGGCGCAAGGTTGAGGGCTCCGCGCGTGCTGTTGCATGCAAGCTCGCTCACATTTCGCCACCCGATCACGAACGCCGAGCTGACAGTCGTCAGCCCGCTTCCCGAGGATTTCGTCCCCTGCCTGGAGCAGTTGCGAAAATCACCTTAACCTGGGGGGCGATAGCAGAGGTCGGGCCGCTGATTGTTGATTCTGCTCCGTTGTCCCCAATGCCAAGGGGGCAGTGCATTTGCCCGACTTCGTTCTTCGAGCACCCGGCGGGCAGACACGGGGTTCAAAATCTATGGAAGCCAAAGTTCGGACTCCGATCCTTTTTCGCGCGGAGACGCAAAGGCGCGAAGGACGGACTTACGATCTATTTTTAACACGGTGCACGGAGTTCACGGAGGACACGGAGAAAGACAAAGGACGCAGAGGCAATGCATGCGCTTATGCTTGGTTCTTCGCCCCAAGCATAAGCGCGGGCTGTCGCTGGAGGGTTGAAAGCTACGAGCTAAATGCTAATAGCTACAAGCTTCGGTCCTCTTACGCTCTTAACTTGCTCAAAGCCCGTGCAGGGCGGACTTGCTGACGGCGAGGGCGGCTTCCTTCACCGCTTCGCCGAGGGTCGGATGGGCATGGACCGTGCGGGCTAGGTCTTCGGCGCTGCCGCCGTATTCCATGTGGGTGACTACTTCGGAGATGAGTTCGCCCGCGCCGCGACCGAGGATCTGGGCGCCCAGGATGCGGTCGGTTTTGGCGTCGGCGATGATCTTGGCGAAACCGTCGATGGCATC
>JBAZHQ010000279.1:1348-6085 GCA_041652235.1 Opitutaceae bacterium | reverse complement strand
CACCGATTAGCCCGGAATCCTTTACACAAGAACAGCGTTCGAAGTGGCTGGAAACCGGAGAAACACCAGCGCCGACCAAAACAGAGGCCCCGGCACCCTCTACAGAGTCCGAGGACGAAAATCCTAAGCCTGCCGAAGCGGACGCGGCAAAACCCAACGACACGCAACCGGAGCACAAGAAAAGAGGAGGGGAAAGCCGGAAGCAAGAGCTTGCAGCGGAGATCCAAGACATGCTTGCAGAACGCGCACGAGTAAAGCGCGAACTGGAAGAAGATCAGCGGAAACTTGATCAGTCAAAACAGGGCGCAAAGACGGACCCGCCCGCCGTGGCTGACAAGCCGAGCGCCGAAGCCCCGAAGAGGCCGAAGATCGACGACTTTGAAACCTATGAAGAATTCGATGCGGCCCAAGACAAGTACTTTTCCGACCTTGCCGACTTTAAAGCACGCGAGGCGGTCAAAGCAGACCGGGAAACGCGGGAAAAGGCTGAGGCAGAGCGCAAAGAGCAGGAAGCGAAGTCTAAGGAAGTTCAGAACTGGCAGGAGAAGGTTACGAAAGCCCGATCCAAACATGCCGACTTCGACAAAGTAGCCTTCGATGCGCAGATCCCTATCAGCGATGCAATGAAGAAGTTTTTCTTGCAATCGCCGGATGGAGCGGACCTGCTCTATGATCTTGGAAGCAACATTTCAGAGGCCCAAAGGATCTTTAGCCTCTCGGAATTTGAAACAAACCGCGAATTAACCAAGCTCGAACTGGCTATTCCCTCGAAGACTCCGAAACCCAAAACAGTTACGCAGTCCAACCCCCCGCCCAAAGAGGTAGGCGGCTTCGCCAAGACTGGCGACGATGCGGTTGCGGCTGCGCTTGAGAGCGGGGATACACGAGCCTACATCGACGAAGCAAATAGGCGCGATGCGGCCCGCTTACAGAGGAAATAATGCCGAACAATTTCAAAAAAGTTGATTGGGTGATGATGGAATCCCTGCGATTCGTCGTCAACAAGATCGAAATCGCCAAGTATTTCAACAAATCCTATGCCGGAGAGTTCAAGAAACCCTTCGCCGTAGGCGAGAAGATTCAGCAGAAGCTCCCGATTAATTTCCAGGTTCGCGACGGTATGAAGTTCACGCCTCAGACCATCTCCGAGCGCACGGTTGAAATCACGATGGACCAGCCGTTTGGTATCGACTACCAGATGGACGCCATTGACAAGATCCTTAATCAGGATCGCGGTGAAGAAATCGCCCGTAAGCGGTTTATCGAGCCATCCATGTCGCGCATCGTGCAGGAAATTGAGCGCCGTTGCGCACAGTATGCAACCGATCACACGCCCAATGTTGTGGGCGCACTCGGAACAACCCCGACCTCAATTGCTTCTCATCATCAGGCACGGGCAAACATGGTTGACAATGCCTGCCCGGAAGGTGATTGGGGAATGATTATCAGCCCTCAGCAGCATTCGACTTTGGGAGCGAACCTGACCACGATCATGAATCCGCAGAAGGAAATCAGCGACCTTTTCCGCAAGGGTTTGCTTGGTAACGCTGCCGGCTTCAACTGGCACGAATCCGCCTGCCTCATTAAGCACACGGCGGGAAGTATGACGGCATCCGATGTTACCGTATCGGCGACCATTACCGATGGGGCGACTTCCGTGGTTCTGGCAAGCGCAGCCGCCGGTGCCACTCTGAAAAAAGGTGACATTCTCAGCTTCACCACGCCTTTTGCGGTTAATCCGGCCCACAAGGGTTCTCTCGGATCCGCAAAGACCGTGGTTCTGACTCAGGATTGCACCATCGGCGGCGGAGGAACAGCAACGGCCTACTTTGAGCCCGCGCTGTACGGCCCCGGCCATCCAGATCAGAACGTGGACGTCCTGCCCACTGCTGGCCATGTTGTTGTGCTGTGGCCCGGAACGACCAGCCCTTCCGCCAAGTATGGCATCAATGGCCTTGCTCTTTCCAGTGACGCCTTCGCTCTGGTTTTCGCCACGTTCGAAGATCCCAAGAGTGCGGAAAAGGCCATTACCCGCCGAGACCCCGAGACCGGGATCTCCATTTCCTATGTCAAGGGTTTTGACTTCAATACCCGTGCCATGGGCGAACGCTTCGACGTTCTGATTGGCTTCGGTACCTTGCGCCCTGAGATCAGCTCTTGGCGCGTTGCTTCTCTCCTGTAATTACATCGCCGGGGCGTCTCGCATAGTACGGGACGCCCTGTAGCGCATAACTTCGAGGAAAAATCATGTCTAATTCCATTACAAACACCCAGCTAGTAACGGCAGTTTCCGACAGTAAACAAACATTCTTCCAGCCCAAGAGCACGACCGGCTTCGTTGTCGGATACGGTGCTTTTATTGACCGGGAATACCACGTTGTGACCAGAATCGTGGGCGATTTGGTTTATGTCCGGCGCGGAGCATGGGGAACCCGCGCAACTCCGCATATTGCGGGTTCGGTGGTCTATGTTGCGCCTCCGAACTATTTCACGCAGTACGACCGCGAAGGCGCGGGAACTGCGGCCAATGAACAGGTCCAGCCCTACATTAATGTGGTTACGGGAAAGATTTGGTCCGTTGTTGGTGGGCGTTGGGTTGAAGGTAATACCTACGGCAGTTCCACCAATTACGGCCTGTCTCCGGCGATTTGGGCCGATTGCCCGCTTGAAAAACTGGCGGTTGATCCCGGATATGGGATCATCGACGGTGACGATTTTGTTGGCGCGTCCCCGCTCGTAACCGCTCATAAATACGTGCTCGCCGGCGCAAACGGCACGCTCACCGCCGCAGCCGCTTTTGGTGGTGGAGCTGTTCTGACCGGCCCCGGAACCGACAACGATGAGGCTTATCTCATCGCCGGAGCAGGTTCCTTGCCTTTCAAACTCGATGCCGCCAGTACGCTTTGGTTTGAGGCTCGCGTGAAGCTCAACCAGATCGCCACGGCTCAGGGCGTGTTTGTTGGCTTCGCAACTGAGGCCGGGGTTGACTTCATGACCGATAACACCATGGCTATGAAGGTCGTATCCGCTATCGGCCACCAGATCATTGCGGCTACGGACATTGCCGCCGTTTGGCAGTCCATAACACAGCTCACCAGCGGAGCGCGTGCAGCTATCAATTCCGCTCTCGCCAACGGATCAACCTCCTATGTTAAGCTCGGTATCAAGATCGTTGCTGGCTTGGCAACCTTCTACGTCGATGGCGTACCGGATAGTACTCAGGTGCTTTCCAGTGCTTCCAATTATCCGCTGAATGCTTTGGTTGCGCCCGTATTTGGCACCAAGTGCGGATCGGCGGCAGCCAACACCCTGACAATCGACTGGTGGAAAGCGGCCCAGACCAGGATTGCCAACTAACTTCCTTCCATGGGGCCGGCTTCGGCTGGCCCCTTCTGGTTTATATGCCATCTTGCATAGATTGTATTTCATTTAGCGCGGAGAACGACATTCACGAGTGTCACCGCGACCCGCTTCCTGTTCGCGTAGGCGCAAATTATTGTTGCCGATCGTTCATGGCACACGAAGAAGAAAGCCCGCTTGGGTCTTTGGCGGTCCAAGAGGTCGCAACTCCAATCATCCCCGAAGAATCCGCCCAAAACCGCTATCCGGCAAGAAAAGGGAAGCGTAGATAATGCCATCGACCATATACACCCAATCGACCGCTGACCTTGTTGATCCGCTCATAGGGCTTGTCAATGGGGTCAATACCGATTTCACGCCTTCACATACCGTTGTCGGGTCTTCGCTCACCGCATGGGTAAACGGCTTCCCAATATCAGCAACGCTTGTCGGTAGCGTGGTGCGGCTGGCCGTTGCTCCACTCGCAGGCGATACGGTATATGTCCGCTATTCGAGCGAAGAGGAAGCCGGAACAGGATCGGGTGTTTCTGCGCTCACGATCATGCAGGATGCGGCAACGGAAATAGGTGTACTCCCGCAAGGCTCGGTTTTATCAACAGCGGATTCCGCTTGGATATTCTCAAAACTCAACGACCTTTTGGACTCTTGGAACGCTGATGACCTTTTTTTATATTACACGGGCGATGCTCAATACTCCGTTGCGGCAGCGGCGAGCTACACGATAGGGCCAAGCGGGGCGACGATCACAGCGCAGAGGCCAAAGAAGATCTATTTCGCAAATTGGGTGGACGCAGTTGGGAAACGCACTCCTATCAGGGTGGTTGAGGCTCAGGAATTCGGAACTATCTCGAACCTGACCGATACGGGCACAACCCCCACAACGCTGTACTATAAGCCGACAAGCCCGAATGGGATTATTTACGTCTATCCCGTGCCAACGGTGGCCGGAATTCTTGAACTTTTCGCGCTGTCTCAGCTTTCAGCGTTTGCAAACGTGGCCACGGTTTACGCGCTTCCTCCTGGCTACAAGCGGGCGCTAACCCTGAGCCTTGCAGAGGACATTTGCCCAAGCTTTGGCGTAACACCTTCCGCTCTGCTTGCCAGTCAAGCCAGGAAAATCAGGGACAAGATTAAAAGCCAGAACATCACCATTCCCACGCTCGAAAGTGATTTACCGGGAACATCAAGCGGGAGATTCGACCCCTTAACCAGAGGATGGATATCATGAAAAGATTCGTTTTGCTGATTGCCTTTGCTTTGTTCGGGGCCTGCTCCCTGTTTGCTCAATCCGGATCGGTTGTGATTATGGGAACGGGTACGGACGGCAAGCCTAAAGCGGTTGCCGTGGATACAGATGGCAAGCTGAATATCGCCTCC
>JBAZHQ010000279.1:0-1338 GCA_041652235.1 Opitutaceae bacterium | reverse complement strand
GATTTTCTACCGAAACGACTCTTGCTGCTATCAAGGATAAGACGGACAATATTCCCGCTCTTGGTCAGGCACTTGCTGCCGCTTCTGTGCCTGTGATTTTGCCAGCAGCAACCATTACCACGCTAACCCCACCGGCGGCGATTACCGGATTTTCAACTGCCGCAAAGCAACCCGCCCTTGGCACCGCTGGAACCGCAAGCGCCGATGTAATCACCGTCCAAGGCGTGGCGAGCATGACGCCGATAAAGGTAGATCCCGGTACCGCTGATGCGGCTCGTGGTGCAGCTCCTGCGAATCCTCCGGTTCCCACGGCTTTATTGGCAGATTCAACCGAGGGTGCGAGCGTAGATGATGGCGATGTCGTCAATCCGCTATCAGACCTTAAAGGCCGGCAGGTTGTTCTTTTAAACTCCGTCTTCGAGCTGAAGACCTCTGGCAATGCCACACTGAACGCCACAACCGAGCAGGACATTATAGCCGCTGATGCCTCCTATAAGATCTGCATTACGGACGTAACCGTTTACAACTCCGATGGCACGAATAGCGAAGTAGTGCAAGTGTTGGACAATGGCGCAATCGGAACGGGAACGCTCATGTTCTACGCGGCAGCTCCTTCGCTTGGCGGCGTTGCTCATACCATGACAAGCCCTAGATGCACCAGCGCAGTCAACCACAAAATCACCGTGGACAGCGCGGGCAGCGCGAATCCTGTCTATATCTCAATCGGCGGCTTTAAGACGGCGGAATAATGAGAAAACTTTTACTTGCATGTTTAATCATCGTTGCGTCCATGTCGATAGCATCAGCGCGGCTTGGCAGGGTTGGGGGAAGGGGCGGTACGGTATCGCCTCCCGCCGAAGGTTCGCGCTATTTCGACCAAACCGAGATGGCGACGTATTCCATTGCCAATTCCGCAACGGGTGACACGTTCTATGTCGATGGCACGAATGGATCAGACACCTATAGTGGCCTGTCGGCAACTTACACTAGTGGCACAACCGGGCCTTTTAAGACGCTCTCGGAGTGCTTTGATAAGTACCGCTCGAATCCCGTAGTTGGTGGAGATGTAGTAAAAATCAAGGCAGGAATTTACCGGGAATCACTGTCACTAAGTTTTTCGGCGGGGCAAATATCTTCCCTGACTGAATCAACCCCGCTATCCATCGGCCCATATGGTGATGGTGAGGTGATTATTGATCCATCCTCCACGCCTCAGTCTTGGACGGCTTACGATGCAAATATCTATGTAGCCGATTGGCCCAACGCCACCTACCCGCCCGAGGATGTGATTATAGGTGGGAGCTTCAAGGCATGGCGCAATAAGCAAGCCCTGACGGA
>JBAZHQ010000278.1:0-6136 GCA_041652235.1 Opitutaceae bacterium | reverse complement strand
CGGCATCATGGCCTATGCGACGGGCAACGTGAGAATCGCCGAGTATCTGCTGATCAGCTACGTGCCCGGCACGGGCGAGCTCACCGTCATCTGCGGCGCCCTCATCGGCGCGTGCATGTCCTTTCTATGGTATAATTCCCACCCGGCCGAGGTCTTCATGGGCGACACGGGCGCGCTCGCCCTCGGGGGCCTCATCGGTGTCATATCGTTCATGATACACCAGCCGGTGACGCTCATCATCGTGGGAGGTGTTTTTGTGTGGGAGGCGCTCTCCGTGATCGTTCAAGTGGGCGTATTCAAGATCACGAAGCGCCGTTCGGGCGTGGGCCGACGCGTATTCCTCATGGCCCCCATCCATCACCACTACCAGAAACTCGGATGGCCTGAATCGAAGGTCGTACTGCGCTTCTGGGTAATTTCCCTCGGATTCGCCCTGGCCGGGCTGGCAACGCTGAAAATCCGCTGACCATGCCGCTCGCCGTTCCCAAAATCCTCCAGTCCCTGCTCGGCAGCCCCGTCGCCGTCTTTGGCGGCGGCGTGAGCGGCCGAGCGGTGGCCAATCTTTTGGGAATGATCGGCGCGCGCCCGGAGATTTACGACAGGAAGAGCGAGGCGGGGCAGCATGACAGCTTCTCATCGAAGGAGGCGGCGGCGCACAGCCTCGTCGTCTTCTCCCCGGGATTCAGAAACGAGCATCCCTGGCTCACGACCGCCGCAGCGGCCGGTTGCACCTGTCTGTGCGAACTGGATTTCGCCTCCCTGTTCTGGGCGGGCCGCATCGTGGCCATCACGGGCACGAACGGGAAGACGACACTCACCGAATTCATCACGCATGCGCTCAGGCATGCCGGGCAGCAAGCCTATGGCACGGGCAATATCGGCTATTCGTTCAGCAGCCTCATAGCCGAGACAAAGGGCGGGTCGTCCGGGGTCACGGCGGTGTGCGAGGTCAGCTCGTTCCAGGCGGAGGCGATGTCGCATTTCAAGGCGGATGCGATCATCTGGTCGAATTTTGCGGAGGACCATCTGGAACGCCACTCCGGCATGGCCTCCTATTTCTCCGCGAAGAACCAGCTTCTGCTGCTTTCGCCCGATGCCGTTGTCGTCGCGGGCTCCTCGGTCGGACGGTACGCGGACCGCCTCAATTTCACCCTTCCAGCAGATTCGCTGGTCGAGAGCGAGGGGCAAGAGGCCGATTCCCGGTTGGAGGGGACTGTCTTTGCCGAGTATCCGCAGCGGGAAAACTTCATCCTCGCCCTGGCCTACTGGAGGAAGACCGGCCTCGCCGAGGCGGATCTCTATTCCGCCGCCAGGAACTTCAAGCTTGGCCGCCATCGCCTTGCCCGGGTGGCGGAGATCGCGGGCGTGGGATACTGGAACGACTCCAAAGCCACCAATTTCCATGCCGTCGAAGCGGCGCTTTCGCGTTTCGACTCGCCCGTCATACTGATCGCCGGCGGCAAGGCCAAGGGGGGCGATCATCGCGCCTTCGTCCGTCGGATAGCCCCGAGAGTGAAGCATGCCATCCTCATCGGTGACACCAAGGAGGCGCTGGCCGAGGGATGCAGGGAGAATCGCGTGCCCCATTCTCTTTACCTGACGCTGGACGAGGCGGTTGCGAAAGCCTCCGCGCTGGCTTCGTCGGGCGACAATGTTTTGCTCAGCCCCGGGTTTGCCAGCTTCGACATGTTTAGCGGCTACGATCACCGCGGCGAAGTCTTCGAAACCCTCGTGAAACACCTTGCCGCGGCGGTTGCGGCACAGGGAAAATCTTTCCAACATCAATCGTTCGCAATCAACACTCCGCGCCCATGAAAGTCCTACGTATCATCGGTATCGTCGCGTTCGTACACGCGTTCGCCTTCCTGCTCATCATGGCCAACCCAGGCTGCAGCACGAAGCCAAAGCCAGCACCCACTCCTGCGAGCACCGAGAACACCGTTTCCTCGAGTTCGCCTTCAGTCACCGTGCCTTCGACGGGCGCTTCTGAGGCGTCCTCCCTGGGCGGCGCTCCCCAGTCCGTAGGCGCCGAGCCGTCCACGGGGATTTCCTTCGACCCCAACGCGACGGCGATCTCCGTGCCGCGTTACAGCCCGACCCGTCCCAACACGCCTGCGTCCACGGCGCTCCAGGCCGAGCCCGTCGCCGACGTGACACCTGCGACGGCCCTGACCGTCGGCAAAGGCGATAGCCTCTGGTCGATCGCCAAGAAACACGGCATACCGGTGTCCGACCTTGCCGCCGCCAACAATCTCAGGACCGGTGCGACGCTTCGCGTCGGCCAAAAGCTCGTGGTTCCCAGCAAGCCGATGGGAGTGGTTGCCGAGACCTCCTCGCCAAGGGAAAGCACGGTTTCCACCAGTCCCGCGATGGCGAGCAAGGCTGCCAGCGTCGAGGCTCCCGCCGCCAAGGCTTCAGCCTCCGGTGGCGTGAAGCACGTCGTCAAACCCGGCGAGACTCTCGCTGTGATTGCCCGCAAATACGGCGTGAAGGCCGGAGACATAGCGGTCGCCAACAACATTTCCAATCCCGCCATGCTCCGTGCAGGCAAGGAATTGGTGATTCCGGGCTGGCAGACGCCCAAGTCCGCCAAGGCCGGCGCCGCCGTTTCGGAAGCCGCGGCAGGCGAAGCCGCCCCGGCGCAGAAAGCGCCCGCAAAGCATCCCGATTTCGTGATGCCGAAGATCGGGCTCCCTTCCGCGGAACAGGACCTCGATGCGGGACTCAAGCCCGCTACAGGCAATACCGTTCCCGTGATCAAGCTTGATGACAACGCACCCGTTGCCGCGCCCACCAACTAAGGATTGCTCGCGACACGAGCCGCAGACTCGATGGAATCACCACGACTTCGCTTTGCCGTCAATCCGGCCACCGTCATCACCGTATGCGCGATCTCCCTGACGTTTCTCGGGCTGATCATCCTGTTTAGCGCGAGCGCGGCGTACAAGCAGGGACCCTACTACTACCTCAACAAGCAGTTGCTGGGCGTGGCGATGGCGGCGGGTGGTTGCTGGCTGGCCAGCCGGCTCGATCTCGAGGACATGCGGCAGTATGTGTGGTTCATCGGCGGAGCCTCCCTGCTCATGCTGGCGTTGGTGCTGGTGCCGCACCTGGGCATATCGGTGAAGGGCAGCAAGCGCTGGCTGGGTTTCGGACCCCTGCGCCTGCAGGTGTCCGAATTCGCCAAGCTGGCGATGGTGTTCTGCCTCGCCCATTACCTGGCGATCAACCAGACATCCATCCACGATCTCAAGAAAGGCTTCGTCTATCCCCTGGCGATCATAGGCGTATTTGCAGGTCTGATACTCCTCGAGCCCGATTTCGGCACCGCTGCGCTTTCCGTGGCGGTGGGTCTCACCCTGCTTTTCCTGGCCGGCGCGCGCTGGCGCTACATCCTTCCGACCGTCGCGGCAGTGGCCCTGCTTTTTGCGGTGGCGGTCATACAGAATCCCAACCGGCTGCGCCGGTTCACCGCCTTTCTCGATGTCGAGGGCAACAAACAGGGGGGCACCTATCAGCTCTACCAGGCTCTCGCTGCATTTGCCGCGGGCGGCATTGAGGGCGCGGGACTGGGGCAGGGAAGGCAGCAGCACAAGTTTCTCCCGGAGGCGCATACCGACTTCATCTTTGCTGTGGTGGGCGAGGAGCTGGGGCTGTTCTTCACTCTGGCCGTCGTGCTCGTGTTCGCGGTCATCTTCATCGCCGGGCTGCGGCATCTCAAGAAGGCGCCAAACATGTTTCAGTTCCTTCTCGTCACCGGCTCCCTGCTCCTCATCTGCCTCCAGGCGATCATCAACCTGGGAGTCGTCACCGGCATATTCCCGACGAAGGGCATGTCTCTTCCCTTTATCAGCGCCGGCCTGTCCAATCTCGTGCTGATGGGGCTTCTCGTGGGGATCTTCATCAACACCCAGCGCACCTGGGGAAGGGCGGCCCTCCTCGACGGCGGGCGTTCGTTCAAGGAGGTGCGTTCGTGAGCGTGTTCCTGCTTTCCTGCGGCGGCACCGGCGGGCACCTTTCGCCGGGAATAGCCCTGGCCGAATCCCTCATGGAGCGCGGCCACTCGGTCACGCTTCTCATCAGCCAGAAGAAGGTGGATTCGCGCCTCATCGGGAAATATCCGCATCTGCGTTTCCTGAGGATTCCGGGAACCGGCTTCGGTTGGGACCCCGTCACCCTTCTTCGCTGTGCGATCTCTCAGGCAAAAGGCTTTTATGCGTGCCTGAAACTTGTGCGAGAATTGCGTCCGGGCTGCGTGTTGGGCTTTGGAGGCTTTACTTCCGCTCCCGTCGCCCTGGCGGCGCGCATCTTCGGGGTGCCTGTCGCGCTGCACGAGGCCAACCGCGTGCCGGGGCGGGCGGTGCGCATTCTGGGACATATAGCCCGGAGGATATATCTGCCGACGGGTGTTATTCTACCGGCTGTGTCCATCATGTCCATACGCCACGCGGGCCTGCCGGTGAGGCGGGAGATCGCGCCGGTTCCCGCCGCCGCGGCCCGCCGTTCCCTCGGACTGGATCCCGAGGGCAAGGTGCTGGTCGTGCTCGGCGGCAGCCAGGGGGCCTCGGCTCTCAACCACTGGGTTCGCAGGGAGCTGGACGCGCTTTTCGCGGCGGGGATGCAGGTCGTATGCGTGACGGGATTGGGGAAGGATGCCGAGGAGATCATTGAGCGACGCACTCCATCGGGCCGCATGGCCAAGGCGGTTTTCACTCCTTTCTGCGACCGCATGGGCGAGCTGATATCCGCCGCCGATCTCGTCGTGTCCCGCTCAGGCGCGGGCACTCTGGCCGAGCTTGTGCGCTGCCATGTGCCCGCGATCCTCGTGCCTTTTCCGCATTCGGCCGACGACCACCAGCGGGCCAACGCCGCCAGCTTTGCCGATCAGGGAGGGGGCCGGGTCGTCGAGCAGTCTTTTCTGGCTTCCCTGCGTGCAGAAGTCTGCGAGCTCATGGCGGACGACGAGATGCTCGCGAGACTTCGCGCCAATCTCCGGCTGATTGACGAATCGAGCACGCTCGATCTCATGCTGGCCGATCTTGAGAAGATCGCGTCGGGCCGGCGGGACGACGATGAGACGCCTGACGAGAAGGACTCGGCTCCGATGGAATCATGAGCGCCCCGCTTCCAACGCTATTTGGCCGCCAAGTCCGCCGTCTTCACTGCGTGGGCGTGGGAGGCATGGGGCTTGGCCCGCTGGCCATTTTTCTCGCGGATCTGGGTTTCTTCGTTTCCGGAGAGGACGACGCGCTCACCGAGCCGATGCGCAAGCAGCTTGAACTCGCCGGCGTGCGCGTATCGCCCCTGGGTTCGGAATGCGACCTCGTTGTCTGCTCGTCCGCCATCGCCGACGATCATCCCGCGGCTCGTGCGGCCGCGGAGAAGTCCATCCGGATCGTGCGTCGCGGGGAGCTGCTCGCTGAAGTGGTTCGCGGGCGCAAACTGGTCGCGGTCTGCGGGGCCCATGGCAAGACCACGACCACGGCGATGATCGTCGTCGCGCTCCGCCAGGCGGGCCTGCCCTTCGGTTATGTCCTCGGAGGCCTGTTCGCGGACGACTCGATCCCCCCTGCCGCGGCGGGCGGGAGCGAATGGATCGTAGCTGAGATAGACGAGAGCGACGGCACCATCGGCTGTTTTTCCCCGGAAATCACAGTCGCCACGAACCTCGACTGGGATCATCCCGACTATTACCGTTCTCCCGCGGAGCTCGCCGCCACCTTCTCCGCGCTGTTCTCGCGCACCGTGGGAACGGTGCTGGTCTCCGAGGCCTGCTCGCTCTCCACCTGCCTGGCTGTGTCGGTGAAAGGAGGCATGGTTTTCGGGCCCAACGGCGACTTCAAGTACTCCATCGTTTCGGATGAGCCCGAGGGACTGCAGCTCTCCCTCGGGGGAAAATATGGCATCAGCCTTGCGAGCGTTCGCGCGAGGGGTCTTTTCAACGCCGCCAACGCCGCCGCCGCGCTCGCCGCCGCCCAGCTCATGGGAGCGGTGCTTTCGCCTTCTTTGCTGGCGGAATACCCGTCGGTGAAACGCCGCCAGGGAGTGTTGCTGGCTGAGGAAGGCCTGACGGTCATCGAAGACTACGCCCATCACCCTGCCGAGATCAGGCGCCTGCTGGACAGCCTGCGCGCGC